>DAIUDK010000117.1:0-17835 GCA_036845725.1 Chloroflexota bacterium
AAGCTGGTCATCAAAGTCTTCGAGGGCGAGGATTTGCCTGCGCTGCTCCGCGAGGTCAAACTGGCCTTCCACCCGGTCAAAGTGCATACCCCAGCGGCCACGCGCAACGAAAGCTGGGAATCGTTCATCGTCGCGCAGGGGTTTAAGGGGCAGACGGTAGACGGTAGACGGGAGAGAATGAGCAAATGATGAATCAGCGAATAGATAACCCCATAAACAAGCGTTTCCTACTTCCTACTTCCTACTTCCTACTCCATACTCCTTGCTCTTAACCATGATTCCTGAAGAACTGCACCTCCGTAATTTTCTCTCCCACCGCGAGACCGATCTGGACTTGCGTGGGGTTCACCTTGCTAGTTTGGTCGGGGAGAACGGGGTGGGCAAGTCCGCGCTGCTCGACGCGATCACCTGGGCCGTGTGGGGGCGGTCGCGCGCGCCTTACGGGCGGGACGAAGACCTCGTCTATCACGGCGAGGAAGGGCTGGAAGTCGAGTTCGTCTTCCGCATGCCCTACCAGGGCGGCGACGAACGCCGCTGCCGCATCCTGCGCCGCCGCGAACGTCAGGGACGGCGCTCCACCGGTTCGGTGCTGGATTTCCAAATGGAGAGTGACGAAGGCTGGCGCAACCTCACCGCCGACAGCATCCGCGAGACGCAAAACCGCATCATCGCGCAACTGGGGCTGGACTACGATACCTTCGTCAACTCCGCCTACCTGCGCCAGGGTCACGCCGACGAGTTCACCATCCAGACCTCCGGAGACCGCAAGCGCGTGCTCAGCGCCATCCTGGGATTGGATCGCTGGGACGAGTACCAGGATCGCGTCAAAAAGCGGCTCTCCGGCGCGCAGGGACGCATCCAGGAAATGGATCGCCGCCTGAGCGAGACGGAGCAGGAGTTGGCCCGCCGTAGCGAATACGAAACGCTGCTCGCCGAGGCCGAAGCGCAGGTGCGCACCGCCGAGGCACGCCTGGCCGACATCCAGAAACAGGTGGACGAAATCAACCGCGTGCAGGAACAGGCGCTCGCTCTGCGCCGTCAGATCGCCGACCTGGACGAACGTCACCAACAAGAAAAGACCCGGCTGGCGCAACTGGAGCAACAAGAGGAAACGCACCAAGGCCAGCAAGTGTATTACGCGAGCATGGTCGAACAAGCTGCCGCCATCGAAGCGAACTACCAGGCGCTCCACGCCGTCATCGCCGAGGAGCGCGCCTGGGGCGAGAAGCTCGGCCAGGCCGCCCGCCTGCAAAGCGAGAAAAGCACGCGCGAGCAGACCATCGCCGCCGAACGCGAGGCGCTCAACAAGCAGTTGCGCGCTGCGGAACAGAAGATCGAGCGCATCGAGCGCGCCATCGCCGCGAACCGCGCCGCCATGGAACGCACGCTCAGCGACCTGCGCGGGCAAATCGCGCTGTTGCACGAACGCACCGTCGATCCGGCGCTGCAAGCTGAACTCGATGCCGCGCGCGCCGAACTCGCGCAGTTGGACGCCATCGCCGAAGAGCAGGAGATGACCCGCGAAACCCTGCAAATCGGCGAGGTCGAACGCAGCCGCCTTATCGAGCGCAACCGCCAGCTCCGCGAGCTGATGAACGAGGCCAAGAGCCGCATCGAAACCCTGGCAGAAGCCGAAGCCGCGTGTCCGCTGTGCCGCCAGCCTCTGACGCCCGAACATCAGGAACGCCTGCTCAACGAAATCCAGGCCGAAGGCGAGACTATGGGCGACGAGTTCCGCGCCAACGATACGCGCATCCAAACGCTCAGGGACGAGAAGGCCGCCCTGCAACCGCGCCTGCAAGAAGTGGAACGGCTGCTCCGCGCGCGTCCCCGGCATGAACAGACCGTCGCCCGGCTGCAACAGCAGATCGAACAGAGCGACGTCGCCCGCGAGCGCATCGCCGTGGTGCAGGCTCAGGTCGTCGAGGCCGAGGCGCAACTCGCCGCCGAAGCCTACGCCGACGCAGAGCGTCCCGCACTGGAACAGGCGCAAGCCACCGCACACGCCCTCCACACGCGCATCGAACAAGACGACTACGCCGCCGGCCCGCGCGCAGAACTCGCCCACATCCACGTGGAACTGGCCGAACTCGGCTACGACGTCGACGCCCACCAGGCGGTCAAAGGGCGCGTCCAGGCCCTCGCCCACGCCGAAGACGATTACCGCGAGTTGGAAAAAGCGCGCGTCAGCATCGAAAAGGAAGCAGAGACGCTCAAACGGCTCGCCCTCGAAATCGAAGCGCAGCACGGGCGCATCAGCGCGCTGGAGAGCGAACGCGCCACGCAGGAAGCGGCGCTCGACGCGCTGCGCCCCACCCTGGCCGAAGCGCCCCGCCTGGCGAGCCTGCTCAATGAGGCGCGCCAGCAAGAGGCCGTAGCCCGCCAGCGCATCGGCGCAGCACGGCAAAACCTGGCCGCGTTGGAGACGTTGGAGCGCCGCCAGCAGGAGATGCGCGTCCAGCGCGACGAACTGGGCGCGCGCGTGGGCCTGCTCACCGAACTGCGCGACGCTTTCAGCGTCAACGGCATCCCGGCGATGATCATCGAGCACACCCTGCCGGAGCTGGAACGCGAGGCCAACCACATCCTGCAAAGCCTCACCGCCGGGCGGATGCACGTCCGCTTCGACACCCAGCGCGAGACCAAGACGGGCAACCTGCGGGAAACGCTGGACATCATCATCAGCGACGAAAAAGGGACGCGCCCTTACGAGAACTTCTCAGGGGGGGAACAATTCCGCGTCAACTTTGCCATCCGCGTGGCGCTCTCGCGGATGCTCGCGCAGCGCGCGGGAGTGCGCCTGCGCTCCCTCTTCGTGGATGAGGGCTTCGGCACGCTGGACGCCGAGGGGCGGCAGCGGCTCGTCGAGGCCGTCAAAGCCGTGCAGCACGAATTCGACCTGATCCTCGTGATCACCCACATCGACGAACTGCGCGAGGCGTTCCCCACACAGATTCAGGTGACGAAGGGTGAGGGGGGATCGGTGGTTGAGGTGGTGTAGCAGGTTGAAATGGCTATTCCACTCCTTACAACGAAACTAACCGCTCCGCCGCTCCATCCGCAGCACATCCGGCGACCGCGGCTGCTCCACGCCTTGAACGCGGGGCTGGAGCCAAACTGTCGATTGATCCTGGTATGCGCCCCGGCTGGATACGGAAAGACGACATTGCTTGACGCGTGGTTGCAAACGCTCGCGGACGAAAGCGACGCGCCAGCCATCCAGCGTGCCTGGTTGACGCTGGATCAAGGCGACGACGATCTGGCGTGCTTCGTCCGTTACCTGGTCGCGGCCTTCCAGACGATCCGGCCAGAGATTGGAACCGGCCTCCTCACCGCCTCACAAACGCCCCGCCCGGCTGCCGTGCAAACGCTGGCGACGTTGCTGATCAACGATCTGGCCGAAACTTCAGACAATCTCCTGCTGGTGTTGGATGACTACCACCTGATCACCACGCCGGCCATCCACGATTTTGTCGCCTTCCTCATCGAGCATCAGCCCCCACACGTGTGTGTCGTGCTCGCCTCTCGCGCCGACCCGCCTCTGCCCCTCGCGCGTTGGCGCGCCCGTGGTCAACTGGTCGAAATCCGCCAAGAGGACTTGTTGTTCACCCACGAGGAATCGGCTGCGTTTTTCGGCGAGATGCTGGACATCTCCCTGAATCCGGCGCACTTGGCGGCGCTAGAAAGGCGCACGGAAGGCTGGGGCGCGGGCTTGCACCTGGCTGCGCTTTCCATGCGCAATCTCACGGATGTCGAAGCGTTCATCGACACATTTTCGGGCGCGCACGAACACATCGCCGATTATCTGGCCGATGAAGTTCTGGCGCAACAATCCGAGGCCGTGGTCACATTTTTGCTGCAAACGTCGATCCTGGACCGTCTCACCGCGCCGCTCTGTGAGGCGGTCACCGGTCAAACAGGGGCGCAAGCGATGTTGGAATCTCTGAGGGAGGCGAACCTGTTCCTGGTTCCACTCGATCAACAGCAGACGTGGTATCGCTATCACACCTTGTTCGCCGACCTACTGCGGAAACGCCTGTTCACATCCCATAGCGACCAACTGGTAACGTTGCACTGCCGCGCCAGCCGTTGGTACGAAGAAAACGGTTTCCTATCTTCTGCGATTGACCACGCGCTGGCAGGCCAGGACTTTGAACGGGCTGCGGCGCTCATTGAAAGCATAGCGGAATCCCATCTGGCGCGCGGAGAGACGGTCACGCTGCTGCGCTGGGTGGAGGCGCTGCCGCTCGCCAGCAAAGACGCGCATCCGCGCCTGTGGGTCTTTCATGGGTTGGCCCTGATGCTGTCTCGGAAGCCGGACATACCCATACGCGATATCCTGGAGCGGCTTTCCGGGTTGTCCGTGCCAGAGGCCGTACAGGGAGAAGTAGCCGTCCTTCAATCTTTGCATGTGATCCTGGCGGGGCAGGCCGCCGAGGCGGTTGCCCTGGCCGAAAGCGCATTGCAGCACTTGCCGCCGGATAGCCTGTTCTTCCGCAGCCTGGCCGCCGATAGCCTGGGCATGGCGCATACCCTCCGTGGGGATACGGCGGCGGCCATCACAGCGTTCACCCAGGTTGTGGAATTGGCAATGCACGCCAACGCCGACATGCTGACCGTGCTAGGCCTTTCCAGCCTGGCGGGATTGCACTACACACAGGGACAACTGCGCCTCGCCGAGGCTGAGTACCAGCACGTCATCGCCCTGGCCGATGAACGCCTGGGAAAGAATTCCATCTACACCGGACGAGCATTGTTGGGACTGGGTGAAATGGCCCGCGAGTGGAACGACCTGGAGGCCGCCCTGCGCCATTTCCACGATTCGGTCATGGCGCTGGGGCAATTCTCGGAGATCGGGCTGACGATAAGCTACCTCTCCATCGCCCGGGTCCAGTTGTCGCAACACGCGTGGGACGCCGCCCAGGACACCATCGCGCAGGCGCACCGTCACGCGCGCGAATCGACGGCGTCGCCGTTCGATGATCACCTGGTCGATATGATGCAGGCGCGCTATTGGATTCTGCATGGAGACGTAGACCTGGCCCTGCAATGGGCGCGTTCCCAGGGATTGCTGGATCGCCCTGTGGCGGAGGTGATCGCCAGTCGCGGGCCAACGGCAGTGGTTGATGAATTTTTGCACGGACGGTATCTTCTCCTGGCCCGGCTGTTCCTGGCGTTGGAACAACCGGACAAAGCGCTCCAGACCATAGAACCTCTATTGAGCAACGCGCTGAACGCCGGGTGCAATCGCCGGGGAATCGAGTACCTGGTCTTGAAGGCGCTGGCATTGCAGCAACAACACCATGCAGCGCAGGCCGTCGACGCCATCGGGGAGGCGCTGGCCCTGGGCGAAGCCGAGGGCTTCCAACGCACGTTCCTCGATGAAGGGAGATCCATGGCGCACCTGCTCTATCTTGCGGCGGAACAAGGTCTCTATCCGGCCTACACCAGGAAACTTCTGGCGGGATTTGCGCCCGCGGAACTGAGCGAGTCGGGACTGAGCGCCAAGCCAAGTATGGACGAAAGCCTGATCGAACCGTTGAGCGCCCGCGAAAAAGAAGTCCTGGCGCTGCTGGCTGCCGGACTCTCCAACAACGAGATTGCCGGCCGGTTATACGTTTCCTTGAGCACCACCAAAGGGCACATCGCCAACATTTTCGGCAAACTGGGCGTCAAGAACCGTACCCAGGCCGTCTCCCGCGCCCGGGATTTCGGGTTGCTACCCGATCGTTAGCGCCTCAAAACAGTACCCCACCCATACTTTCGGCTGGTGACAACCGTCCGCGTCCCTGGTATGCTATAAGCAAACGTACAGGAGACGCGGATGTTGACACACAATCACCAGCCCACCACAAGTTACCAGATCGTCGTACGCGGCCATCTACACGAGAAATGGGCAGACTGGCTTAGCGGATTGACCATCACGTCAGAAGACCTGCCCGACGGCTCCGCAATCACACACCTGACGGGGCCACTCAAAGATCAGGCAGCGCTGCGGGGCGTGCTGACCAAACTGTGGGACCTAAATCTGATCTTGATCTCGGTGCAACAAATCCCGTCGTCTCCGGAATGCACCGCAGAGAGCGCAGTGTCCGCAGAGATTTATAGAATTTCTCCGCGCTCTTAGCGAACTCCGCGGTAAAAAATGATTGAGGACAAACCAAGTAGCAAGAACGGAGGCAAGCCAATGGATACACGATTTATCCTACCTTTGAACAGCCCTGGCGCGACTGTAGACGTCGCCGGTGGAAAGGGGGCATCTCTCGCCCGACTGGCGAGCGCTGGCCTCTCCGTCCCCACCGGCTATCACGTGACCACGGAGGCGTACCGGCGCTTCGTCGCCGCGAACGATCTACAACCGCGCATTGCAGACACAGTCGCGCGTGTGGATGTCTCTCACCCGGAGACGCTGGCAGTCGCTTCGCAAGCGATCACGCAGCTATTTATGGAGGCAACCATCCCGACCAAGATTGCCGACGCCGTCACGCAAGCATACGCGGCCTTGCCGGGGCACTCACCCGCCGTGGCCGTGCGCTCGTCTGCCACCGCCGAAGACCTCCCCACGGCTTCCTTCGCGGGCCAGCAGGAGACCTACCTCAACGTGAGCGGCGCGGCGGCGGTGCTGGAGGCGACGTGCAGATGCTGGGCCAGCCTGTGGACGGCGCGCGCCATCGACTATCGCGCACGGTTGAACATACCGGTCGCAGACGTGGCCCTGGCTGTCGTCGTACAAGTGCTCGTCCCCGCAGAAGCATCCGGCATCTTGTTCACCGCGAACCCGGTCAATGGTCGCCGCGACCAAATGGTGGTCAACGCCTCCTGGGGCCTGGGAGAAGCGATCGTCGGCGGAGCGGTCACGCCGGATACCCTCGCGCTGGACAAAGCTTCGGGAATCGTAATCGCCCGCGAGACCGCCGAGAAAAACGTCCAAACAGTACGGGTGGACGGCGGCGTCCAGGAACAACCGGTTCCAGCGAATCTGCGCCGTGCCCCGGTCCTCGATGCCAAACAAGCGGCTGAATTGGCGCGTCTCGGCAATCAGATCGAAGCGCTGTATGGGATGCCCATGGACATCGAATGGGCCTGGGCCGACGGAAAGTTCGCCATCGTACAAGCGCGTCCTATCACCACTCTGCCCGAACCGCACCCCGAGCCGCCGACGGACTGGAAGCTGCCCAGAGGCGCTTACGCCGCCATGCGCAACAACATCGTCGAAATGATGATCGAGCCGCTGACGCCCCTCTTCAGTACGCTGGGCCTCAACGCCGTCAACACCAGCCTGGGCGGCCTGCTGACGCGATTTTTCGGCAAGCCCGGAATGATGCCCGAACCGCTGATCCTCACGGTCAATCACTACGCCTACTACAACGGTTCGATTAAATTCGTCCCGATGCTGAAGATCATGCTGGGCGCGCCTGGGATCATGAAACGCATGTTTACCGGCGCGGTCGAACGCTGGACGGAGGACGGTCGCCCACGCTACATCGCCATGGTGGAACACTGGCAAAGCCAACGGTGGCTGTTGTTGCCGGCCGTCGAGATTCTGAACGCAGTGCGCAAACTTGCCGAAGCCGCCATCGACGCCTACGGCGCGTTGGTGGGGGGCGTCATCCCGGCGGCCTGGATCAGCGAGGCGCTGTTCACCGGCATTTACAAACTCCTCAAGCGGCGGGACGATCCCAACGCGCCGACCTACTTGCTGGGCTTCGACAGCTTGCCCATCCAGGGCGAGAAGGCGCTATACGATCTGGCTCAATGGGTACGTGAACAGATCGGATTGGCGGCTTACCTGCGAGCGACCGCAACCTCGCAGCTTGTCGTCCAGCTCGAAGAATGCCAGACGCCATCAGACATGAATGTGGATGCATGGAACGAGTGGCAACGCCGCTTCCGCGCCTACCTGCACGACTACGGCCACCAGATCTACAATCTTGATTTCGGCATACCCGTTCCCGCCGATGATCCGGCGCCGGTCCTGGAGACGTTCAAGCTGTTCCTCAGTGGTCAGGGCGACGATCCGCACGAACGCCAACAGGAATCCATCCGCAAGCGCGAAGAAGCAACCACGACGATGCGAAACAGGCTGAAAGGATTGCGCCTCAGGCTCTTCGAGAAAAGCCTGGCGCGCGCCCAGCGATATGCGCCGTTACGTGAGGAAGGGCTTGCCGCAGTCGGCCTGAGCTATCCGTTGCTACGGCAGATGCTCTTCGAGTTGGGCCAACGCTTTGTAACGGCGGGGATGATCGCCAAAGCAGAAGACGTTGTCTGGCTCACAGAGAACGAACTGGCAGACGCCGCGAGCAGGCTGGATCGCGGCCAACCGTTGGAGAATCTATCCGCCCACATCCCGCAGCGCCAGGCCGAGTGCCGGGCGGCTCAACAGGCAGAAGCACCGATGATGCTGCCGCAGATGAAAGTCTTTGGCTTCGACTTGATGCAGCTCAAAGCCGGTCGCCGCAAAGGGATGAAGAGGAAGGCGCTCAAAGGCGTCGCCGCCAGCCCCGGCAGCGTGACGGCCCCGGCCTGCGTCGTGCGCGGGCCGGAAGACTTCGCGCAGATGAAGACCGGCGACGTGCTGGTCGCAGCGCTCACCACCCCGGCCTGGACACCGCTGTTTGCCCGCGCGGCGGCGGTCGTCACCGACATAGGTGGACCGCTCAGCCACGGCTCCATCGTCGCCCGCGAGTACGGCATTCCCGCCGTCCTGGGAACGGGTTCGGCCACCAGGGCCATTCGCAGCGGTCAAGTGATCACCGTGAACGGCAGTGCCGGTGTGGTCACCTTCACGTAATCCCGCCGTATATGCCGACCACGAATAAAAAACAAGTACACAAATGGGCGACCACCCCCATTTGTGTACTTATGGTTGGCTTAACGCCTGCGATTAGCTGATTGCGGCCAGCAGGTTAGATACATTTGGTAGTGCTTGGGCCTAACTTATGCCCCTTGAGACACGTCCAAATGTTGTATAATTTCCTGAAAGACCTCAGCCGGCGATCTCGTCGCATCAATGAGGATAGCGTCAGGAATATTCAAGATATACAAAGACTCCCATTTAAATTTGTAAGCCTCAAGATTGTGCCTTCCGAGAATATGTCCAGGTTCTTGCTGGTATCTGGCTTCCACACGTTCAGCACAGACCTCGTAAGGACAGTACAAAACGAACTTGTAAGCTGCCACCGCACCGCTGTCAGCAATTAATTGTTGTAATCGATTCCAATCCCGCATGTGCCACATATGGATATCTAGCACCACACTGACGCCACACCTCAAGAAGGAGTGAGCCAAAGCAAAGATTACATCCTTGGTTAATCCGGTTGAGTTGCCATCATCCCCTGAAAACTCTTCACTCTCACGAATCACGTCTCGAAGCGCATCAACTTCCAAACGAGGGATATGAAAGTGCGTGGAGAGTTGCGTTGAAATGGTAGTTTTCCCTGTTCCGGCAAACCCAGTAACGCTAATCACCGTTGGGGTAGCAAAACCATATCTCATATTGGCTCTACTTTTTGCTTATCAAATACTGTGTGGTTAACATTTACCGTGCTGTTATCTTGGCTTCGTTTGTTGGACGAAAGCGCCCTATATGGTTTAATGCTCCCGGGCAAGCGTTCTAGACGTACAATTCCCCTTTGAACACCACCACCGCATCGCCCGTCAATTCCACCCGGTCGTTCTCCACCAACCGCACGCCGATCTCGCCGCCGCGCGCGGAGGCCTGATAGGCCAGCATCTCCGTCTTGCCCAACTGCGCGACCCAATACGGCGTGAGCAGCGTGTGCGCCGACCCGGTAACGGGATCCTCGTTGATGCCCACTTTCGGCGCGAAGAAGCGCGAGACGAAGTCGTAAGACGAATCGCCCGGTGGCTCGCCCGCCGCCGTCACCATCACGCCGCGATAGGCTTCCAGTTCCTCACAGGCCAGCATCGCCGCGAAGTCCGGGCGCAGGTCACGCACCTGTCGCGCGTCGGCAAGATGAATGAGCAGGTCATGCGCGCGTGTCCCGTACACAGCCGCCTGCGCCGATGCCACACCGAGCGCCGTGAGCGCCCCGGCAGGCGGCTCACACGGAACAGGGGTATCCGCCGGAAAATCGAGCGTGATCGTTTCACACTCTGCCGGCGCGTCGCAGGCGCGCCGGGCGATGAGGTCGCCGCCGAGCGTCTCGAAGGTCACGGACGCCACCTGAACGCCTACCACGCCGAAAAGCACCGCTGCCGTCGCCAGCGTCGCGTGCCCACAGAGGCGCACCTCCACTTTGGGGGTAAACCAGCGCAGCAAGAAACGCGCGGCTTCTGTCCACGGCGTATCGACCACCGGCATCACGAACGCCGTCTCGGATAGGTTCATCTCGGCGGCAATCGCCTGCATCAACGCGTCATCGAGCGTGTGCGGTAGCAGACACACCGCCGCCGGATTGCCCTTGAAGGGCACGCGGGTAAACGCATCGACCTGATAGAGTGGAATCGTGTTTCTCATCGTTAATCTCTCCCTCAACAAAGCTCACCAGCCGGCGCAGTCTATTTGGGATTCCATCAGCAGATTGAACAGATGAAGCAGATTCTACCCACGGACAACGGAAAATCTGCTCAATCCGCGTGCAACTAAAGGTTGCCCATCTGCTGACAAAGAATCTATTGCGTCAGCAGCGCCACATTCTCGATGTGATACGTCTGCGGGAACAAATCCACCGGCTGGACCCACTCCAGGGCGTAGCCGTGCTTCACCAATCGCCGGGCGTCGCGCGCCAGCGTGGCGGGATCGCACGAGACGTAGACGATGCGTTTGGGGACGTGCGCCGCCAGCGCGTCCAGCGCCGCCAGCTCCAGGCCGGTGCGCGGCGGATCGACGACCGCCGCATCGAGCTTGTGCTCGATTGTCGGCAGCACGTCCTCCACCGTCCCTTGTAGGATCGTCACATTATCCGCCCCCACCAGGTTATGCCGCGCGTCCGCGACCGCCGCCGGGTGCGCCTCGATGCCGGTCACATGCCCGGCTTCCTCGCTCAAGAAAGCAGTGAACAGCCCCACCCCGCAGTAAGCGTCCAGCACCTTCTGATAACCGCGCGGTTCCAGCGCTTCCAGCACCAGACCGACCAACCGTGCCGCCTGCGCGGAATTAACCTGGTAGAAACTCGTCGCCGAAATGCGGAACTCGCGCCCGCCGACACTCTCCATGATGTAATCCAGACCGATGAGCGGTGCGATGGCGTCGTCGTGCCGCACCTGCACCACCGACAGCGGGAAGTCCACCTCCAACGCGGGTGATTCCTCCTCCCGCGCCTGCAAGACCACCATCAAGTCGCCGGTCGCGGTCCCTGCGCGCAACTCCATCCATTCCAATTCTGGATAGACCATGTCCAGTGATTGCCACAATCCACTCAGCAATGGATGAAGGATCAGACAATCGTCGATAGGATAGACGTCATGGCTGCGGGCTGAGAGAAATCCTAGGCGGCCTTCAACGTCAGCGCGAAAGAGCGCATGATTGCGGTACTCCCAACCGGTCTCATCAGGGATCGGTTCGAGGATCGGCGGCTCGTCGAATTTACCGACGCGGCGGAATTGATCCATCACCACCAACCCCTTGATGCGCGCCTGCACCCCGTAATCGATGTGCTGCCACTGGCAACCACCGCAAGCATCGGGGCCGAAGTACGGGCACGGTGGCTTAACGCGGGCCGGGGAAGGTTCAAGGATTTCGAGCAGGCGCGCATGCGCGTAACGCCCGCGATCGTCGACGATTTCAGCTAGCACCCGTTCGCCAGGGATGGCGTAGGGGACGAAAATCGCGCGTCCCGCGTGGCGTCCGATGGCCTCGCCACCATGGGCCATTGCATCGAGTTTAAGTGTGATTGTATCAGGCATTTGAAACTCCTGGGAGCGAAAAATTGGGAATGAGAAATTTTATACTCTGATTATACCAGGAGCCGTGAAAGTGATAAAATGCCCACCTTACTTTTAGCATCTTGCCCTTTGACACATCTTGCTAAAAACAGTGTCTATGGTATACTTCCTACCACTATTGACAACTGGCCGAAACGAAAACGCAAAACGTTCGGGTGGTTCTCGAATTTGAAGGAGTATATAGGCGTGTTAGAGAGAGAAGAGAAGCAGGAGATTATCAAAGAATATGCCCTGTCGGCAGATGATACTGGTTCACCGGAAGTGCAGATTGCGCTGCTCACGCACCGCATCAACGACCTGACCGACCATCTGCGGGTCCACAAGCACGATCAAAGTTCGCGGCGCGGATTGTTGAAGATGGTGGGACAACGCCGTCGCCAACTGGCTTATCTGCAAAAAGTGGACGTCGAGCGCTACCGAAATCTCATCCAACGACTTGGTTTGCGCAAATAAATCACTGGTTCGAGGCTTAACCATGTCAAACGAGTAGATGTGGAAACTGCAAGGCAGTTTCAGCCATCTACTCGTTTGTCTGTATCATAAATTTTATCAATCCGGCTCGCCTGTATAGCCGTGTGTGAAAGGTAGGAATTGGGGTTTGGGGTGCAACGCCGCATAGCGGTGTACAACAGCCCCCAGTTTCTGACCTTTGACATCCATTCTATAGGAGGGTCGGAGTAACAGAAACAGGAGGAATACTGTGTTAGAAGAACGTACATTTTCAACGAAACTAGGTGATCATACCATCACCCTATCCACCGGCAAGATCGCGCGGCTCGCGGGCGGCGCGGTCATTGCCCAGAGCGGCGATACGGTGTTGCTGGCAACGGCCACGATGGCCCGCACCCCGCGTGAGGGCATCGACTTTTTCCCGCTAAGCGTGGATTTTGAGGAACGGCTCTACGCTGTCGGGCGTATCCCCGGCTCATTCTTCCGCCGCGAGGGCAAACCCTCTGAACAGGGGACATTGACCAGCCGTTTGATCGACCGGCCCCTGCGCCCGCTGTTCCCCAAAGACATGCACAACGACGTGCAGGTTATCGTCACCTCCCTCTCACAGGGCGAGGAGAACTACGCCGACATCCTCGGCATCATTGCGGCCTCCGCGGCCTTGATGATCTCCGATATCCCGTTCGAAGGGCCGGTGGCCGGCGTGCGCATCGGCTACATCGACGGCGCACTGGTGGTCAATCCCACCATCTCCCAAATGAGGAACAGTGACCTGGACCTGCGTGTCGCCGGCAGCGCCGACGCCATCATCATGGTTGAGGCCGGCGCGAACGAGATCGAAGAGGGCCTGATGGTCGAGGCCATGCAGTTGGCCCACCAGTCGATGCAAGACGTCATCGCAGTCCAAAATGAGATGCGCGCCGCTGTAGGTAAGCCGAAGAGCGATTACCCGTCGTTCACCCTACCGGAGGCCCTCAAGACCCGCGTCGCCGGTCTCGTCACTGCGGATATTCAGAACCTCCTGGCGACCTCGCCGCTGAAGGGCGAGCGCATCGAGGTTGTGGATGCCCTGCGCGATGGGGTCAAGACGCAACTGGCCGAAGAGGCCGAGGCCGAGGGCTGGACGATCACGCAAATCGGTGAGGCATTCGAAGACGCGCTCAAAGCCGTCGTCCGCCGCCGCATCCTGGACGAAAACATTCGCCCCGATGGACGCGATCAACGCACCATCCGCCCGCTGGACGCCGAAGTGCACCTGGTGCCGCGTCCGCACGGCAGCGGCATGTTCACCCGTGGCGAGACACAGGTACTCAGCCTGGTGACTCTGGGGATGCCCAACGAGGAGCAGGAGATCGACGACCTCTTCCCTGAAGACACCAAACGCTACATCCACCACTACAACTTCCCGCCCTACTCCACCGGCGAAGCGTATCCGCTGCGCGGGCCGCGCCGCCGTGAGATCGGCCACGGCGCCCTTGCCGAGCGCGCGCTCGTGCCGGTGTTGCCGCCCAAAGACAAGTTCCCCTACACCATCCGCGTGGTCAGCGAAGTGATGGCCTCTAACGGCAGCACCTCGATGGCCTCCACCTGTGGGAGCACACTGGCGCTGATGGATGCTGGCGTGCCCATCAAGTCCCCCGTCGGTGGCATTGCGATGGGTCTGGTGAGCGACGGCGAGCGGTATCGCGTCCTCACCGATATCCAGGGCATGGAAGATCACCTGGGCGATATGGACTTCAAGGTCACGGGGACGCGCCAGGGCATCACGGCCTTGCAGATGGACATCAAGATCAAGGGCGTCACCCGCGAAATTCTCACCGAGGCGTTGGCGCAGGCCAGGCAGGCGCGCGAGCAGATCATCGACGTGATCGAGGCGACGATCCCGTCGCCGCGTGCGGAACTCTCCGCCTTCGCGCCCAAGATGTTGAGCACCAGCATCGATCCCGAGAAGATCGGCGCGCTCATCGGCCCCGGCGGCAAGAATATCCGCGCAATCCAGGCGGAATACAGCGTCAAAGTCGATGTCGAAGAGGATGGCACCGTCTACATCGGGTCACCCGGCGGCGAAGGGGCGCAGAAGGCGCTGAAATACATCAACGCGATGATGGAAACCGCCGAAGCCGGGAAGATTTACACTGGCAAAGTTGTGCGCGTCGCCGACTTCGGCGCTTTCGTGGAAATCCTGCCGGGCACCGACGGGATGGTGCACATCTCCCAGTTGTCCGACACGCGCGTCAATCAGGTCACCGACGTCGCCAATGTGGGTGACGAAGTGATGGTGATGGTCACCGATGTCAGCCCTGACGGCAAACTCCGGCTGTCGCGCCGCGCTGTGCTGGAAGGCTGGACGCTGGAAGAAGCCCGGGCGCAGGATGCTCCGCGCTCGAATTCCGGCGGGCGCCGCGAGGGCGGAAGTCGTGAAGGCGGTCGCCGTGATGGGGGCCGCCGCGACAACGACCGTCGTCGCCAGAACTGATGGAGTTCCCAACCCCGCGTTCGCTGTGGGATACCTCACAGCGAACACGGGTTTTCATTCACAATTCATAGATAAGAAGTGAGGTAAACACAATGGGTAACGATCCGAAAGTCCAAACGCTGGGTGAAACCGAGAACTACGTGGTCTGGGTCTCAAACGAGCCGGATGACGATGAAGAAATCTATCACATCGAACTGTCGAACGTCACGCTGCACCTCTTCTCGGAAGAGTGGGAAGAGTTCACGGCGCTGATCATGCAGGCAGTCCGCTAATCTCGGAAAAGTGAAGGTACGGTTAGCTCGTCACGCGCGGGGTCAATGACCCCGCGTGTTTTGTTTGGGTAGCTTTTCCACCCAGTTTTATGTTATAATGGAAGCGAGAGAGAAAACAGGTTACAAGTGTCGGACGTCGGGAAATTGCCCGAATCTTCGCATGATAATCGTGGGATACATTTGAGGATAAAATCATGGTCGATCCACTGGAGAGATTTACACCAGCAGCACAAGAAGTCCTGCGCTTTGCGCAAATCGAAGCCACGCGCATGCGCCACGCAACGATTGGGCCGGAGCACATCCTACTTGGCCTGTTGCTCGAAGGTGAGGGCATCGCCGGGCGGGTTCTGCGCGATATGGGACTGCGCGCCGTGCAGGCACAACAGACGGTGGCGCGCCTTTCCAGCGCTGCCCCGCTGACCGCCCTGGAACCCGAGCTACGCCAATCCACGAAAGCTCTGATTCAGATGGCGATTGACGAATCGCAGCGTTACCAGAGCGCCATCGTCGACACACAACATCTGCTACTGGCGCTGTTGCAACAGCATGAAGGTGTCATCATCGCCGTACTCACCCAGGCCGGGCTGTCCATCGAAGCCATACGTCGACGCGTCGAACGGCTGACCCCCAGCCGCGCCGCCGAACCGACCGGGCGCAAACCTGCCCCACGGAGCAGCGAACGAAGCCAGGACTCGGTGCTCGCCCACGTCGCCGTCGATCTGACCAAGTTAGCGGAGGAGTCCAAACTCGATCCCGTCATCGGACGCCATGCAGAGATCGAGCGCGTCATTCAGATTCTCGCGCGCCGCACCAAGAACAACCCGGCGTTGATCGGCGAGCCGGGCGTCGGCAAGACAGCCATCGTTGAGGGACTGGCGCAGCGCATCATCTCCGGCGGCGTTCCCGGTCCCATTCTGGGCAAGCGCTTGATGCAGTTGGACATCGGCGCGCTGGTCGCCGGCACGATGTACCGGGGACAGTTCGAAGAGCGGCTGAAACGTGTCATCAACGAACTGAAAAATGGCAACACTATCGTCTTTATCGACGAACTCCACATGCTGGTGGGCGCAGGATCGGCGGGATCGTCGATGGATGCGGCGAACATCCTCAAACCGGCGCTCGCGCGCGGCGAACTGCAGTGCATCGGTGCGACGACGCTGGACGAGTATCGCAAACACATCGAATCGGACCCGGCGTTGGAACGGCGCTTTCAGCCGGTGATGGTCGACGAGCCAACGGTCGAGCAGACCATCAGCATTCTACGCGGCATCAAACACGCTTACGAACTGCACCACAATCTGCACATCAGCGACGCGGCCCTCGAAGCGGCAGCGCGGCTGTCGGCGCGCTACGTCCCGGATCGCTTTCTACCGGACAAGGCCATCGACGTGATGGATGAGGGCGCGTCGCGCGTCAAAATGTACAAGTCCCCCATCTCCATCCAACTGCGAGAGGTATTCGAACAACTACAGGACTTGCGCCTGAGACGCGCGCAGTTGGAGGCCCAGAAGAAACACCACACGCTGACCGAATTAGAGGTCGAGGAGAAGGCGCTGGAGAATAAGATGGAAGAACTCCGCCATCTCCAGGGCATCCAGGATGACGGCTTGACGGTCAACCCCGAGGACATGGCCGAGATTGTCGCCATGTGGACGGGCATCCCGATGAACCAGATTGCCGAGGCGGAGTCACGGCGGCTGCTGCAAATGGAGGCCGATCTCCGTCAGCACATCGTCGGGCAAGACGAAGCGATCGACAGTATCGCCAAAGCCGTGCGCCGTGCGCGTGCCGGGTTGAAAGACCCGCGACGCCCCATCGGCTCTTTCATCTTTTTGGGACCGACCGGCGTCGGCAAGACCGAACTTGCCAAAGCGCTGGCGATGTTTATGTTCGGCAGTGAGGACGCGCTAATCCAACTCGATATGTCGGAGTTTATGGAGCGCCACTCGGTTTCGCGCCTGGTGGGCGCGCCACCTGGTTACGTCGGCTATGACGAGGCCGGGCAGTTGACCGAGACAGTGCGGCGACGGCCCTACTCCATCGTCGTCTTCGATGAGATCGAAAAAGCGCACCCGGATGCCTTCAACATGCTGCTGCAAATCATGGAAGAAGGCGTGTTGAGCGACGCCAAGGGCCACAAAGTCGATTTCCGCAACACCATCATCATCATGACCTCGAATATCGGTGCAGATGAGATTATGAGCCAGAGCAAACTGGGCTTCACGTTGGAAACTCTGGAAACCGACGCGGAACAATCGTATAAGGATATGAGCCAGAAGCTCATGAATAAACTGCGCAAGCTTTTCCGTCCGGAATTCCTCAACCGGGTGGATAGTGTGATCATATTCCACGCGCTCAGCCACGACGACATCCGCGAGATCGTCCTGTTGGAAATCGGTAAGTTACGCGCGCGCATCCAGGACAACAACCTGGGCCTGGTGCTGGGCGACGCGGCGCAGGAATGGCTCGCCATCCACGGATACGAACCGCAGTACGGAGCGCGTCCGCTCAAGCGTCTCATCCAGCAAGAAGTGGAAACCCCACTCTCCGACCGGCTACTCAATGGCGAATATCAGCCTGGCGACATTATCCTCGTGGATACCGACGAGAACGGTATCACGCTGCACCATGCGGAAGAGCCGGAGTTGGTGGTGGAACTGTAGGGAGTAGACAGTAGATGGCAGACGAGGCAAGAAGTTGTACTCGTTTTTGGCTTGGGCCGGTCTCTAG
>DAIUDK010000118.1:0-17791 GCA_036845725.1 Chloroflexota bacterium
AGCTGCCGTCCCCAAAGCGTGCCGCAGTATGCGGAAAGCATCCTTTGCGCGGTGAATGCGGAGAACGCAGCCGCCTTCAAAGACGTCCTGACCCGGCGGGTGGATGAGTTATCAGGGGCGCAGCAACGCAGGGTGGAGAAAGTCTTGAAGCAGGTGTGAGCGCCCATCTTGAGGTACGGGAGGCACGATCTGGGATCGGGTCTCACCGAACCTGTAGGCATCTCCAAAACGCAATTCGTACCTTGTCCATTCCCCAAATTCACCGTATACTGGACGCGATGTAAAACACAATGATGTGTTGGATGATCCGAATATCGGGGATCAAACAGCATCGTCTTGTTTTCACTAAGGAGATTTATGACGACTCAGGTTTACCCACTCAAATTCAATGCTGACAAAACACAAGTCTTTTGCGAGTTGCGCGGCGACTATCGCGTTGCTACGCCGGAAGAGACGGTGCGGCAGCAGTATGTCCAGCTTTTGCACCATTATTACGGCTACAGTTTTGCGCAGATGGCGCAGGAGTGCAAAACACAGCATGGCCGCCGCTCTCCCCGTGCTGATATTGTGATTTGGCAGAGCGCAGCGGATAAGCAGGCTAAAAAGACGCCGGTGATCGTGGTGGAGTGCAAGAGTGACAATGTGACCATTATTGAAAGCGACTATTGGCAGGGCGAATCCTATACCCGCGCAGTGGGGTGCGAGTTGTTCGTCACGCACAACACCAAGCAGACGCGCTTTTTCAAGCTGGTGCCGGGATTGCCCGGCGAATGGGTGGACATCGAAGACATCCCGCACGCCGACGATTGGGGCGACGCGAAGAAGATCGCCGCGATCAAAGGAGCCACGCGCGCTTTCAGCCGCGAGGAGTTCCGCCGCTTGTTGTTTGATTGTCACTGCATTCTGCGCGACGTTCACAAGATGGAGCCGGGCCGCGCCTTCGACGAGATTTCCAAAATCTTGTTCATCAAGATGTACATCGAGCGCACCGGCGATTGGGGTAAGTTCACCACTGAGTACATTGACCAGCGCGCCGCGACGCGCCTGCCGAGCGATGCGACGGTGATGGAAGGGCTGTTCGATTCGACCCGTAAGCATTACCGTACCGACGACTTGTTTGCTGCTAATGACCGTCTCGAAGTCTCCGAGTCCACCTTCCGCCGCATTGTGAAGCTGCTGGAACGCTTCAATCTCTCCACGACTTCCGACGACATCAAGGGCATCGCCTTCGAGAAATTCCTGGGGCAGACGTTCCGGGGCGAGTTGGGGCAGTTTTTCACGCCGCGCCCAATTGTGGATTTTGCCGTGGAGTTACTCGACCCGCAGGAAGGCGACGTAATGTGCGACCCTGCCGCCGGCTCCGGTGGCTTTCTCATCCGCTTCTTCGAGTACGTGCGCAATAAAATCGAGCGCGACATCCAACAACAAAAAGAGCAGCGCCGCGCGGCGATTGAGGCGCAAGGGCTGCCGGAAGAGCAGGAAATCGCCGCGATCAACGCCGCCTTTGCGGAACTGAACCAGCAGTTGGAAGTGCAGACCGCCGGGACGCGCCTCTACCGCCTGGCGCACGATTGCATCTTTGGCACGGACGCCGAACCGCGCGCCGCCCGCACCTCGAAGATGAATATGATTATGCACGGCGATGGGCACGGCGGCATCCACTATCACGACGGCTTTGTGGACGTGAACGGCATTTTCCCTGGCCGCTTCGACCTCGTGCTGACCAATCCGCCGTTTGGCGCGAACGTGGGCAACGACCAGAAAGTAGGCTCGACAGAGGAAACCCGCGTCACCGCCGATGGCGAGAAAATCGCCGAGTACGCCGCGCGTTTTGGCGCTCCTTACCGCGCCAGCCACACGCGGATGGCCCGCGCCGCCGAAGATCGCACGCCGATTCTCGACCTGTACGAAATCGGCAAGGACAAGGCCAACCGTCCAACCGAAATGCTGTTTATCGAACGCTGCCTGGATTTGCTCAAGCCCGGCGGGCGGATGGGGATTGTGCTGCCAGAAGGCATCTTCAACAACCCCTCGCTCGATTGGCTGCGCCGCTGGACGGAGGGCAAAGCGCGCCTGCTGGCGGTGGTGAGCCTGCCGCCGGAGACGTTTGTCAGCGCGAAGGCCAGCGTCAAAGCCTCGCTGCTGTTTTTGCAGCGCTTCTCGGCGCAAGATGAAGCCAACTGGCGCGCCACGTGGACGCAAGCGCACCAGGAACTCGATCCTGGCTTCGACGCACAACGGGCCGACATCCACGACGAGTACGACCGGCGCATCGCCGCGTATGACCGCGCCGATTTGTTGCCCGTGCTGGCGAGTCTGGAATCCCTGGGCGTGACGCCGGACGGCAACCGCTGGCGCGAGCCGGAAAAATGGAATGCCGACGCGCGCAAACGCGCGCAGGCGCTCAAGCGACAACTCAATCAGGCGCTCACCCCCGCCGACCGCGAGCGGCGCAAGGCGCTGCAAAAGGAACTGACCGCCGGCCTCAAGGCAATTGATGCGGCGCAAGAGGCTGCGCTGTGGGCGCGCGTGCGCGAAATCTTCGATTATCCCGTTTTCTTCGCCGAGCCGGAGCGCGTGGGCATCACCAGCACCGGCGCGGACGGGCCGAACGACTTGCCGGAGATCGCGCGGCAGTACCGGCAGTTTCGGGAGGATCCAGAGCGTTTTTTTCTGAGCGGCTCCGGGGAATAGACGGTTCTGCCGGAGCCTTTGCAGTTGGGTTTAGAGAATTGGATAAATGGGATGTTCTTTCAATACGTCTCAACCACACATTCGAGATAGCGTATCCGCTAGTGCCGCTTGTTGACGTAACAACAGTGCGCCGAAACGTTGTGCCACCAGATGATTTTACTGAAGGTAAAGTGGCAATGGTGGAAAGAGTTAGCTTTGATGGAGAGGTGTTTTCCGGCAGAGAAGATACAAAGATGGAGCAGTTTTTGGCCGTGCCTGGTGATATAGTCGTTTCAAAGATCAGGGCACGTCAAGGTTCAGTCGGGCTAGTCACATCAGAATTGGGAAATGTCAGTGTCACCATTCATTATCGGGTTTTAGTACCTGATGGTGAGCGTCTTGATACATTTTATGCGTGGCTGGCATTACGTTCATCCTACGGGCGACTACAATTTTTGGCTGCTACCGGCGGAGCAATGAAAGGAGAAATCAGTGAGGAAGCCTTGCTCCAAGTCAAAATCCCCCTCCCGCCCCTGGAAGCGCAGCGCGCTATCGTCGCTCGCTGGCAGCAGGCGCAGGCAGAGATCGCGGCGGCGAATGAGCAGGCGGAGCAATTGCGCAATTCAGTTGCCCAGAATGCTATCCGTGAAGCAGGAATCGTTCTCAAGCCGTTAATCAAGCGGCCGGCGATATTTGCGTTATCGTGGAGCAAGGCGGAACGGTGGGGTGTTGAATTTAACCGTTGGGACTGGTCGCCGGAAAATTTGCTTTCCTCTGCGGATCATCCGATGAGGCGCCTGGCGGAAATCGCGTGGATTAACCCGTCAGACACAATCACCCTGGTGGATTCTGATCCTGTCACTTTTGTGCCGATGGCTGCCGTTTCTGATGAATTGGGAGAAATTGTCGCGCCGGAGATTCGTCTGTATCAGGAAGTCAAAAGCGGTTATACACGCTTTGCAGAGCAGGATGTGATATGGGCTAAAATCACGCCCTGTATGCAAAACGGCAAGTGCGCGGTGGCGCGCAATCTGGAAAACGGCGTTGGGTGTGGCTCAACCGAATTTCACGTTATCCGTACCAAAGATGTCACGCGAGTCTTGTCTGAGTATCTGTGGGTGATTTTGCGCCTGCGCCATGTGCGCGAGGCAGCACAACGTTACTTTATCGGGTCTGCTGGACAACAGCGCGTTCCGGCTGATTTCTTGGAGGAATTGTACGTTCCCCTACCCCCAATCGACATTCAATGCGCTATCGTGCGCCAGGTTGAAGCGGGGCGCGCTGAGGTTGCCCGGCTGCGGGAGCAGGCCGCGCAGCGCGCACGGGCGGCGCGGGCGGAGGTCGAGGCGGCGTTGTTGGGTGGAGGAAGAAATGACCGAATCTGCTAATCTCGTCCCCTTCATCATCCCCGAAGCGAACACCGCGCACATCCACCGCAAGCGCTTCGACCTGCCCTATGCCCACCTCTCCCCCGCGCAAAAGCTCGATATCTACTGGCCCGCAGAAGGCAATGGGCCGTTTCCCGTCATCGTGTCGATTCACGGCGGGGCGTTTATGGGCGGCGACAAGCGCGACGTGCAGATCACGCCGATGCTCGAGGCGCTGGAGCGTGGCTATGCCGTCGTCGGCGTCAACTACCGAATGAGCGGCGAGGCGAAGTTCCCGGCGCTCGTCTACGACGTAAAGGCGGCGGTCCGCTGGATTCGCGCCAACGCCGCGACGTACAAGTTCGATCCCGGCAGGATCGCCGTGTGGGGCGGGTCGGCGGGCGGCTACCAGGCGTTGATGGCCGGCGTCACCGCGGGTGTGCCGGAACTGGACGACCTCAACCTGGGCAATCCAGAGCAGTCAAGCGACGTGCAGGCGGTGGTGGCCTGGTTCCCACCGACGAATTTCCTGCTGATGGACGTGCAGTTGGCCGAGTCGGGGCTGATCCCGGGCGACAAAGAAGATCACAGCGCCGCGGACTCGCCCGAATCCCTGCTCCTGGGCTGGAAGATCACCGATGTTCCCGACCTGGTGCGTGCCGCCAACCCCGAAACCTACATCCGACCCGGCGCGCCGCCGCTGCTCATCCAGCACGGTCTGCTCGACGACACCGTCCCCTACCAGCAGTCGGCCACCTTCGCCGCCACAGCGCGCGCGATTCTGGGCGAGGCGCGCGTCACGCTCGACCTCTTCCCCGGCGCGCGTCACGGCGATCCCGCCTTCGGCGCGCCGGAGAATGTGGCGAAGGTGCTGGAGTTTCTGGACGGCGTTTTGAACTCTTGACGAATGTGATTTGCGTCCCGTAGGTTACAGGTTACAATGCGATTCGCAGTTTATTCAACACGAGGAGGGTAGAGATGACGGAAAACAATGCACCAGAAGGAAAGTCAAATAAACCACTGGGTATGTGGATCGGAATCGGCGTAGCCATTGGTGCCGGCTTAGGGGTAGCTCTTGATAACATCGCCATCGGCGTGGGCATAGGACTCTGCCTTGGCGCTGCGATTGGGGCGCTGCAAAGACGGCGCAATGGATAAAGGCTGAAAACGGGGAAGAAACGCCGGCAATGTTTTGCAGAGGGTGTTTTTGCACTTGCGGATATGCCCGCAAGTGCAAAAACACCCTTTTACCTGCATCTTTGGCCGCAAAACACTGCATCCGGTGAATTTCCGAATAGAATCTATGGGAGTGGGAGGAATGATGACCATCGAAATCGAAAACGAAAACGGACTGCGCGCTTTTCAGACCCTCGGAGAGTTCCTTACCGAAGACGGATGGCATCCCCAGCCAATAGAGGATCGGTACATCTACCGCATGGGATTCTCCGGGGAGAACGGCCAGGTGGCCTGCTATGCCCAAATCCGCGTGGATTTGGAGCAGTTTATCTTCTACGTGATGTGTCCCGTCAAAGCGCCGGAAGATAAAAGGCAGGCCATCGCCGAATTCATCGCCCGCGCCAACTACGGCCTGCGCATCGGCAACTTCGAGCTGGACTTCAGCGATGGCGAGGTGCGCTACAAGAGCAGCCTCGACTTCGAGGGTGTGGTTCTGGGGCCGGAATTGATCCACAACGCGATCTATCCCGCCGCGCAGACGATGGATCGCTACCTTCCCGGCCTGATGGGCGTCATTTACGGTAACAAGACCCCCGCAGAGGCTATCGCGGAAATCGAGAATTAGCTCAACTCATAATCCCAACGCGGCTGGATAGCCCGAATTGACCCGGCAGGCCTCAAACCGGATGTGGTCGGGGTAGTGGCGCAGCGTGTGTCCACTACGTCGCGTGATGGGCGCTGCTTGCGCAGTTCCTTGAACGTCGCGCGCGGATGTTCGGCAAATGCCACGATGGCATCCCACTCCGGCGTCCTTTCGATGGAGACGACGCTGCGGTCTGTGTCCAGCCGTTTGTACGTCCAGAAGCACCGGCCGATGGCGTGGGCTTCGAGCCGCTCGCGGAACGCCATAAAAGCTTAGTGTCTTGGTGCCTTTGTGGTGGGAATCTTCATCCAGATGCGGTCGTAAAACTCATCCCACGATGATTTAAGAAATCAAGGCGTTCAGGATCGGCGTGACCCAGGCATCCTGCCCCATGTCGTAGACGACAAAGTCCGAATCGAACTGCCAGTAGCCCCAACTCCAGCCCAGATGCTCCGCGTGGCGGGCTATCGCGGCGGTGTAGCGCGCGCGTGACGCCATATCGGCTTTCTCATAGGCGCCGAATTCGCCGAGATAGATGGGGCGCTGCTCCTTCTCCGCCCACGCCTGCACTGTGCCCAAATCGCGCACGATGGCTTGCTGTTCTTCCGGCGTGCCGAGCCACGTCACGTTGCTGCGATCCCGGAATTCCGACCAGGACGCGCCCTGGTGTGTGAAGGGCATCGGGTGATAGTAGTGGACGGTGACGATAATGTTGCGGTCCGCCTCCGGCAGCTTCAGGTCTTCAATGTAGTCGATGCCGTTCCAGAACGCCGGGCCGATGATGAGCGTGCGGTCGGGGTTGGTGCGGCGGACGATGTCGTAAGGCTCTATGAGGAATTCGTTCCACAACGCCACCGTCAGCGCGCCGTTCGGCTCGTTCAACAACTCGAAAAAGACCGTGTCCGGGGCATCCTGATAGCGCGGGGCCAACTGCTCCCACACCGCCAGGCACCTGGCCTCTAGACCCGCGAAATTCCGCGCCATCGCGGTGAACTCGTGCAAGTCCAGGATGGCGACCAGGTCGTTGTTCAAGGCCTGCATCACCGCCCAATCGAGCGTCTCCAGCCACGCGGGGTTGATTGTGTAGCCGGGGGCATCCCCCATAAATTTGAACGGGTGCAGGTTGATCCGCACGTGGTCGAAGCCGGCCTCTTTGATCATCCGGAAGTGCCTATCCTGCATCCGCGCTTTCGCGCGCGAGCGCCACAAGGGGTCGTAGCCGATGACATTGACGCCGCGTCCGAGGCGGCGGTTTCGCGCAAAAGCATTGATGGTGTTTTCCATTGCAGTCCTCCTATAAATAAACCGCGCTTGGCAGCAAGTTCCGCTTACTGTCTATCGTTTCTTGTTTTTGTCAACCTCAATCCTTGACAATTCCTCGAAGACATGTAGAATAATAACTGACCAGTCAGTCATTTATACGATAACAGGAGGGATGAGAATCATATTGAGTGAGGAGGTATGCAATGTTAGGGTGGTTAAATTTCGCTGTGTTGGTGATTTCTTCGTTAGCCTTCTCGGTGCTGTATGCACTCAGCGTGCGTCCGGCGCATCTGGAACAAAGGATCGGTGAAAAGGCATACCGTCGTTGTGGGCAGTATCGTTTGGTCGCGATGATCCCGATGGGGATTGCCAGCCTTAGTTATGTATTGTACCGCTGGTATCCATTGCCCATTGACCCGTTGCCCGCACGGTTCCCCTGGCCTTACGGCATCAATGTGGCGCTCGCGGCCATCATCGGCATCCCGGCGCTGGCATTGATGCTCTGGGGTGTGCGCGACGCGGGGAAAGAGGCGCTGGCTCCCGACAAGTCGCACACGATGTACGGCGGCATCTACGAGAAAATTCGCCATCCGCAGGCCATGGGCGAAGCGCCTATCTGGATCGTGATGGCATTGCTGATCAACTCGCCTTTCCTGGCCGTCTTTTCTCTGTTTTACCTGGGCGTGTGGTACTGGTGGTGCGTGGAAGAAGAAAAGGACTTGCTCTTGCGCTACGGACAATCGTATGCCGATTACTGCGTCCGCACGGGGATGCTCTGGCCGAAAAGGCAACGGGGTAGCGATGTCTCCTAAACCAGATGTCAGTGAAGAGCGGACGGAACAGATCATCGAAGCGGCCCTCAAGGTTTTTGCCGAACACGGTGTGGAAAAGGCTCGCATGGAGGACATTGGCGCCGCAGCCGGATTGAGCAAGGCCACCCTATATCTGTATTTCAAGACGAAGGATGCGCTGATCGGTGTGATCCTGCGGCGGCTGTTTGCGTATATGCTGCGCGGTTTTCGATCCTTGGATACAGAGGACGGTTCGGCGCAGGAACGACTGCGTTATTTTGCGACGCAATTGGTGGATGAGCTGCGCCGGATGCGTCCCCTTCTTCCCCTGCTCTATGAGTTCTATGCGATGGGGCTGCGCAAGTCCGCCGCGCGTGAGGTCCTGGGGGAGTTTGTGGCGGAGTTCATCTCCACCCTTGCGCCAGTGATTGAACGGGGTGTGGCAAACGGCGAATTACGCGCTGTAGATGCCGAAAAAGCTGCCATCAGCCTGGGTGCGATGCTTGAAGGAACGCTGCTGCTCTGGGCCTTTGCGCCGGAGCGCGTGCAGTTGGAAACACAGGTGATGTACGGGATGGAACTGTTTATCCGTTCTATAGCGATTCCGCCGCCTTGACCAACGCCGCAAGCTCCTTGACGAAGTGGTTGAACCCGGCGACATAGCTGTCGAGATAATCCTGTGCCAGTCTGTCGGCAAGGGGCGCGGCGTCAGCGGCATAGAGCAGCGGGACGAAGGGCCGGAAATCGCGCAGGCTGATATGCATCGCGTCCGTGTCGTCGGTCAGGATACCCCACACCAGTTCCTTGGTTGCGCCGTCGTCTTTGGCGCTCGTAAAGCGGCGCGGGCTGGTGTGCGGCGCGGCGCGTCCCAGGTTGGAGAAAACCTCGCTGCCTTTGATGACCTCGTTCAGAACCCCGATGTGCTGCGGAATCTGGTCCAAGATGTGTTGGACGGAAGGCGGCAGGTGTCCCAGCAGGCGCAGCGTGGCGGTGTTGAAGCTCTCGCCGCGCATCGTAATGGCTTTCAGCGTGTCCAGAAATTCGCCAAAGGCTTTCAGGTGTGCCAGGAGCTTGCGCCGCGCGTCGTCGAACGTGTTCCAATGCGCTGCGCTCTTCTTCAGCCGGTAGCGCGAGTAGTGTTCCTGCACCTCGGCGAACAGCGGGACGATCGTCGGGAGGGGGTTGCGGAAGGTGGTGGGGAACAGCCTCGCTTTCGGCGCCACGTTGCTGGCATCCATCGGGATGAGCAGCGCGGGATTGGTCTCGCGGTCGTGCGCCAGCGTTTGGGCGATGGAGTCCTGGAGGGCCTGATAGCGTTTGGCATCGAGCCGCGCCTGCAGCGTCTCCAATTCACGCCGGACGGGTGTGGAGAGCGTGTAATGCGTGGCGTGGAATCCCCGGTAGAGCAGTAGTAAATCGTTGACGGTCAGCCGGACGCCGCGCTGTTCGAGCCATTGCCGCAGGCGCGCTAGCCCTGCGGCGTCGATAGTGGCGGACTCGGCGGCAGCTTCATGCGCGGGCGGGTTTTTGCAGGCCTGGGCGATCACCTCCGGCGTGCTGTGCAACGCCAGCGGCGTGACCGCGCCACATTCCGGGGCGGGCGACGTGTGTGCCAGCCGGTGGTAGGTGACGATGGCGCTGCCGGTCATCATCTCGGCGACGGCCATCCCCCACATTCCGTCGAAGAAGATGTGCGATTGGTCGAAGATCGTGCTCTCCGGCGTGCGGAACAGCGTGAGTGCGTGGTCACCAATGCCGCGCCGTCCCCTACGAATGTGCGCCAGCGGCTGCTCGCCGGAACGCAGGTCCCAGTTGATGAGGATGGGGGTGCGGCTCAACCGGCCGAGCGCCTTTTGTGTCACCTCGGGCAGTTTGGCGCGCAGGTGCACTTGCGCGGCGCGCGGCGCTGCGGCCAGTAAAAGGTCGAGATCGCAGGCGATTGGCGGGCGCGGCGCGTGCAACACTGCGCCGGCCCACGCCAGAATCATCTCCGGCGTCGGCGGGCGCAGCATCCCTAGCGGTTGTTTACTTCCCCGGTACCAGACACGCCCGCCCCGGTCTGTCTCTAGCTTCACTCCGGCCGCATCACACAAAGCGCCTTCCTTATCGGCGTATAGGGGGATCGGATCGCCTTCGAGAGGGTAACAGAGCGGGCTGCCGGCGCTGTTGCGCTGGCACACCGGCAACAGATACGTTTGTTCCTGCCAGATCAGGCCGACGAAAGCGCGTGAGAGGGGATAGTACGTCTTATGTTCCTTGTGAGTCTCCGGCGTCAGCGCGGCGAGCAGCGTCATCTGTTCCAGGTAGGGCGGCAATTCGGTTCGGCAGCGCGCATCGAAGTGCGTGTGGATGCGCGCCTGGGCGGCGCGGTCGAGCGCGGCGATGCGCGGCGCGATGAACTGCTCAAAGGTTTCCAGCCTGTGGCGAAGATAGGGCACGTCGGCGGCAGGCGCGTGATAGGGACGCGCGGCGTTCCAATCGCGTTGGAGCGTGCTGAAGGGCGGCTTTTCGTGTATCCCGGCGCTTTCGGCCTCTTCCAATACCAGCCGCAGGCGCACGTGTTCGCGCCAATCGGTTCTGAGAAGATCATCATAGTCGTAGAGCAGGTGAATGGCTACACTCATCCACACGGCGGCCTCGGCGACCGGGTCGCGTGGCGAGGAAAGGTTGCGTTGAAATCCCACCGTCTCGTTGGTGTGCCGCGCCGTGTCCTCGCGCAGGCCGAATTCCAGGTAGAACTGCCACATCCCCTGGGGAAAGGCGCTCTCAGTATCTTTGCCGGCCAGTTGCAGGAGTTTTTGGTAGGCGTGGAGCAGGGCTGCTGGACCGCCAATCACGACGCCGAACAAGCCCTGGGGGAGCAGTTCGAGGCTGCGCAGAAGTGCCGTAATGTCCTGGCGCACCCGCTCGGCGCTGATTTTGCGCCCTTTGAGTTGCATCAACCCGTTGAGGATGAAGGCGGGCAGGTTGCCGGCGGGCAGCACGTGGGCAATTTCCTGCTGGATTTCGCGGATTTCCGGCAGTGTAAGGCGCGTCAGCTTTTGCAGCGTATCCGGATCGATCTGCGTTAGCGCCGCCAGCGTGGCATCCTTCGCGCGCGCGAATGTCTTCAATTGTTCTTGCGTAATGCGACTATTAGCCGTCATACGTTATCCAGTCAGTGGTTATTGGTAGCCGGTAACTTGTGACCGATTATTGATTACCGGTCCCCGCCCTACGGCAACTGTTCCCCCGCTACAACACAGCGGAAGCCGAGCGTGGCACTCTTGGCCGGGCGTTCGGTGCTCCTGACCGTGCTTTCCGGCTTGCCGAAGGTGCGGTATGTCGTGCGCACTTCGTACTCCACCGATTTTTCGATGGGCGCGCCCGTGCCGCCGCGCATCACGCGATAGTCACCGCTTTCCGGCCCGGTCGGGTCGGGTTGCGGGTCTGGAGCGCTGTAGTAATCCCTGCTGTACCAATCGTTGGTCCATTCCAGGGCGTTGCCGGCCAAATCGAGGATATTGTACGCGCTGGCGTTTTGTGGATAGCTTCCTACGGCAACCACCCGGTTGCCGATGGGAATGCGCGTGCGGTCGTATTCGTTGCCCCAGGGATACAGGCGCTTGGTCTGCGTCGCCGGATCCCAGGAAGCTGCCTTTTCCCATTCGGCCTCGGTGGGCAAGCGGGCGGGCCAACCGGTCCCGTCGCCAATCCATTCGCAGTAACGCGCGGCTTCCTCCCAACTGATAAGTACCATGGGATGGTTGCCTTTGTTCGGGGCGTCGTACAAATCCCGCGTAATCGGTTCCGTACACACCCCGGCGGCGACGCAGCGTTTGTATTGGTCGGTGGTCACTTCCGTTTCATCCATCCAAAACGGGCCGACAAAGACTTCCCGCTGCGGGCGCTCGTGCCGGGCGGCATCGACGTCTTCTTCCGATGCGCCCATTAGGAATGACCCGCCGGGCACGAAGCGCATCGTCATCCCGTCGGCGTCGCGCACGCGGGCCTCGCCGGGCGCGAGCGTTGGGGTGGGTGTGGGTGTCGTGGTTGCGGTGGGACGCGGCGTGACGGTGGCGGTTGGCGCGAGTGTCGGCGTCGGGGAGGCGGTGGGGCGCGGCGTCGCGGTCGCGGTGGGCAGTGCGCTCGACGTGACGGTGTCGGCGGTGGCGCTGGGTGTGGGCGTCGCGGTGTCAGTCGCCGTCGCGGTGGGTGTCGCAGCGGTTGTCGCGGTTGCCGTGGCCGTCGGCGTGGCAGTGGGCGCAAGAAGCGCCATATCGAGCAACGTGGTGCGTCCGGTCAGTTCGAGATAGGCGAACGCTCCCACCGCGACGAGTAGCAGAAGTACGACAACTGGCCATCCTCGACGACGCCGTGCCAGAGGCGCGCCGTCTGTGGGTGCAGCGGTGACACCGGCAGATGTGGCCCGGCCTTTGACGGGTGCGCCTGGCGGCGGCGGTATGGTATCCTCCGGCATCGGGATGGCGCGCGCCGGCGCCGGTACGCCGGGTTCTTGCCACGCTTTCCGCAGGGCTTCGGCCAGGGCGCGCGCGGTCGGGAAGCGGTCGGCGGGGTCTTTCGCCAAGGCTTTCAGGATCACCGCTTCGACGGCGGCCGGAAGGTCGGGGCGGTAGCGGCGCGGCGGTATGGGATCCTGGCTGATGTGCTTCAGCGCGAGGCTCAGCGGCGAGTCGTCCTCGAAGGGCAGATGCCCGGTCGTCATCTCATAGAGGATACCGCCGAGCGAATAGATGTCGGATTGGGGCACGGCGGCGCGCGAATTGAGCGCCTGTTCGGGGGCGATGTACTCCGGCGTGCCGAAGGTTTCGCCTGTGGTGATCTGGCTGACACGATTGCGCAGCATGACGAGGCCAAAATCGCCCAGAATCGCCTCGCCACGGTCGCTTAACAGGATGTTGCCCGGTTTGACGTCGCGGTGGATGACGCCATGCTCGTGCGCGTAGTCCAGCGCAGCACCTGTTTGTTCGATAATGGCGATAGTTTCCTCCGGCGTAAACGCCCGTCCGTTCGCCAGCCGTCGATCCATTTCCATGCGCAGGTCGTGACCTGGGATGTATTCCAGCACGAGATATGGGCGATTCTCGTACATCCCGAAATCGTAGACCTGGACGATGTTCTGGTGGCGCAGCGCGGCAATGGCCTGCGCTTCACGCCGGAGACGCAGGGCCACGCTTTCTTTATCTTGCAGGGCTTGCTCCAGAAATTTAAGGGCCACCGGCCGGCGCAGGACGTGATGGTAGCCTTTATACACTTCGGCCATCCCGCCTCGGCCGATTTTTTCTATAATTTCATAGGGACCGATGTGTGTCCCGATCAGGGTATCTGTTGTCATGCTTTGCCTTGATTATGCTCGGATTGAGAGTCAGTAGTGAGTATAATGGAGTTTGTAACGAAGTCAACGCTTTACCCCATGGTATTTACATTGAAAATTATGTCCCTCTGTTTAATCGAATACTGTTGCGGCAAACGACTTCCGGTATAAATCTCCGTGGAACGGGTGCGCTTTCGCAGTTTCGCGTGCGTCTTCACCCAACTGGACAAAAGCTGCAAAACCGATATGATCGAGGGAGTAGGGAGTAGGGAGTGAGGAAGGAGTAAGGAGTGGCAAATGGCGAATTATGACCACTCTTAACTCTTCACTCTTCACTCATTTCTAATTTCTCAACGAGGTGACTATGAAAATCGTCGTAACAGGTGGAGCAGGCTTTATCGGGTCGCATGTCGTGGATGCCTATGTGGCAGCGGGGCACGAGGTGATTATCATCGACAGTTTGTGGGAAGAGGGTGGGGGACGCATGAAGAACGTGAATCCCCAGGCACACTTCTACCAACTGGACATCCGCAGCGACGAGGCGGCGGATCTGATTCGCCGCGAGAAACCGGAGGTGCTCAATCACCACGCCGCGCAGCACTCGGTCAAGATTTCCACCGACAAACCCAGGCTGGACGCCGACGTCAACGTGGGTGGCTTGATCAACTTGCTCGAGGCGTGTGTGGATGCGGGCACGCGCAAGGTCATCTTCGCGGGCAGTGGTGCCAGTTATGGGACGGCGGAGCAGTTGCCGATTAATGAGCAGACACCACAGTGGCCGCAATCGCCCTACGGCATCACGAAGATGGTTACGGAGCATTACCTGCGCTATTACCAGCAGACGAAGGGCCTGAGCTACACGATTTTCCGTTACGGCAACGTTTTTGGGCCGCGCCAGGACCCCACAGGCGAGGCGGGTGTGATCGCCATTTTCGCCAATCGTATTCTCAAACAACAGGATGTGCGCATCGATTGGGACGGCGAGCAGCAGAAGGACTATGTCTACGTGGGTGATGTGGCGGCGGCGAACCTGCTGGCGCTCTCCGCGGGCGACAACGACGTCTTCTGCATCGCCAGCGGCGGCGGGACGTCGGTCAACGAGTTGCACCGCCAGTTGTGCGACATCATCGGCTTCGCTGCGCCGGTCGTCAAAGCGCCGATGCGGCCCGGCGACATCTATCTTTCGTACTTCGATTGCGCGAAAGCCCGGGGCGTGTTGGGCTGGCAACCGCGGACAGGGCTGCGCGAGGGTTTGCAGGCCGTCGTCGATGCGTTGAGGTAAAGATGAAAAAGCGGGCGGTGTTTCTGTGCCTGGGATTGTTCGCGCTTGCGCTGCTTTTGGTCGCTTGCCGTTCTGATACGCCGCCGAACGTGCCGGAAACACAACCGCCTGCGGATAGTGCGGCGGCGACGTCCGCGTTGTCCACCGCCACGCCAACCTCTCTGCCCACTGCTACACCGACCCCGCCGCCCACCGCCACACCGGCGCCCACGCTCGCGCCACCCGCCGACCCGCTCGATCGCTTCGCGCAGGGGCAACGGCTGGGGCGCGGCGTCAACTTCGGCAACGCGCTCGAAGCACCCAAGGAAGGTGAGTGGGGGATGGTGCTGCAAAAGGAGTACTTCCGCCTTATCGCCGACGCGGGTTTCGACACCATCCGTGTGCCCATCCGTTGGTCGGCCCACGCCCTGGAAGAACCGCCCTACACCGTGGATGAAGATTTCTTCCGGCGTGTGGATTGGGTCGTCGAGAACGGCTTGGCCAACGGGCTGAACGTCGTCATCAACATGCACCACTATGATGAATTCTTCACCCGTACTGACGAGCACGCGGCGCGTTTTATCACCATCTGGCAACAGATTGCGACACGCTACAAAGATATGCCGGACAGCGTCTACTTTGAGCCGCTCAACGAGCCGCATGGCGGCCTCACGCGCGACAAGTGGAGGCGTATCCTCGGCGACACGATCCTGGCGATCCGTCGTATCGACAACCGGCACACGCTCATCATCACCGGAGCGTCCTGGGGCGGTTACCAAGGATTGGCGAATCTGAGCCCGCTTGAAGGTGAGGAGAACTACGTTTGTACCTTCCACTTCTACGATCCAAAGCTGTTCACACACCAGGGCTCAACATGGTCGGGTCCCGGCTACCAGACCCTCGGTGTGACGTGGCCCGGCCCACCGGAGACGCCCGTCGCGGTCGATCCGGAGGCGGCAAAGACGGGATCGACGCTCACATGGTTGAGCGAGTACAACACGCAACCTGTTGAGACCAATCCCGCCGGCTACAAACCGATCCGTAACGCGTTCGATTTGGCCGTCGGCGTGGCGGAAAAGTTGGATTGTGTGTTATGGCTGGGTGAATTCGGCGCGTTCGAGCAGGCGGATATGCAATCGCGCATCAACTGGACGGCGTTTGTGCGCGAAGAGGCCGAAGCGCGCGGGATGTCGTGGGCGTACTGGGAGTTCGGTTCGGGCTTCGGCGTCTATGACCGCGCCGCGGAGCGGTGGCACGAGGGACTGCTCAAGGCGCTGATTCCTTGACGTAAGTAGTGACTTATGGTTGAAGCCGTCTTGTTCGATTTTGATGGCACCCTGGTCGACTTTGTAGGTTCGGATGTCCAGAGCCTCAGGTGGTTGCACGCGCATACCGGTTTGGCAATTCCCTTCGACGATTTCCTGGAAACCGCTGTCGCTGAAGTGATGCGATTTCACCAACTGGTCGACGAATGCAAAGTCGATCCCTTGTCGATGCACGAATTTCGACTGAAGAGCACGTTTGCACGGTACGATTTGGCGTGGGATGCAGAGTACGTCGATCTCTACCGCCGTCAGTGGCTTGAAGCGTGCTGCCCACTCGCGGGCGTTGAGAAACTCCTATCTGGCGTCAAACAAAAAGTGAAAACGGGGTTGATTACCAATGCCTATGATGGAGAGGAACAGCGGGAGCGCGTCAGGCGCGCGGGCCTTGCGGCTTATTTCGATGTGATTGTCGTAGCGGGCGATCTCGGCATCTACAAACCCGATCCGGCGATCTTCTGGCATGCATTGGAATGTCTCAACGTCGTGCCGCACGAGGCGCTTTATGTTGGCGACTCGGTCACGCACGATATTCGCGGCGCGAAATCCGCCGGTATGCAAACGGTGCTGTGGGGCCGGCGTGCCAACTGGGAGGTCAACGGCCCTGACTATGTCGTCAACGATGTGGATGAATTGCAAGCGTTGCTTGATCAAGTGGTGGCATAATCCACGGTATATAGAAAGAAGGGAGGTCTTAAGATGAAGGAAAATGTCATGCAAAAACGAAAGCCTCACAACACTCTAACACGCCGCGAGTTCTTGCAAGTTGCGGGTGTCACGGCGGGCGCGCTGCTCGTCGGCTGCGGGCCGCAGGCGACGCCGTCCGCTCCGCAGACGGCTGCTGTTCCGGCTGTTGCCACGGCTGCACCGTCCGTTTCGACCGGCGCATATAAGGCCCAGGTTGCCATTGCGCAGGCTAAAACCTACGATCCGAAAGTGCTGTACGACAAAATCCGCGATATGCTCGACAGCTTGGGCGGCTTGGGCGACATCGTCCGGCCCGGTGCGCGTGTGGCGATCAAGACCAACCTCACCGGTGGGACCTACTGGGAGGGTAAGGCGAGTGGGCTTCCCGGCGTCGATACCTTTGTCACGCATCCCGAGGTGGTCAGGGCGCTGGGCAAACTCGTGCTGGATGCCGGCGCAAAAGAGCTGTACATCGTGGAGGCGGTCTATGAGTGGGAGTCCTACACGGTCTGGGGCTACGACGCCGTGGCGAAGGAGCTGGGCGCGACGTTGATCGACCTGAACGCCACCGACCCCTATCCCGATTTTGCCAAAACGCCCGTTCCCAACGGCGGCAAACTCTATAACGAGTTTACCTTCAACCATGTCCTGGAAGAGATCGACACGTTTATGTCCGTGTCCAAGATGAAGTGTCACTGGGTGGCTGGCGTCACCCACACGATGAAAAATCTAGTCGGTCTGGTGCCCTTGCAGTTCTACCGGGCCGGCCCACAGGATACGAATCGCTCCGCCTTGCACGGGCCGAGTGACGATACTGCCGGGCAGCGTATGCCGCAGATCATCACCGATCTCAACCGCGCGCGTCCATTGCACCTTGGACTGGTGGACGGCATCAAGACCACGGAATCTGGGGAAGGCCCCTGGATCAGTGGCGTGGGGCCGCTCGAACCGGGCGTGCTGTTCGCCGGCAAGGATGTTGTGGCGACGGATGCGGTGGCGACGGCGGCTATGGGTTTCGATCCCACGGCGGCGGCGGGAAGCACACCCTTTATCCGCGGCCTCAATCATCTTCAACTGGCGCACGATGTAGGGCTGGGCACGAACCACCTGGAGGAAATTGAGGTGCTCGGTCCGTCGATCAAGGACGTCACGACCAAGTTCCGGGCTGCGCTTGGGTAGGGGGACCGCCAGCTTCTTTGCAGGACACGGTGCCGTGGTTGTGTATTTAGTGATTGCTCGCTAGGCAAGCCTATTGACAAATCCCTCCTATCTATGGTATACTGGTTTTTGGAAG
>DAIUDK010000119.1:0-6216 GCA_036845725.1 Chloroflexota bacterium
GGCAGTAGACGCAGTCGAAGGAGCAGACCTTACAGTCGAACGGCAGCACGTTCACGCCAAGCGAGCGTCCCAGCCGCCGTGAGAACAGCGGGCCGTAGGTGAGGGTGGTTTCGAGAGGAAGGACTTTCATTATCTAGGCTCCGGCCGGATCACAATCCGGCGTTATTTGGATGTTCAGAGTGCTGGATTGTGATCCAGCACAAGCGTTGAATAACGCGCCTTGTCTTTAACGCTTTCGCCGGATCGCAATCCGGTGTCGGCTGAAGTCCTGGATTGTGATTCAGTACTGGCATTGAATACTATTCCTCGTCTTTCACGCTTCCGCCGGATCACAATCCGGCGGTTTTATTCTGTCAGTTCCCACGCATTTTGCACGGGAATCAGTCCGGGTTCTCCGGTCAGATAATACCGTGCGCTTGACCATGGGTAATCTGCTGCGGATTCAGCCAAGCTCCAATGTGGTTGCAGCGGGTTGGCATGCATATAGTCCAGTTTTTGCCGCAGAAAATCCGGTGTGAAGACGCTTTTTGGCAGATAGCTGTCCTCCCATACTTTGTACTGTTGCTTTTCTGGATGAGTCACCTTCGAGGCCAAGAACTCCAGGGCTTTCTGATTTTGTTCGACCTGGTATAGATGAATCAGAAGTCGTGCAGTGCTGGTCTTGTATGCGCGTACCCAATCTTTGGGCGGGCAAGTCTCAGGGCACTTTAGAATGACATGGATGTGATTGGGCATGATGACAAAGCCGTAAATCTGGACGTGGTTCATCAGTGAGACAAAGTACAGTGCATCGATCAGTATACGATAGACTTCTGGCCGCTGAAAGAGGCGCACTCGATCCACGGTGGTTGTGGTGATGAAGTACAGACAGTTTGGATCAAAGTCGGGTCGCCAACGGGTTGTCATGGTGTGCCTCCTTTTCATGTCTGCTTTCGCCGGATCATAATCCGGCGTGTCTCGGCGCTGATTGCTGGCGCAGAGTGCTGGATTATGATCCAGCACAAGCGGTGATCCAGCACAAGCGGTGAATGGCGCGCCTTGTCTATCGCGCTTTCGCCGGATCATAATCCGGCGTGTCTCGGCGTTGATTGCTAGTGCAGAGTGCTGGATTATGATCCAGCACAAGCGGTGATCCAGCACAAGCGTTGAATGACGCGCTCGCTGAGAGTGCTTGATATTGTACTATGTTTCGCCTGACAGACTACTTTTTATCTTGACATGATCCCCGAACGAGTAAAATTGTAGACGAAGATTGGATCCGAATCCCCAATCACGAATCACAAATCACGAATGAAAGCGAGGTTACGATGGACAACAATACGATTTACCTTCCGGTGGATGTACTCCACGCCTTTATGATCGACACGTTCAAGGCGCAGGGCGTGGTGGACGAGGACGCGCGAATTTGCGCGGACATTCTGATCACTTCTGACTTGCGTGGGATCGAATCGCACGGGGTGGGGCGGTTGAAGTATTACTATGACCGCATCCAGATGGGCGTGCAGTTCCCCGCGGCGCAGATGGAGATCGTCAAGGACGAGGGGGCGACGGCGCTCATTGATGCGCATCACGGGATGGGGCATCCCACGGCCTATCGCGCGATGAAGATGACCGTTCAAAAGGCGAAGCAGTACGGTGTGGGATCGGTGGTGGTGTATAACGCGACCCACTTCGGCATCGCGGGTTATTATCCGCTGATGGCCGCGCAGGAGGGGATGATGGGCCTGGCGGTGACAAACGCGCGTCCTTCGATCACGCCCACGTTCGGCGCGGAGCCGATGCTGGGCACGAACCCGATTGCCTTCGCCGCGCCTTCGGATATGGGCTACCCCTTCTGCTTCGACGGCGCCACGTCCATCTGCCAGCGCGGCAAGGTCGAGGTGGCGGACCGCGCCGGGAAGCCGATTCCTGAAGGGTGGGTGATTAGCTCCGAAGGTGAGATGCTGACGGACCCGACGCAAATCCTGGTCGATCTGGGCAAGGACAAGGCCGCATTGTTGCCGCTCGGCGGCGCTGGCGAGATGTTCGCGGGCTACAAAGGCTACAGCCTGGCGACGATGGTGGAAATCCTCTGTGCGTCGCTCTCCAACGGCGCGTTTCTGAAGGATTTGCTTGGCTTTGCACCGGATGGCTCGCGTCGCCCGTTTATGCTCGGCCACTTTTTCCTGGCGATTGACATTGCACACTTTATCCCCATAGAAATCTCCCGCAAGGTGACGGGTGACATTATGCGCGCGCTGCAGGCCGCCCACAAGGAACCGGGTCACGACCGCATCTACGTGGCGGGGGAAAAGGAGTTTGAGAAGGAGAAGGTCGTCCGCGCGCAGGGCGTCCCCGTCAACGCGAACCTGCGCAAGGAATTGCAGACGATGCGGGATGCGTTGGGCATCGGCGGGTATGAGGCGTATTTCTGATGCAGGAGTAGGGAGTACGGAGTATGAAGTAAGGGGCCATACCCCCTACTTCTTACTCCATACTCCAGGAGGAGCGTAGTCATGGCAAATCGTGAGAATCTGGTCTTTCTAGCCATCGATCTCGGCGCGGAGAGTGGGCGCGTGGTGGCGGGGATGTTCGATGGTGAGCGGGTGAGGCTCGAGGAAGTCTCCCGATTCTCCAACGGTCCTGTCGGCGTGATGGGGCATTTGCATTGGGACGTGTTGCGGCTGTGGAACGATATCAAGGCCGGACTGGCGAAGGCGGCGCAGCGATACGGTCGCCATATCGCCGGCATCGGATTGGATACGTGGGGTGTGGACTTCGGGCTGCTGGATGCGAACGACGAACTGCTCGGCAATCCCTACCACTACCGCGACAGCCGCACCGAGGGGATGATGGAGCGCGCCTTCGAGAGAGTCTCGCGTGAGGCGATCTTCGAGGCGACGGGCATCCAGTTTTTGCAGTTGAACACCCTCATTCAGCTTGTGGCGATGGTGGAAGCGCAGTCGCCTACATTGGACGTGGCGCAGACCCTGCTGATGATGCCCGACTTGCTCAACTTCTGGCTCACCGGGCGCAAGGCCAACGAGTTCAGCGATGCGACGACGAGCCAGTGTTACGATCCGCGCGCGGACACGTGGGCCTACGCGATGTTGGAAAAGCTTGGCATCCCCACACGCATCTTCCGTGACGGCGCTGGTGACCGCATCGTGCCGCCGGGGACGGTGTTGGGGACGCTGCTGCCGTCCGTGGCCGAGGAAGTTGGCCTGGGCGCGGTTCCCGTTATCGCGCCAGCGACGCACGACACCGGTTCCGCGGTCGCCGCCGTGCCGATGGATCCAGCGAACGCGATCTACCTCAGCTCGGGCACCTGGTCGCTGATGGGCGTGGAGTCGAAAGTCCCGATCATCAACGCGGAAATGCTGGCCTACAACTTCACGAACGAGGGTGGGGTGGATGGCACGTTCCGCGTGCTCACGAACATTATGGGGCTGTGGCTGGTGCAGGAATGTCGCCGCGAATGGCAGCGCACGGGCGAGGACTATGACTACGGCGAGATGGTGGAGATGGCCGCCGCCGCGCCAGCCTTCGGGTCGCTGATTTTTCCCGGCGACAGCCGTTTCTTCGCGCCGGGCGACATGTCGCTGCGCATCCAAGCGTTTTGCCGCGAAACCGGGCAAGCTGTCCCGGAGACGAAGGGTGCGGTGTTGCGCTGCGCGCTCGAAAGCCTGGCGCTGGAATATCGCCGGATGGCGGAGAGGCTGGATGCGCTCACTGGCAAGCGCCTAGGGACGATTCACATCATCGGCGGCGGCGCGAAGAATGAGTTGCTCGACCAGTTCGCGGCAGATGCGATCGGGCGAACAGTCGTCGCCGGGCCGGTGGAGGCGACCGCGCTTGGCAATGTGCTCGTGCAGGCGGTTGCGCTCGGTCACATCGACTCGATTGCCGCAGGCCGTGAAGTCGTCGCGCGCTCGTTCGAGCTGAAGACCTTCGCGCCGCGCGATACGGCGGCGTGGGATGCGGCGTACCGGCGGTATCTGCACCTGAGAGGATAACCCTCAACGGATTGAACGGATTCAACGGAAAACATCCGTAAAATTCCGTTGAATCCGTTGAGAAATGAGGATTAAGCTGATGAAAGTACTTTTTATCGGCGGTACGGGGATTATCAGCACGGAGGTCAGCAAGCTGGCGGTGGAGCGGGGAATTGAACTGTACTTGCTCAATCGCGGGCAGCACAAGGTAGAGATTGCAGGCGCGCACGTGATTATCGCCGACATCCACCAACCGGCGCAAGTCAGCGAGGCGTTGCGCGGAATGACCTTCGATGCTGTCGTGGATTGGGTGGCCTACACGCCCGATCACGTCGAACGCGACATCGAACTGTTCCGGGATAGCGCGCGGCAGTACATCTTCATCAGCTCGGCTTCGGCCTACCAGAAACCGCCCGCGCATCCGATCATCACCGAATCTACGCCGCTGCACAACCCCTACTGGACGTATTCGCAGAACAAAATTGCCTGCGAAGAACGCCTGCAGCGCGCCTACCGCGAGGAGAATTTCCCGATGGTCATCATGCGCCCGTCGCTCACCTATTCCTCGGTGTTCCCGGTGGCGATTGGGGGGTGGGGGTGTTACACGCTGGCGGACCGGTTGCTCAAAGGCCGCCCGATCATCATCCATGGGGACGGCAGTTCGCTGTGGACGGTGACACACGCGGCGGACTTCGCCAAGGGCTTCGTGGGACTGCTCGGCAATCCGCAGACGATTGGGCACGCTTTCCACATCACGTCGGATGAAGTGCTGACGTGGAATCAGATTTACGCGACGATTGCCGACGCGCTCGGCGTGGAGGCGAACGTCGTCCACATCCCCTCGGACTTTATCTACAAGATCAATCCACCGCTCGGCGCGGGCTTACTCGGCGACAAGACGTGGAGCATCATCTTCGACAACTCCAAAATCAAGACGTTCGTGCCGGGGTTCCAGGCGACGATCCCCTTCCGTGAGGGCATCCGCCGCACGCTGGCCTGGTTCGATGCGGACCCGAGTCGCAAATGGGTGGATGAGGCGGTGAACTGCGAGATGGATGAAATTATTGCCGCTTATCCGCCTTCTTAATCGTTCGTCGTTGCATTGGAAAATAGAGCTTTGCCAAGAATGCGGAAAACCGCATCTAAGGAATCACCACGCCCGAGGCGTCGGGTACAGCTAGCCGCTGCCGGAGTTCCCCATCCGCTTCCAGACAGTACAATCCGTGCGTAGCCTCCGGTTGCCAGTAATTCCAGTGCACCAGGCAGGGTGTGCTGTCCCAGACTGCCAGCCCTCCGACCTCGAAGCGATCCTCCAGTAGCCACGTCTCACTCGCGCCCGTCTCCAGCGCGGTGCGACTGAGGCCGCGCCAATCAATTTGCTGTGTTGTGTTCCAACCGGGGTTGTGATAGGCGTATAGCTCCCCCGTTACGATTTGCCCCCACAGCGGCGCTGCCAGCGGTAGTGTGAAGGTTTCCCACGTCTCCGGGTGCGCCGGGTCGAGAACCAATACGTCCGGGCGCAATGGTTCCGCCGAGCGGGCGCTCGCGGCATTGAGCAGATAGAAGCGCCCCGCGTGGGGCAGTATGGTCCAGACATCGGTATCCGGTCCCAATTGGACTTGCGCTATCACTTCCGCTTTGTGTGCATCCGCGATGATCGCAAGCGCGTAGCTGCGTTCCGGCTCCGGCCCTACGGTCATAGCTGTGATGACGACGTATTGCTCGTCTGCGCCGCTGCCTACCAGCAGTATAGGCGCATCCGGTTGCGCCAGGGGTAACATGGCGACCGGGCTGAAGTCGACCGCATCTAGCACTGCTACTGTACCTGCGAACCCGTCACCCGAACAGGCGACGAACACTCGCCCGGCGGCAAACGTGATCCCGGCTTCGGGGTTGGTGCAGGGATGCAGAGTGTGCGTTAGTGTCCCATCTGGCCGGTAGACTTGGACACGATCATCGTTATGGTTGAAATCGCCCCCAAAGCCGATCCACAGTGAACCGTTGGGCGCGCGGTTGAGATAGCGCACCCAGGATAATGGTAGAGCAGTACGTAGGGGATCGGTTGAAACGTCGCCGGCGATAGCGGACGCAGTCGTGGCCGCATTGAAGATGTACAGCGCGTTATTCTTGAAGCCCGCGCTAACATTGCTCCCGGCGAGTACATAAACAGGCCGGGCAGGCGGCGACTGAGTCGCCGGGTGACACCCGCTCATCCAGAGACTTACACAAAGTAGTCCTGCTT
>DAIUDK010000119.1:6316-13844 GCA_036845725.1 Chloroflexota bacterium
TGAGTCGCCGGGTGACACCCGCTCATCCAGAGACTTACACAAAGTAGTCCTGCTTTTAGCAGGACTACCCGGTGAAAACTCAATGCCCTATGCGCGCGAACCGAACGCAGCATAAACACTAGTTCCAATCTTTGCTGTAATAGCTGATGTTGCCGCTTAACCCGACCTCATCAGGCGCGACGGCAGGAATGGATACGGCGGCAACCGCCCAGACACCCCACTTCGCAGCAATCCAAAGCTGATACTGCCAGGCGTTGCTGTCGATGTTGACGCCGGTGTGGGTGTGAATCTTCCAGGTGAGTTGTGAGCAGTACAGGCTATCATCGGTGCTTTTGTTGGGATAGAAGTAATTGTAGGGAGTGCTGCCATCGGTGCCGTAGTAGCCTTTGGCCCAGGTCAATGCAGATTGCACCTGGGCGACCGTGCGCTGGTTGCTGCGGCCTAACGCGATGTATTGCCCGCTCACTTGCCAGTTACTCAGCGGTTTGAGGCGCACACCATCGGCATTGGATTCGTAAACCAAGTTGCTGCCGTTGTAGTTGCCTGTGTGGGAATACGTCATCGCGTAGATGAAGGAAGTCCAGGGGAATTTGCCCGAGCGGACCAACATCACGTCGCCTGCCTGAAGGTTTCCCCAATTTACCGCCTGGATTGCGAAACCGCGATCTGATGCACGCTTCTCTTCTACCATAATCCCCTGCTGCACGTAGAGACGCTCCAACCCATTGAGAAAATCCACATAAGTCGGATCTTGTGCCATCTTGGCAGCGATCTCCTGGAGTTTAGTTTGGATGCGTTCCGCCTCTTCAGTTGAGCGGACATACTCCAATTGCTGATTGAGAAGAGCCGCCTCTTTTTGTAGTGCGTGGGTCTCGGCCTTGTAGGGGACGCGCGCGAGCAGATCTTGGATGGCGACTTCAGCGTTGCGCGCCGTCGCAAATTGCTTCACGGCCGACGCTAATGCATCTGGGACGCCGTCGCGGTCAAGATCGGTATGTAAATCCAGGGGAATAGGCGGTGCAGCAAGGAGAACGGTGGGGTTGATCAAGGTAACCAGCAATACAACGGCAAGCAGGAATACACCTAATTGACGAACTTTCATGGTTCCTCCTAATCGAATTATAGAATTTGGTCGAAAGAGGCGTCCGGTCTGTCTCACAGTTGAGCTTCACACCCTGTTATAACACCGACCTGATAAGATAGTTGCGTTAGGACCTGGTCGTGCAAATTTTTGCTCGGCAGGTTAGTAATTTGACATTACGTCAGCGCGTTGTATATTAGCGCGTTGGCTGGCCTTGCACTCGCCGGAAGCGGCGAAATCAATGAGGATAAATCGTGTGACAAAAAAAGTAACGATTTTGGACTATCCATCTATGCAAACTGGCCCTGTAAAGGGTCAGAGCATGAAGAGTTGGTTGAATTGGACGGGATGGGGAGAGCTTGCTAATATATTCATTTTCTTTTCGGTCTCAGGAGTTTTACACCTGGCGTATCCCGATCACATTGGTGTACTGACGTTTATTGGGACACTATCGGCAAATCTTCTCTTGTTGCAGGGTGGGGTGTATTGGCTATTGAAACGTCGCGGCTTCTTCTCCCGAGCTGTGCGCGCGAATCGCAGCATCCTTTGGTTACAGCGTCTATATGTGTTCAATGCGGTGATGCTATTGGTCTTTCCCGTATGGTTGATCGTGCGAGTGATTGGCTTTCGGCCGATTCAACCCTTCGATATCTTCGCTGGTCTGGGATACTATGTCCTCGCCGTGGGCGAATACATCCACTACTTTTTCTTTAAGATCAATATGCGACCAGATGAATTAAAACGCGCTATTCGAAAACGCCAACCTGTACCGGCGCGATTCAGGCGCGAATTATCCCGCATGAAATCCGTGCTATTTAGCGAAGATTGAAGATTGCGAATCAAGAAGTCGTTTTGGGGCAAGTCCGTCATCTTCAATATCATGTAGGGCATTGTGAAAGTATTCTTCGGGAACACAATTATGCAACCCCGAAATGGCTAGAGTAGGCGCCGGGATACTACTGTCCATTTTCTTGTACAGTGTAACCAACGCCTTAATCGCCGCGCGTAATTGCGCCTCGTTCAGGCGCGTATCGTCATATTCAACTTCTTGTAGATTCCCTGTTACCTTTTTCGCCGGTCTACGACGAGATAAGTAGGTTTCCATGTCTGTTCAGCAAAGGAGTTACTTGTCATGCGTTACGTATTGCGGTACCTGTTAAGTTTGTCGTTGGTTTTAGTCTTTCTGAGCGCCTGTGCTACCCCAACGCCGGAGGCGGGACTGCCCAATCCGGCCTCTGAGAACTGCATCAAGCAAGGCGGAACCCTCACGATCCAGAAACGCGGCGATGGCGGCGAATATGGGGTTTGTCTCTTCGAGGACAACCGGCAATGTGAGGAATGGGCTTTGCAGCGCGGTGACTGTCCGGTCGGCGGTGTCAAGATCACGGGCTACACCACCCAGGCCGCGCAATACTGCGCCATCACGGGCGGCGAGTATCAAATCATCGCCAATGGGAACACGGAGCAAGAAAAAGGGACCTGCACATTCAAGAATGGACGAGCGTGCGATGCCGGTGACTATTTCGCGGGAATATGCGACCCGAACGCTGCGCCCGAAGCCTCGTACAGCGATCCCTTCGCCTATTGCGCGGCGGTGGGGACGGTGGATGCGCCGGATGCGCGCTACGCCGGTGAAAAACTGCCGCAGTCTGTCCTGGACAGTATGGTCCGGGCCGGGGTTGTGATCGCCGATGCGCCGTTGGAATTCCAACAGCACGCCACGTGGCGCTGTATGGACGGGAACGTGTGGGTGTGCCATTTTGGGGCCAATATCCCCTGTCTGGACAAAGCGAACATCGATCAGACGCCGACCGCCGACATGAACAAATTCTGCGAAGAGAACCCTGCGGCTGACAACATCCCAGCGGCGGTAACGGGACACGCCACCGTCTATGAGTGGAAATGCTCTGCTGGAAAACCGGAGACCGTCAGGCAAGTGCTCAACACGGATGCGCAGGGGTATCCGGTCGAGTTCTGGTACGAGCTATCTCCTCAATAACATTGCGCTGGTCGACCAGCGCGACGCACTTAAGAAGTACGTCGCGCCCTGCTGTGCGTTCATTCGTAACCTACTTGGATGGGTGCAAAGCATAGCCCAATGCGTTGGCAGCTTTTCTGGAGTATGGAGTATGGAGTATGTCTTTTTACTCCCTACTCCTTACTTCCTACACCCTACACATCCGCTTTCTTCAGCCGCAAGCTGTTGGTGACGACGAACACGCTGCTGAACGCCATCGCGCCGGCGGCCAACATTGGATTGAGCAGGCCGAAGGCCGCCGCAGGGATGAGGATGACGTTGTAGAAGAACGCCCAGAACAGGTTTACCTTGATCGTACGCAGCGTCTTGCGCGAAAGTGCGACCGCCCGCACGACGCCGCGTAAATCGCCAGACATCAGCGTGACCGGCGCGGAGGCCATCGCTACGTCCGTTCCCGTGCCGATGGCGATGCCGACGTCAGCTTGCGCCAGGGCGGGGGCATCGTTCACGCCGTCGCCTACCATCGCCACGACTGCCGCTTTCCCGTTGACCTCCGCCGCCTGCAATTTCTTGATCTCGGCGACTTTGCCCTCCGGCAGCACGTCCGCCAGCACCGCATCGAGGCCCACTTGTTTGGCGATGGCTACTGCCGTCTTGCGGTTGTCGCCGGTGATCATTGCCACGTGCAGCCCCATCCGGCGCAGGTCCGCGATGGCTTCGATTGAGCCGTCTTTGAGTGTATCCGCCACGGCGATCACGCCGCGCACTTCGCCATCCACAGCGACGAGCATGGCTGTCTTTGCTTCCGCCTGCAACCGTTCCACTTCGGGCTGAAAGCCGTTGAGCGGATAACCGCGCGTTTCCATCATCCGCAGATTGCCCACGGCCACTGCGCGCCCGTCCACCTCGGCGGAGACGCCATGCCCGGCCTCTGCCTGGAAGCCCTCCGGTTCGGACAGGTGCAGCCCCCGCGTCGTCGCCTCCGCCCAAATCGCCTCACCGAGCGGGTGCTCCGAGCCTTTTTCCACCGAAGCCGCCAGGCGTAGTAACTCGTAATCGGCAATTGGTAACTGGGGATTGGGGATTGGGGATTCGCCGATTCGCCCATTCGCCGATTCATGATTCATGATTCTTGATTCTTGATTCGTTACAATGTCCGTCACTGCCGGCTGCCCCTTGGTGATCGTGCCGGTTTTGTCGAGGACGACGGTGGTGATACGTCCGGCACGTTCGAGGGCTTCGCCGTTCTTCAGCAGGACGCCCAACTCTGCGCCTTTCCCTGTTCCCACCATCACGGCGGTCGGCGTCGCCAGCCCCATCGCGCATGGACAGGCGATCACCAGCACGGCCACCATATTGATCAGCGCGCGGGTGAAGGCGTTGGTATCCGTATTGACCGGCAGCGCCGGCCCCAGGAAATACCAGCCCAGGAACGTCAGCGCCGCGATGCCGATCACGATAGGCACGAACACCGCCGAAATCTGATCCGCTAACTGCTGGATCGGCGCTTTGCTGCCCTGCGCCTCCTCCACCAGGCGAATGATCTGCGCCAGCGCGGTCTCCTTGCCTACCTTCGTCGCTTCGAACTTGAGCAGGCCCAGTTTGTTGAGCGTCGCGCCGATGACGGGATCGCCCGGTCCCTTAGTCACTGGTAATGATTCCCCGGTGAGCATCGATTCGTCCACCGACGAGCGCCCTTCGACGACCACGCCATCCACCGGGATTTTTTCGCCGGGCCGCACCAGCACCACGTCGCCCACGAGGACGGCTTCCACCGGGATAGCGATTTCGACGCCATCGCGCACGACCTGCGCCGTTTTCGCTTGCAGGCCCATCAGCTTCTTGATGGCCTCGGAGGCGCCGCCCTTGGCGCGTGCTTCCAGCAGTTTACCCAGGCGTACCAAAGTGATGATGACGGCGGACGTTTCCAGGTAGACGTGCCCGTCGAGCCGTCCGAAGACGATGGGGAGCGAGTAGGCGTAGGCCGCCGTCGTGCCGAGCGCGATCAGGACTTCCATATTGGCCGCGCCGTTGCGCAGCGCCTTGTATGCGCCCACGTAATACTGCGCTCCGACGTAGAATTGCACCGGTGTCGCAAAGGCTAACATCAGCCAATGTACCCACGGCGCGTGCGCCCACATCCCGAACAGCCCGAAATCCCGCGCCATCGAGAACACGAACAGCGGGACGGTGAAAATCAGACCGATGATGAGCATCCGCTTCTGGTGAGCGATTTCGGCGGCGCGTGCTTTGGCTTCCGCGTCGTCGGCGTCGCCGCCCAATTCCAGCGCCTCGAATCCGGCCTGCGTAACCACCTTGCGGATCTCGGCCTGGCTGACGATGGTGGGGACGTACCGCACGCGCGCCTTCTCGGTCGCCAACACGACCGTGGCCTCGAGCACGCCTTCGACCTGGAGCAGCGCCTTTTCGAGCCGCCGGGCGTCGTTGTCGTCGGACAGTCGCTTGATGAGCAGGTCCGCCTCTCCGGCAGCGACGCCGTAGCCCGCACGCTCCACCCGCCCGATGATCTCTGGCAGGAAGACCAGCGTGGGATCGAATTCCACCGTCGCGCGCTCCGAAGAGAGATTGACCACCGCGCCGGTCACGCCATCGACCTTCTTCAGGTTGCGTTCCACCGTCGCCACGCAGTTCGCGCAAGTCATCCCGGTGATGGGCAACGTTAAATGTTTGGTTTCAGTCATAGAAGCTCCTGGAAGGGGTGGGGATTGGTAATCAGGGATTAGGGATTAGGGATTGGGGACTGGTAATCGGTAGAAAACGACGAATCCTTACTCCTTACTCCCTACTTCCTATTTCACCAGATCACGCCACCGGATAATTGATATCGGCCAGCAGCGACTTGATCGCTTCCTCAGATGCCGGCGCTTCGAATTTTATGGTCGCCTGCTTGGTCTGCGCGTCCGCTTCGACGGACCACACGCCTCGCATGTCGCCTATCTCTGTCTTGATCGTGCGCACGCAGTGGTTGCACGAGATATTGGGAATCGTATACGTTACTGTTTGCATAGTAGCCTCCATTGATATTGGTGATTTGTGATGGGTAACCAGTTCCAAACCTTTTACGGATTGTACGTTTTGGACCTCTTCTTTCGTTCTGTGAAAGAGATATATAATATAAATTATACTATAATATTTTTTATTGTCAATGGTAGGATTATCGCATTCCACTAGTTTTGCCTTCGGATATGGCCTAAATCCCCTTTAGAAAAGCCGCATTAGCGGCCTTTATATCTACAGCGAGAGCGCCCTGGAATGCATTCAAGGGCGCTCGGATGTTTATGGTGTTTTGCTGTTTTGACGCGTTTACTTCTGCACCGGCTTGTGGCACAGCCACCAGTCGAGGCAGCCTTCCTTGCCTTTGCGCTCTTCCGCCACTTTGATATTACCGGGTGGCGGCACGATGACGTCGTCACCGAACAGGGCGTTGTTGGGCCAGTCGGCGGGCATCGCCACCTTCTGGGCGTCCGCAATCTGGAACGCCTTCATCATCCGCAAGAATTCGTTGAAGTTGCGACCCAGTTCCGCCGGGTAGTAGAGGATCGCGCGGATGATGCCCTTCGGGTCCACGAAGAAGACCGCGCGCACCGTGCTCGAACCGGCGCCCGGATGGACCAATCCCAACATCCCCGCCACCTTGCCGTGGTCGGCGATCAGGGGGAACTCGATCTTGGTGTGTAGGTTCTCATCGATCCACTCGATCCATTTGATGTGACTGTATAACTGATCGATGCTTAGCCCGATCAGCTCGGTGTTGAGTTCGCGGAACTGCGGGTAAAGCTGCTGGAATGCGTAGAACTCCGTGGTGCAGACCGGCGTGAAGTCCGCCGGGTGGCTGAAGAGGATGAACCACTTGCCTTTCATCGCCTCGGGCAGGTTCATCTCGCCGTGGGTGGTTTTCACCGTCATTTCTGGGAATTTGTCGCCAATCAAGGGCATGCTTGTGCTTTCCATCTGTGTTACCTCCATATTGTTTTAGGTTGAATTGAACTACAAGGCAAACGATTGTTTGCCACTAACACATTTACGTGTTGGCCTGGCAGTCCGGGCAAATACCGTAGAAGTCGAAACGGTGCCCGGTGATCTTATAGCCGGTCTGCGCTGCCAATTCCTCGGTCAGGTCGGGCGTAGCGATGTAGGGCGCGTCACTGATGCGATGGCAATGCGTGCAGATGACGTGGATGTGTGGGGTGGGGTCGCTGGCGTCGTAGTGTGTTTCGCCATCGCTAAAGCTGATTTCTATGACTTCGCCCATGTCTTTCAACAGGCTCAAAGTTTTGTAGACCGTCGCCAGGCTGGTGGTGGGGAAGTGCTTCACCAATCGCTCGTAGAGCTGCGCCGCGCTGAGATGTTCGTTGGTGTGGACGAGCATCTCCAGCAGGGCCAGCCGTTGCGGGGTGATACGGCAATCCCGTTCACGCAACTTTGCGACGAGTATTTCTAACCTGTTG
>DAIUDK010000119.1:13944-17758 GCA_036845725.1 Chloroflexota bacterium
TTATCTATAAGTAATTATACTCTTAAAATAGCTTTTTGTCAAGAGGTAAAACAAAAATCGCGGCTCGATATGTCACATCGAGTCGCGATTGACGCCTGATTACCAATCCCTAATCCCTTTATGCCTTTCCTGCGACGTTCATCTCCTCCAGCAGGATATACGGCGCGTTGAAGTTGGTGTAAATCCACTCGCTTTCACGGCTGACGGCGGCGATATGTTGCAGCACATCATAGACGTTGCCCGCGATGGAGACGTCCTTGACACGCCCGACGATTTCGCCTTTCTCGATCTTGAAGCCCAGGGCGATGGGATTGGAAAACGCGCCGGAGAGCACGTTGCCCTGTCCCAGGCCGAGCACTTCTTCCACCAGCAACCCCTCGTCAATCCCGGCGATCATCTCGGCCAGCGGGGTTTCGCCGGGCGCGATAATGAGGTTGGTTGGGGCCGGGTTTGGTTGGTTGAACAGTCCACGCGAGCCGTTGCCGGTGGATTCGACGCCGGATTGGGCGGCGGTCTTGAGATCATAGAGGAAGCCATTGAGCACGCCCTCACCGATGAGGATGTTGCGGAGATGTGGCACGCCCTCGTCGTCGTAGGCCGCGCTGCCGAATTTGCCATCGAGGGTTCCGTCATCCACTAGCGTCAGCTTCGCGTCGAACAGCTTTTTGCCCACCTTGCCCGCCATCGGTGAGATGCCTTTGTAGACGTTCTTGCCGTTGATCCCTTCCATAAGCGGCAGTCCCAAAACTAACGCTCCGGTCGGCGAAAACAGCACCGGCATCCGGCCTGACGTGAGAGGGCTGATCTGTTGTGATTTCTGGAGCTTGTCTCCCAGCCGTCGGGCCGGGAGCATATAATTAGCCTCCCAAACAGTAGTACCTATCATGTCAGCCATAATAAGAATGTCGTCGCCTTTGACGCGATGCAGCTCAATCGAGAGAGAGAACGGCGAACGTTTGAAGGCCACGTCCGCGCCAGCGTGGTTGCGGATGGTCGCCTGATTGATGCCCCGATTGAGGGTGACATCAAGCAGTACATCCGAGTCGATCTCGCGCAGATAGGCGATGACCTCTAGCCCAATCTCGACCATGCGCGTCACCGGAAGATCGGCAATGGCCGCGTCAAAGGTGCGCACCTTCGGCCCAGGCTGGGGGCCAGGGAATGTGAGGGAGACTTTGTCGCCATAGGCTGTTGATTCCAACACGTTGCGAACGAGCTTGTCCGTCGCGGTCAGGTCGCTGGAGGCGGCAAAGCCGAGCTGCCCATTTTTGACAACCCGTACTGCGACGCCAGCGGTCTCCTCGACTTTGCTGGTCTTCAGCCGGCTTGCTTCAAACCCCACGGTAGTGGCTTCGTGGTTGAGGTAGACCACTTCCACCTGTTCGGTCTGAGGAATCAAATGCGTTAACACGTCCATGGTTACTCTCCTCCAATTACGACGTTCTGAATTCGCACGTGGGGCGCGCCGAAGGCAACAGGCAAGGGGAATTGACCGCCCTTGCCGCAGCCGCCGCCCTCTTGAATCCACTGGAAGTCATTCCCGATGGCGTCAATGTTCAGTAGGGTGGTGAATAGATTCCCGGCCAGGATCACGTCCTTGACCATTTCGGCGATCTGCCCGTCGCGGATCATATAGGCGTAGCCGGAACTGAACGAAAAACTTTCTAGATAGGTATTGCCGCCGTAGGCGTCGCAGGCGTAAATGCCCAGTTTGATGTCCTTGATCAAGTCCTCGAACGGCGTCGTTCCGTTCTCGATGGCCGTGTTGGTCATCCGCACAATCGGCGCGTGGCGGTAGGTGATGGCCCGCGCGTTGCCGGTAGGGCTTTCGCCCATTTTGGCTGCCGTCTCGCGGGAGTGTAGCCGCCCTACCAGGATGCCGTTTTTGATGAGGTCGTTGCGCCGGGTGGGTGTGCCTTCGTCGTCGTATTTATGCGTGCCACGCAGTCCGGGCGCCGCCCCATTATCGAAGACGTTGAGGATGTCCTGCCCGAATCGTCGCCCCAACACCATCATCTCGCGCGCTTTGGGGTTTTCGTAGATGAAGTCGGATTCGGAGAGGTGGCCGAAGGCTTCGTGGATGAACACCCCGGCCAGCGTCGGATTGATGACCACCGGGTATTGCCCTCCGACCACCGTTTCCGCGCTCAACAATTCGACAGCGCGGCGGGCAGCCGTTTGCGCTAACGCCTCGCGGTTCTGAATGAAGTTGAAACCCTCCTGGGCGGCGCAACTTTCGATGCCTTGTTGGATATTGTCGCCATCGCGGGCGATGGCAACTGTGAAGAGGCTCACTTCCGGGCGCTCTTCTTCAATCCACGCGCCTTCGGAGTTGGCGAAGTGCACGCGGCTGAAGCTATCGCTGTAACCCACGACGGTATCCACGATCTTGTCGCTGTAACCGCGTACGATGGCATTGTAGCCTTCGAGCAGCGCCTTCTTTTCGGACAGCGAGATGCCCCGGAAATCGTGTTTCAACGTCACCGTGAGGTGATCGTCCGCCACTGGGATTGGCGCCAGTTCGATAGGCTCCTCGGCCTGGACGACTTTAGCGCACTGGTAGGCTTGCTCCACTTTGGCGATCAGGTCGTCGCGGTCGTTGAACGTGGCGACGCCCCAGCCGCCGTCCCTGCACAGGCAGCGCACGATGCCGCCCGCGTCGATGATGGCGCCAGCATTTTCCAGGTCGGCGCCGCGATACGAAACCGTGGTCACCTCCCGCTCCTCCAGACGGATCTCGGTGTAATCCGCTTTGCTGCTTTTCAGGGCAGCCTCTATCTTGTCTTTCATACAGCCTCCTTTCAGAATAAACCGCTAATTTCGCTAATCTACGCGAATCTTTGTTAAAAACAGCGAAGATTCGCGTGATTCGTGGTTAAAACTCTTTCTTTAACGCATTTCTTGTCCGCCGGTGACGTTGATGGCTTGGCCGGTCATGTAGCTGGCCTGATCGGACGCCAGGAAGACGACAACGTTGCACACATCCTCGTAGGTGCAGCCTCGCTTCATCGGCACCTGCTCAACATACTTCTGACGGACGGCTTCCTCGGTAATACCCTGGTTGCGCGCATACTGTTTGAACAGCGACTCCGTCCACAGCGGCGAATCGAGCAGGTTGCCGGGGCAGACGGCGTTGACGCGGATGCCTTCTTCGGCGAGTTCCAGCGCCAGGCTTTGCGTCAGGCCGATGCCGCCAAACTTCGAGGCGGCGTAGGCGGAGTTTTTGAAGCTGCCCTTCTTGCCGGACTTGGAGTTGATCTGGATGATAACCCCACTCTTGTGGGGCCTCATCACGCGGATGGCGTGCTTGGCGACGAGGAAGTAGCCGACGAGGTTGACGTTGATGACGGCCTGCCATTTGCGGGCGTCGAATTCATCAGCTGCGCCGGAGATGAGGATGCCGGCGTTGGAGACGAGGATGTCCAGCCGCCCGAACTCCGCAACGGTACGGTCGACCATGGCAGCGACCTGCGCCTCGTCAGTCACGTCCACTTGCACGGCGAGCGTGCGCTGCCCGGTCTGCGCGGCAATCTCGGCGGCAGTTGCTTCCGCGCCTTCTAGATTCAAGTCGGCGACGACGACGTGCGCACCCTCACGAGCGAGCTGCTCACACAGCGCCGCACCAAGTCCTTGCGCCCCACCGGTTATGATAGCAATTTTGTCTTGTAATAGTTTAGTCATCGTGATAGTGTTCCTTTGCGAAATCTGTTGTGGCGCAGTCATTCCTGCCATTTTTTCACAATCTTATTGTATTTTTTATGTATCTTATCAATAATCCGGGGGAGACAAACTCCCGCCGAAGGCACTTGCCGAA
>DAIUDK010000120.1:0-17716 GCA_036845725.1 Chloroflexota bacterium
CCGTTCGACGAAGCCCATGCCGCGCGGATCGCACACGCGGCGCAGAGCGTCCAGCGTGTTGTCGTAGTTCAGTAGCGGTTCACCCATGCCCATCAGCACGAAGTTGGTGAGGTTGTCTCCACTCGCTGCCAGCGTCCGCTGCGCGTGAAGCACCTGGGCGACGATCTCGGCAGCGCTGAGCTGCCGCACAAACCCCATCTGTCCTGTGGCGCAGAAGCGACAGTCGCAGGCGCAGCCCACCTGTGTTGAGATGCACGCGCTGTGCCGGTGCCGGTAGCGCATGATGACGACTTCGACGCGCTCGCCATCCGCCAGTTGCAGAAGGTCCTTGCGCGTAGAACCGTCGGCGGCGACCTGAGAATCCACCACGGGTGGGAGTTTCAGTGTGGTTTCGGCGCGGAGGCGCGCTGGCAGGCTGTGCGGCAGCGTGTTGGGTAGGTTGGTGAAGTCGGCGGGGATGTGACGGTAGAGCCAGCGCCACACCGTCCGCGTGTGAACGGGGGCAATGTCCCAACCGGCGAACAAGGCTTCGAGCGCGATAAAGTCAAGATCGTACAGGTTCATATCGCATCGTGGGTAAGGCCGGCCGGGAAATGTTCAGGGTGGTTGGAGGTTATGCCGTTGACCCCCATAGCCTGTACCGTGGTCATGCGGGCCGGGTCGTCCACCGTCCAGGTAAACACTTTGCCGCCGGCGTGTTGAACAACTTGCACCGCCCGGCGCGAGACGACCCGGTAGTAGAGCATCACGGCGTCGGCCTGGGCATCGGCCATCATGGGCAGAATCCGGTAGGGCAGCAGCAGGCGCATCCCTAGCACGACCAGGTCCACCACCGGCTTCAGATAGGGTTTGGTGGAGGCGCTGCCGCGATCCTCGGGATAGGATAGCCCAATTTTGGCGTGTGGATCGAGCGCGCGGACGCGCCGCAAGCTGGCCGGGATGACGGAACTGTAGATGACAGCGTCCGCAAGACTGTGTTCTTGCACGTTTTCGACGACGGCGGCTTCGTAACCGGCGGCCTTCAGGTCAATGTTGATCAGAGCGCGGCCTTGCAGCAGGTCCAGCGCCTCTGTCAGGGTGGGAAGCGGATCGCCGTCACCGGTTTTGAACCGGCGCAGTTCGGCCAAAGTACACTGACTGACCTGGACCTCGGGCGCGCCAAATTCCGCGAGGTGGTCATCGTGGAGCAGTACCAACCCATCCCGACACGGGCGGACGTCGAATTCCACCATATCCACCCCCAATTCCAGCGCCAGTTCTATAGAGCGCAGGGTGTTGGGTGTCGCCAGCCCGCCGGCGCCGCCGTGCCCGATCCGCAAAAAGGGGCGTTCCCAGGCTGCGCCGGGTTCTATTGACCGTTCATCTGAAGCGGGTGTGGGCGTCATAGGGTCTCCTTCCACGCAGCCAGTTGTGTGAGCGCCGCGCGGTACGAGGTCTCGATGATTTCGGCGCGGTCGTCAAAATCGAGCATCCCCCAACCGCGCAGCGGGAGGTGGACGATCAAATCGGCTTGATCCTTTACAAACGTCTGCCGGTACATGCCGTTGATGTCCATGATCTGTGAGAACACTGCCAGAAGGCTAGGCGGGCGCTTTTGCTTGTAGGCAGGCACAAACCGGTAGCGGAGGGCCTCCCAGGTTGAAATGCCTGGCCCAAAGTCATACGCCTGGGTCTTGCTGGAGAGGGGACTGGCGTCGACGCCGATGACCGTCGCAATGCCGGGACGCGGGCGCATAATGTCCACCGGGATGTTGTTGAGAAACCCGCCATCCACCAGCAGGTCGTCCCCGGAAAGAAAAGGGGTGAAGATCGGTGCGGCGGCCATGCTGGCGCGTACCGCTTCCCATACGGGGCCTGACGTATGCACCATCTGATGCCCTTTGGAAAGGTTGGCGGAAACGCAGAAGAAGGGCAGCGGCAGGTCTTCAATTGTCTGATTGCCGAGGAATTTCCGAATCTGGCTTGTGACTTTGTGGGAGGCGTAAAAGGAGAAGAAGGGCAGCGTGCGATCCAGCAAAGTGTCGCGCGAGCCGTGCTGCATTGCCAACTCGTACATCACTTGATCGTCCATACCGGCCGCATACATCGCACCCATGAAGGCGCCCATGCTGGTGCCGCCCACGGCATCGACGACGAGGTCCAGCTCGCGGATAGCGCGCAGGGCGCCGATGTGCCCAAAACCGCGCGCGCCGCCGCCGCTCAACACCAATCCCAGGGCGCGACCGGTCAAACGCCGCGCCAGATGGAGCAGATCCATACCATCTCCCAAGCGCACCAGATGGTGGGGGCGGGCTGCGCTAAAGCTGCCATGGCTGCTGCCAGGTGCGCGCGCGGCCAGCCAGGCCGCTGCGTTCCACGGGACAGTTCCGGCACTTTGTAGCAATACCAACTCAGTCCGTTGTTCGCCGCTGGCCAATAGCGCCGTTTCATGCGCAGAGGGCTGTGGCGCGGCCCCGGCCATTCCCACCAGTACCACGCAATCCGCCTGGCGCACGCAGCGCCGGCTCCACTCCGAAAGTTCCGGGGTTGCCTCAAATACCACATATTGATGGTGGATCTCCAATTCGGTCAGCCACGAGACGATTTGAGCATTGCGTGGATCATTGAGGGAGGCCTGCGCCGCACCCGGGCCGAGGGCCTCGTCAAGGACGGCGCTGGTGACGTAGGTGGTGGGACCGAAGCGGGCGAGCGCCTCGGCCAGTTCGCGGCCAAACGTTTGCAGCGGCGTTCCGGCGGCGCATGGCAGTAGCGTGAAGGTGTGCGCCGTATTTCTCTGAGCGCAGCGACTATTCTGGTTGGTTAGTCGGTTGGCGAGCAGCGTGTTAATCCGCACCATCACTTCCAGATGTTGTTTTGCCAGGGCAAAGAGGCCCGCGCGGCTCAACCGCACCAGCTCGCTGTCGCGGATGGCCTTCGCCGTCGCGTTGCGGGGTGCGCCGGTGAGCACGCCCAATTCTCCCAAGAGTTCGCCGCGCCCAACCTCGACCGGCGTTTCCTCGCGCCCATTTTGACCGGTGGATAGCACGCGTATGCGCCCACTGATGACCACGTAGAGGGCGTCGCCAGGGTCGCCGTCCCGGAACAGGATTTCGCCGCTGCCTAAAGTCAGCCATTCCAACCAGGTCTCAATCTGTTCCAGTACGTCAGTGCTATCTTCGGTGGGCGACGGCGCGGCGTCAAGCGCGGACTGATCCAACGCAGTTACTGGTTGGTGGTATAGCGCCTGGTAAGCGGTTTGCACTTCCGGCGCAGCGGCGCGCAGGTTGGCCCATACCTGCGGCGCACAGGCTTCGCAAGCCCCGTACTTGCGACTAAACAGACTGATGAGTCGCGCCAGCAGTTTTGGATCGGTGGGCAGCAGCGCGCGCCAGTGGGGCGCGTACCGCTCGAAGTGACTGAGCCGCAGCGCCTCGCAGTCAACGGCCATTCGCTTGATGCTGTCAATATAATGCAGGTCAAAGCAACGCTCGAAATCCTCTGCACCTTCGAGTAAGTAGGCCACCACAACGCGCCGGGATTCGTTGCGTATGTAGGTGCAGTGCGCTTCGATGGCTCTCAGGAGCTTGTTCGCCCACCGCGCGCGGTTCAATTCGCCTGAAAGCAATTCTTCGCGTGAAATCAGTTCTTCTCTCATATCACTCGGACGAACAGCACGTTCATTTTGTCCTAAGCGACGTAGTCGCGCGTGTGCGCCGCTTCGACGTTAGTTGACGCTGTGGGTAGCATAAGGGGCCTCCGGTAGTGGTTTAGGCGCTGAAAAACTATTGCCCGGCTTGCGTTTGGGCTTCTGGAGACGCAAATAATACGGTGGCTCATCCCCGTCTCGGGGACGGGAGCAAGTCGCCTTCCCGGAAACTGGTTTTGGCTTCCGGGAAGGCGGGCGGGTTGCGCCTGAGTGGGTGAGGGATTATTTGTCAGGGATACACAGCACGTCGCCGATGCGGATGTAATTCAGGTTCTGAATCTTATTGCACTCGGCAATGCGCCACATGTTGATCTTGTACTTGAGCGAAATCCGGTAGAGGTTGTCGCCTGTCACGACGGTGTGGTATTGCGCGCAGGTGCACGCTGGCGGCGGTGGTGGGGTGGGTGAATCCTGGCGCGCACAGGTGTGGCCGGCCGGCAACAGTGCGGGTACATTGGGAATAGCAAGCACCTGGCCCGGATAAATCCAGTTGGGCGCGGGGATCAGATTGGTCTTGATGATCGCCGCCGGGCTGACCTTGTAAGCGCGCGCGATGCAGTAGATCGTCTCGCCTGCTTTGACGACGTGGTTGACGATGATGCCGTCCGTTTTGGGTTGGGCATACACCGGCATACTGGAGAGCAACACAAGCCCTAAAATAAGCAACGACACAGGAAATACTCTACGCATGGAATGCCTCCTTTCAAGCAAAACCATTCAACTGTAAATCTAGTCAGCGATCAAGGGGACTGGCCTCTCCCGTCGTTAGTGGGGTTTTTCGAACAGTACAGGCTAAATAAATGGTACTGCTCCAGGTCTCATTGTCCTTCAACCTCCTCCCGTAGCACTGTCTGCCATAAATTCAAACCACTTCAATGGAAGTAATTCTATCTTCTCACAAAATTCTGGATTCGTCAATATCTTAATGTGTAAGAGTGTGTTTCAACTGCGTTAAGTGTGTGTCATTGTTTTTCCGAGTCTCTCCTGCGAATCTTACATAAACAGCAGAGGTAGGTGTTTCGGTGCGTCGTCGTAAGGGGTGACTTCGCCCGTTGCAACGTGGTAGAGGCGTTCGTGGCTAAGACGGGCAGCCTCGACAAGCGGTCCGTAGGGACGGTTGCAGGTGTCCAGGAAGCCGATGTTGTAGTTTTCCCCATCGAAACGACCCAGCGCGGATTGGTCGTATAGTGTGAAGTAGTGAATGCCCACACACCAGGGTTGGGCCGCCGCATCTTCCAGGTAGAAACGATATGCCTTGCCTCGATCCGCCTGGGTGGGAACGTGCCCGATGCCGCTGGCCGGCAATCCCACATCCAGCGCACCGAAGTGCCACTCGCCGATCATAATGGGCATATTGAGTAGGGTGCTGATTTGCGCCATTTCTTCAGCCGGTACGCGTGTACGATAGCAGTTCATGCTGAAAACGTCGAAGCTGCGCATTCCCTTGACCGCCCATGCAGGCGGGATGGTGTAGTAGCGGATGCCCAGATTCAGATGGTTCGGGTCCACCTGGCGGCACGCCTCGCTCAGACCGCCAAAGTAGCGTTCCACCATGATCGCGCTGAAGTCTGCCAGATCGGCTTGTGCCTGCTCAGTAAGAGGTGTATCCCATTCACCTTCTGCCAGTTCGGCGAACGTGACACCAGTCTCCCAGGCTTCGGACAGCCGTTCTTCGTCGCCATAGCGCCCACGCAGGAAGATGCTGAGCGCCTGGCGGGTGCAGCATGAGGGCGTATTGAACAGCATCCCGGCGGCGGGCGTCTCTTGGGCGAAGCCCCAGTTTGGCTCGTTCATTAGGAAGTAGCCGATGAAGGCGGGATCGTCACGGGTTTCGCGCAGTTGCTCGGCGAATTCCATCTTGGCGCGCTCGAAATCGGGGTGACAGACGTCGGGGAAGTCGCGGTAGACCGTGGGAACGGAAAGCATACGGGTATCCAGTGGGCGCACGTAGGGCACCTGCGCGTCACGCGCGATGCGCCAATCTGACCAGTTGGCGACGGTGTTGAAGCCGAACTGTCGCAGCAACCCCAGCGTGATGGCGCTCCAGTTCTCGTAAGCGGCTTCTGGCCCGAAGGCGCGGATGAAGTTGGCTTTGAGGTAGTCGAAGGCGTTTACCTCGCCGCGGGTGTGGTGCGCTTGCGTGTAGGGGCCATCGGCGTCGGGCAGCCAGGTGAGTGCGGATTCGAGACCCTCGTAAGCCGTATCGATGCCGAAGCCCACGCAATCCAATCCAGTGGACCAGAAGGCGTAGCCGTCAGGATCGACAAGCCACCAGCGTTTGTGATCGTAGTGCGTGCGGAAGAAGCCCGTGGCGGAGAAGCGTTTCCCCAACCAGCCGCCCCACTTGGAGAAGCCTTCCGGTAGGGTCTGCGCGGGCGCGGTGTCGCGTTGGGCGCGCAGGCGGGCAATCAATTCCCCTTCGCTGCGGGTTTTGGCCGGCCATTCGTGAAGCGCGCTCTGTCCCAGTTCGTCCAGCAACTTGCCTTTGGGAAGAATTGGTGAATCAAGCCTGGGTGGTTCCTCGGCGGTGGCGACGATCGGCGTGAGGCAGAAGTGCGCGGGGTGCGGTCCTTTGCGCAGCACCGTGAGTTTCATCCGATCCACCTTGCGCAAGTCCACGCGCTGCCCGCCGCAGAGCGGTTTGAGCCACGCGCCTTCGCGCTCGTAGCGCCAGCGATTCTGGTTGACGGCTTCCAGGGGGACGCGCAGCCGTGCTGCACATTCGGTGATCAGACCGTAGCTCAACGTAAACGTTGGGCCTTCGTCGCCCTCTTGCAGATGCAGCGTAAAGACGACCAGGTGTTCACCTTCGAGTAGCGTATCGGCAGTGAGGTAACGCGCACCGGCCAGCGCGCCTTTGGGAAAGGTGTAGGCCAGTCCGTCGCCGTTCTCACGGGTAATGTACCATGTCGCTTCTGCCAGGGGAGTGGGGGCGTCCTCACTGGACAGAGCGCCCAGCAGACGTTGTGGCGTCAAGGTGAACGGTAGCTCCATAGTTATTTCCTCCATGTGATATCAGTCCAAAGTCAAAAGCCGAAAGTATCGAGCTGGGTCTCGGCGAGGTGTATCTTTAAGAATATAGTGAAAGCGTGGTTTTGCAACCTCACCTTAACAGGTGGACAAAACGTCGCGGAGGTCAGCCTCTGCAAGGATGTAGGGTTGGGGCTTGCGTGCTTTGTCCGGCCAACGGACGAGGCGGATTTTGCCGTCGGTGATCTCGATCCCGGTGATGTCGCCATCGCGATAACAACAGCAGCCGGTGTTGAAGTAGCAGGGCTTCGCCATAAGGCTGAAAGCTTCTTGCGGGGGGACTCCGGGGTCCTGTGCGCGTATCCATTCGCGTTGCGCCAACAGTTGGGCCAATTCTTCACGTCGGTCGTTGCTTTCGGGCGCACGGTCCGCCAGTTCTGCGATGGCCTCGGCAATCAGCGCCTCGTGGGATTGCGACCTGAAGACCGGGGAGTGCGTGTGCCCGGCAATCAAGATAAGCTTTTGCTGTTGAGCAGCCCAGGCGTACATCGCCTGGTTGATTTTGCTACGCAGGTCCCAGCTCTTCGCTGGCGTGTTCAATGAGATGCGGGTGAGTCGTTGGAAGGTCCGCCAGAGGTAGCGGACGAGGAGGCGTGTGATCCACGACCACCGGGCGTTGAAGGCGTCACCTTGATGGCCGTGGAGCAGGAACAGCGCGCCCAGTTCCTCCGCCCCGTCCATCACTTTGAAGTGCAGACCTTCGAGGACGTGCAGTGGCGGGTTGCCGTAGATGGCATCCAGGCGGCGGCGCACGCTGTCTTCGTATTGCCATTCGTCGTCGTGATTGCCCCAGATGCGCACGTACCGCCCGCGCTGATGAAAGCGCGCTTCCAGTTCGATGTTATGCCGGTAGGCCTTGATCACGGCGGTAGGCGTCTCTTCCCACAATTCTTCTGCGTCCCCAAGAACGACGAGCGTGTGTCCCATGTGCAGATAGTAGGCGAGGGCGGCATTGTAGGCGCGTTCGGCCCGATGAAAATCATCCGCGCCGTTGCGCGCGCCGCGATGTTGATCTGAAAAGATGATGTAGCAGTCGGTAGCGAGATTGAGCGCGCGCGTATTTCCGGCGGTCAGGGCGCGCGCCAGGACCGCATCCAACGCCTGGTTAATCCGGGTGATATGGCTCTGTGCTGCTGTTTTATCGTCTGATTGGGTCATCATGTTGGACTTCCCCTTTATGCAGAGGTATCTTCCTTCCCTTCTTTGTTAACCAAAACTACGCTGAGGTCTGCGCGGTCCGGCTCGCCAGGGACGAACTCGTTGCTCAGATAAATGGCGTCGAAGTTACAACTTAGCTCGCATTGCCCGCAATAGGCGCAGCGTTCGGGATGGTAGATCAGGCGATAGGCATCACGCCCGTTGCGCTCCAATTCCAGCGCGAAGGCCGGACAATCGCGCACACACATGTTGCACCCGCGGCAATTTTCTTCACGGATAACCACCCGTCCACGGTAGCCTTCGGGCAGTTCGGCCGGACCGAAGGGATATTTGACGGTGCGCGGCCCTTGTTTGAGGGCGCGCCAGATCTGCGGGAGTAAATAGGCTAACGAACGTAAGGGAGAGGCCATCTCATCCTCCAATCCACGTGGCGACCAGGATTTGCACCAGCGCCAGGGGAGCCAACACACGCCAGCCTAGCGTCGCCAGTTGGTCGATGCGCAGCCGGGCATACAATGCGCTCGCGGTGGAGAGCAGCAGCAGGATCCCCACCGACTTGAGGCTGAAACTCAAGAATGCGGGTATGGTCCCAAACACGCTGCTCTGTCCCAGGAAGAGATTGACCAACAGGAAAATCCCCACGACGGTCTGCATATTCATGGTGAGATGCCACAGCGCCAGTTTACGCCCGCTGAATTCGGTGAGCGACCCGGCGACGACTTCCGACTTGGCCTTCGGGATGTCCAGCGGATCGCGCTTGAGCTTGCCAATGAGGCCGATGATCGCCAGCACAAAGCCGAGCGGCTGCATCAACGCGATCCAGATCGTCTGGCCTTGATAGTCGACGATGTGGGCAATCGACCATGAGCCGCTGAGGATCGCTGGCCCGGCCAGCGCCATCAGGAAGGGGACTTCGTAGGAGAAGTACTGCAACAACGCGCGGCTGCCGCCGAGCACGCTGTACACCCCCACCGAAATCCACCCGGCCAAAAAATAGGCCAGCGCCGGGAGGCTGAGCAAGAACAGCACCACGATCAAATCGCCCTCGAACGAAGCGGTGGAGATGGTGCCGAACGGGATGTACAACCCCGCCGTCAATACCGCGGCCAGCGAGATCATCGGTAACGCGGCGGCGGTCAGGGGGTTGGCGCCGGTCGGCAGGATGTCCTCTTTGGCTAACAGTTTGATGAAGTCCGCCACCGGCTGGTACCACGGCGGCCCTACCCGTCCCTGGAACCGCGCGATCATGCGCCGGTCCACCCAGTCGAAGAACAGGGCGCACACGAACAAAAACAAGAATCCGGGAAAGACCAATAGTTTAAGTAACATCGTCTAATCCAATCACATGATAAGATGCAAGACGCAAGGGGCAAGAGGCAAGAACGAAAATCCTGCACCTTGCATCCTACATCCTTACCTGTCCGCGCACGCGATACACAAATCCACGCCGGAGATCACCACCGAGACATCCGCCATCGAGATGTTCTGGAGTTGGTCGGGTAGTGTGATGAGGTTGGTGAGGGTGGGGGTGCGGACTTTGACCCGCGCGGGTTTATCGCTGCCGTCGCTGCGGATGTAATAGATCACTTCGCCGCGCGGCGCTTCGGCGCGGCTGACAACTTCGCCGGGCGGGACGCGGCGCTTGGCGCGCGCTGACGTTGGTCCATCCGGCAGGGTGGTGAGGATTTGACGGCAGAGGTGGACGCTCTCGACCATCTCCAACATCCGCACCAGCGTGCGCGCCCATGCATCGCCCTCGTAGCGCACGGGAACCCTGAACTTGAGTTGATCGTAGGGAGGATACGGCATGTCGCGGCGCAAGTCCATATCCAACCCCGACGCGCGGGCCACCGGGCCGACCACGCAATAGCGCCGGATTTGTTCCAGGGAAAGGGTACCGATGTTGCGGGTGCGCCCCTGAAAACTGCTTTCGTTTTCGACCACCCCGAGTAGCGCTTCGATCTGCGTCTCCAGCGTGTCGAGCTGCCCCAGGATCACGTCGCGGTGCTCCGGCGTCAAATCGATGCGCACGCCCCCGATGATGTTCACCGCGTGGGAGACGCGCCCGCCGGAGAGGTCTTCCATGATGTCCAGGATAATCTCGCGGTCGCGCCATGCGTACATAAAGATCGTGTCGAAGCCGATGTTGCGCGCCTGCACGCCGAGCCACAGCAAGTGACTGTGAATCCGTTCCAGTTCACACAGCAGGGCGCGCAAGTACAACCCGCGTGGGGGGACTTCCAACCCCGACAGGGCCTCGACGCCCTGACAGAAGGTGGTGGAGTGGATGTGCGAGCAGATGCCGCAGACGCGCTCGAAGAGGTGGACGTTCTGCACGTAGGTCCGCTCCTGGCTCAGCCGCTCGAGGCCGCGGTGCACGTACCCGAGCCGCATCGCGCTCTCGATCACGTGCTCGCCTTCCAGCGTCAACGAGAACGCCAGCGGCTCCTTCAGCAGCGGGTGCTGCGGTCCAATGGGAACGGTGATTTTTGACATTGTGTCACCTTAGCCTTTCTCATCTGCGTTCCGCCGCAGTGGAAAGCGGACTGGGCCGTCGCCCTCTTCCCAGTCATCCGGCAAAAACATCGGTCCGGGTGTCTCCAATCCCTCAAAGGTGACACCCAACATTTCCTGAACCTCCCGCTCGTAGAATGCTGCACCAGGGATCAAGTCGGTCAACGTGGGGATGCGCAGGTCGTCATAAGGCAACAGGATACTCAATGTGATGCCGTAGCCGCTCCAGAAGTGATAGAGCAGGCGCACGCCATCGCCTACGTCGTCGCCCGTGATCGTGGAGAGGTGGTAGATGTCGAACTGCTCCATCAGTAGCTCGACGACCGGACGAACTCGGTCCGGCGCAAGCGTGAGAAAAGTGTCGTCCATCGGCTTGTCTTCGACGCTAAATTCCTCGTCGGGAAAGGCGTCTTGCAGCGCGGCAAAGATCTCTTCGAACAGGTAAATTTGAGTCAGTAAACGGCTCATTTGATCTTCTCCAACAGGCGCGCCAGACCGTCGATGATGGCTTCCGGGCGGCAGGGACAGCCGAAGATGTACATGTCCACGGGCAAAACCTGGTCGATACCTCCCAAAATGTTATGCCCGCCTTGGAAGACGCCACCCGAACAACTGCAACTGCCCATCGAGACCACCCACTTGGGCGCGGGCATTTGCTCGTAGATGCGCAGCAGGCGGTCGCGGGATTGGCGCGTCACCGGGCCGGAGCAGAGCAGGATGTCGGCGTGGCGCGGCGACGCTTCCTTGAGGATACCGAGCCGTTCCACGTCGTAGCGCGGCGTCAACAGGTCCAGCAGTTCGATGTCGCAGCCGTTGCACCCGCCGCTGTTGAAGTGCAGAATCCACGGCGACTTGCGCCGCGCCCACTGCACTACCCGGTGAGTGAGTGCCGCCAAGGGGGGACTCGTTGTCATTCTTCCTCCTCTCCCGTCAGCACGAAGACGCTGATGCCAACGCCGGCCAGATAAATCAGCGCCAACCGGTGCGAAGTGATGTGGCGCGGCAGCGTCGAAAGGACCAGCGCGGCAACATGCAGGATGCCGAAGAGCAGCGCCAGCCGGAAAAACGCGTGATACGTCAGCACGCTCGGCACCGGCAGCGGGTCCTCACCGCCGGTATACGGCAGGTGTTTGTTGATTGAATGTTCGCCCTGCGCCGCCAGCGCGCCGCCCAGGCGATACAATCCGTAGGCCAGCGCCAGAAAGACAAGCAGCGCGACGGGTGGGCTTGACCAGAAATTATCCATATTCTACCTCAAAAGGTGAGTACATCCCCTGCCCACTGCCAGAGCGGGCCGGGAAAGACGCCGATCACAATCACCAGGATGGCAAGGGCCACCAGCGGGACGATCATCCAGCCGGAGATTTTCACGGGCGGCGGTGTGTCCTGCGTGGGCAGAGGGGAGAACATCATCGCCAGGATCGGCAGGTAGTAACCGAGCGAAAGCAGTGTGTTCAACAGAAAAATGACGCTGCCCGCATACACCCACCCGTCTGCCGCGCGCCACACCTCCGTCAGGATAAACCATTTGCCGGTGAACCCGGCCAATGGCGGAATTCCGATCAGCCCCATGATGGCGATGCTGAAGGTGATAGCGATCAGCGGCAGACGTTGGAACGTGCCACGCAGTTGTTCGATCGTGGTGGTGTGGTCGTAGAAATGGCACACGCCCTTGCTGAGAAAGGCCAATCCCTTCATCGCCGCGTGGGCCGCCAGCAGGAAAAAGCCGGCCTGCACCGCTTCCGGCAGCCCATAGCGCAATCCCACGCCGATGCTGAACATCACGTACCCCAATTGCGCGATGGATGAATAGGCCAGCAGGCGTTTGGTATGCGTCTGCATCAGCGCCATCCCGTTGCCCAGGAGCATGTTCACCATCGCGCAGACCATCAACCCCAAGCCCAGCTCTTGCGCCGGAAAGCCCAATCCCAGGCTAAGCTTGAGCAGGATGTAGAACGGCCCGACGATGCTGGACAGCAAGGCGCTGACGCTGCTCGGCGCGCGCCCATACGCATCGGGCTGCCACGTGTGTAGCGGTACAATCGCGCTTTTGATTCCCAACCCTACCCACATGCAGGCCAGTCCCGCGCGCGCCCATACGCCCGGGGCCACGATTGACTGCGGCAGCGTCATTGCGCCGGTCTCGCGGTAGATGAGCGTAATCCCCATCAACAGGGTCAGGGTGCCGACCGTGCCCATAATCAGGTACTTGAAACCGGCTTCGATAGACGTGTCGGTGCGGCGGCGGAAGGCGACCAGGACGTAAGCGGCGATGCTCATCAGTTCGGTGAACAGATAGAGGTTGAACAAATCCGTCGTCATCACCATGCCGAGCAATCCGGTGACCATGAGTAGCAGCAGCGGGTAGTAGGTGCGATAGCGGTGATCGAGCGACAGGTAGCGTCCAGAATACACGGCCACGCACAAGCCCATGGCCAGCGCGATACTGCCGACAAACACAGCGCCTCGGTCGGCCTGCAAAACAACGCTGCCCATGCCACTCACGCCTGCCATTATATTGCCCCACATCGGTGCAGCGTTGCCGGGTGCGCGTCCGAGCGCCAGCAACGCACCGAGCGCCGCCGCAAAGACCGTCGCCGTCAACACGGCCAGCCACTCGTTACGCGATGTGATCAGGCGCGCGACCAAGTAGATCGTGAACGCTCCGCCCACCAGGATGAGGAGCGGTAGAATGACACCGGTATTGTCAGGACTCACCAACGCCCTCCGAGCAACAGCGGTAATTCGTGCGCTACCCAGTCGAAGAGCGGGGCCGGGAATACACCTTCGATAATCGCCAGCGCCGCCAACAGCACGGTCGGCGCGACCATCGCCAAGGGCAATTTGGCGCGTGGTAGAGGTGCGCCGTCGGCTGTTTCTGCCGGGTCCTGGCCGAGGAAGATGCGGCTGCCAAACCATAGCGCGTAGGCCACCGTGAGCAGCGATCCGAAGATGGTGATGACCGACAGCGTGACGTAGGGGGTCTCCAACCCGCCCGCAAAGATCATCCACTCGCTGTCGAAGACGCACAGCGGCGGCACGGCGATGATCGCCATAATGCCGATGGCGGCGCATGCCGTGACGACCGGCATCCGCCGCGCCAGCCCACCGATTTCATCGATGTTGCGTTTGCCGGTCACGTAGACGACCAGGCCGACGACCATAAAGAGCAGCGCCTTGACAATGGCGTGGTAGATGACGTGCAACGTCGCCCCGGCCAGCCCGTTATAGGTCAGGGTGCCCATCCCATAAAGAATGTACCCCATCTGGCTGACGCTGGAGTAGGCGATGATGCGTTTGATGTCGCGTTCGGCCAGCGCCATCAGCGCGCCGTAGATTTCGGAAAGGATGCCCAGGATCATCATCGGGACAGCAAACGGTTGCATCTGTTCGATGGTGAAGATGCTCATTGGGAAGCGCAGGATGCCGTAAGCGCCCATGCTCAACATCGCCGCCGCCAACATAATCGTCACCGGCATCGGCGCGACGGTGTGCGCGTCGGGCAGCCAGATGTGCAGCGGGAAGATCGCCATTTTGACGCAGAAGCCGAGGATGAAAAGGGCGATGACTGTGGTTGCCATACCCGGCGCGAGCGTCACACCCGCTCGCAGCGCGCTGAAGCGGTCGGTACCGGTAGCGTTGTAGAGAATCACCAGGGACACCAACACCATCAGCGATCCCAGGTGGGTAAAGATGAAGTATTTGAGCGCCACCGCCCGCCGCGACGGTCCACTGCTGCTGGCATGGCCCCACACCAGGATCAGTGCGCACGAGGCGATCAACATCAATTCCCAGAAGGTGTAGAAGAGCACCATGCCGTCGGCCAGCGTCGTGCCCGCCATCCCCACCGAAAACAGCAGCAGCAGCCCGTAGAAGTAGGGGGCGCGGGCGTCGTTGGCTTCGCTGCCCCAGGCGTAGATGATCGCCAGCAGCGTCACCGCGCCCTCCGTGATGGCGAAGGGCAGCGTCAGCCAGTCGATGTGCAGGTCGAACTGGATTCCCGCCGCCGGCATCCAATTCAGGGCGATAGCGGGGACATCGCCGCGCCGCAGCGCCGGAATCAGCGAGAACATCGCCACCAGCGAGAGTGCCGCTGCGCCGCCAGCCAGCCAGCGGGCCACGGGCTGCAAGCGCCGGGGAAAGCTGAAGAGCGCTATCGTCGTCACAAGTGGAGCGCCGAGGATGAGGAGCAATGCGGTCGTTTCTAAAGTCATGATTTCACCATCCTTGCCATATCAGCATCGCTACGATCAGCAGCAGCACGACAAAAACCCATTGCAAGTTGGCGCGCAACCGTCCTGTGTGCTGATCCTGGATCCAGCGGTTGAATTTGAACACCCCTTTGGCTGTGCCGCGTAGGGTTCCCTCGAGTCCTTGATGTTCCACTACGCGGTGGAGCAGTGCCGCGCCATCGGTCACAGCGCGTGGGGTATGTGTGATGATGCGTCCGAGCAACCCGGACTCAATTACGCGGTGAAGCAGCGCCGCGCCATCGGTCACAGTGCGTGAGGTATGTGTGATGATGCGTTCGAGCAACCCGGACTCAATCCAGCTATGGAGCCTTTCCGCAAATTTTAGCACTGCCCCCGGTATTCCCGTGATGACTTTTTCCAGAAGCCCCACTTCGAGCGACGCGCGCATGCCTGCCGCGAGGTTGCCAAGCGCGCGATCCAGAAATGTCGTCTGGCGCAGGTCGGCAGGTTCTTGTGGAACAATCGCCTTGTCTGTCAACGCGGCCATCGCTGCCTTTAGATAGCGTCCGCCTATCAGGACGGCGATGACAGCGAGGAGGATTATCGCGGGCCAGGGAACGCCGATTCCCTGCGCCAATTGCCACACCAGGTAAGCATTGAATCCGGTGAGCGCCACCCCGCCCACGCCGGTGAGCGCGCCCGCCATGCGCCGCCGGGCCGATGTTTGTTCTTGAATCACGTGGCTGCCCCACAGAAACAGCAAGCGTAGTGGCGTCATCACCAGCAACAGTGTGGCGATCAACCCCTGTAACCCTTCGGCGGCGAGACAGAGCGCCAGCCCGCTCTGCGCCGCATTGAGGTAGACCAGCGACGAGCGCAAGTCGCGCTTCAATAGCGCGATGCCGGTGACCAATGCCATCCCGCCGAGGCTTAACCATACCACCCACGCTCTCAGCGCCGGGTGTTGGGACAGCAGCGGCGTGATGCGATAGAGCAGGTACAGTCCCAGGTTGGGCATTACCGTTGCGTAGGTCCAACCGTGCGAGGCGGCGTCGAACTGCTCTCCGGCCTGCTGCCAGCTCTCGAAGGGCCACGCGCCGATCTTCACCCACACGGCCAACACGAACCCGATGATGACCCAACTGAGTCGCGCTGCGCTCAACGTTGCGCCGGATTCCAGGGCCGGGCCGATGTCGAGTGTCCCGGCGGCGTTCATCAGGATGAGCATGGCGATCAAGAAACCGGTATCGCCCACCCGCAGCACCAGATAGACGAATTTCGTCAGGCGTGGGCCGGCATCTCTGGCGAGGGTGAGCAAGGGAACCAGGGCAATGCATACACCGGCGATTTCGAGTGCCACGTACCGTCCCAGGAAGTGCCCGGAGAGGAACGCGGTATTTGCTGCGCTTAGCGTCAACAGCAGGAGGGCGGAGGCTGAGGTGCGGGGGGAGGGTAGACGGTAGACGGTAGTCGGTAGACGGGAGGGCAGATAGCACATGAGGAGGGCGAGGAAGGCGGCGGCGGTTGTGGCCAGGGCGGCGTAAAGTCCTGTTTGGGCCAGGGAGAACGTCATCGCGCCGGCATTGGGCAGCCAGGTGATTTGGAAGGGCACGTCCTGTTCGCCGTTGAGGGCGAGCGCCACCGCGCACACCGTCGCCAGGCCGGTCACGATCAGGGCGACGCGGTGTCCGGCAATGCGCCGTCTTGGCGCGGACGGTGTGAACAGTAGCACGCCGAGCAGCGCGGCTCCGCTCAATAGTGGGATGAGGGTCAGACCAACAAGCCAAACACCTGCCATTTTTAACCCCGCAGCCGGTTGAGCTGATCGACATCGCCGGAGGGGTAGTGCCGGAACACGTTCACGATCAACGCCAGCGCGACCGCGATCACGACGGCTTCCACAATCAAGGCCGAAATCACCATCGACTGCGCGAACTGCACATCCTGGTGCATCCGTCCAGCCTGGATCAGCCCGAGCGTCACGCCCTGGAGCATGATTTTGATGCCTACCACCTGCTTGATAGCGCTGCGTTGCAACAGCAACCCGCCCAATCCAATGAGGAAAAGTAGCACGCTGGCTGCTGTGTTGATCGTATCAATCCAGGGTGATGTCATCGTCTATCCCTTTCCCCCTTCCTCCAACCTTTCGAACGTTCCCGAATTTTCGAAAGGTCTAGCCGTTGCATCGGATTCTTCGTGCTTCGGCAGCACCGCCGCAACGCCCAGAGCGCCGACAAAAATCAACGTCACCTGGACCATCAAGTCGAGACTGCGCTGTTCCCAGAACCACTCGCGGAAAACGTTGCTGGCGGCTGCAGGAGCCGCATCTTCTGGCGCTACACTGAAAAACCAGCCTACCAGCATACCGGTGATCAGCAGAACGGCGACGACACCGATTTGTCGGATGCGTTCACGGTTCATCGGCTTGTTTCTCCATAGACGCAGTCAAGCTGATGGCGACGATAAACAAAACGCTGATCAGGCCCGCGCCGACGCTTAGCTCGAACCCGCCGGCGTAGGGTGCGTCGAGCATAAAGTATAACGTTGCCAGCGCCGCACTGCCCACGCCGAGCGCGACCGCGGCGCGAACCAGGTTCTTCGCCGCCAGGGCGAAAATCGTACTGGCGATGAGTACCAACACAAGCAGGCTATATCCGATTAGATACATAGGCAGTTCCGTTGCAAGCTAAAAACATACAAATGAGGGTACACAAGGAGCTGAGCCAGTAAACCGGCAATGTGACGCGGTCAAGCGCATAATGCAGGCGGCCGGCAGCCTACCTCGTCAACCTCACCTTCAGGTTTCTCCAGGTTAGGGAGCGGTCGTTACAGCGAAGCGGAATCGCTCACAGGAGCAATTCTAGCATGGACTCAACAGGCTGGCAAGTATGGTTCCGCCATAGACTACAAAAGTCTCAGCACGTACTGCGCCTTGTAGACCTGATGTTTGGCGTGCGCATTGGCTCAAGCAAGCGCCTTGTGAGACTTTTGTAGTCTGGCTCTGGCTTGAATTTCGAGCTGCTGAGTCTGGCCTTTGGCTAGAGGTGATGCACTTTCTTGACTTCCGCCACCACCTCTTGCGTGCGTTCCCAGACATATTCGCGGGCGGCGTCGCTCAAGGGCGGTTCTTCGTGAT
>DAIUDK010000121.1:0-17624 GCA_036845725.1 Chloroflexota bacterium
CCACCAGCGGCGGCGACGGCCTTCGCCCCGCATCGAGCCGGCCGCGAGACCGCCCATCACCGCGCCGAGGAGTGACGCGAGCAGCGAACTGGTGTTCTGCGGGTTGATCATCAAGCCGACCAATGCGCCGATACCGTCGGTGAGCGCGCCGGCCAGGGGACCGAGCAGCCAGCCCATCAACGGGTAGATGCCCTGGCTCATGGGGAAATTCCGCCCCGTCCCCACCACAAAGGTGATCGGGATCGGAACCAGCGTCAGCACGGCGACGACCGCCGCCAACGTCACGATGTAGGCGATGGGCGCGCCGTCAATCGCGGCGCCTTTCGATAGGGCGACCTCACGTTCCTCTCCGGTAGGCATACCTTACACGTCCAGATTCTGCACTTCGCGCGCGTGGGATTGGATGAAGCGGCGGCGCGGCGGGACTTCGCTGCCCATCAGCATGGAGAAGACCTGGTCGGCTTCGGCGGCGTCCTCGATGGTCACTTGCACCAGCGTGCGCTGCGCAGGGTCCATCGTGGTGTCCCACAACTGCTGCGGGTTCATCTCACCCAAACCCTTGTAGCGCTGCAACGTCACTTTGCGCCCGTCGAAGGCTTTCATCACTTCCTCAAGATCGGCATCGCTGTAGGCGTACTGCGCGTCCTTGCCCGACTTGACCAGATAGAGCGGCGGTTGCGCGATGTAGAGGTGGCCCTCGTCGATGAGCGGCTGCATATAGCGGAAGAAGAACGTCAGCGCCAGTGTGGTGATGTGCGCGCCGTCGACATCGGCATCGTTCATCAAGATAATGCGGTTGTAACGCAGGTTGCTGATATCAAACTGGTCACTCACGCCGCACCCCAGCGCCGAGATCATGGCCTGAATCTCTTTGTTCGCCAGAATTTTGTTCAGCCCGGCGCGCTCGGTGTTGAGGATCTTCCCACGCAGCGGCAGGATGGCCTGGAAGTGACGGTCGCGGCCCTGTTTCGCAGAACCGCCAGCCGAATCACCCTCGACGATAAACAATTCGCTGTTGGAGGGATCGCGGCTGGAGCAGTCGGCAAGTTTGCCGGGCAGGGTTAGACTTTCCAGCGCGCTCTTGCGGATCACCAGGTCGCGTGCTTTGCGGGCGGCGTCCCGCGCCTTGGACGCGGTGAGGCCCTTATCGACGATGCGGCGCGCGGCGCGTGGGTCGGTCTCGAAGAATTCGGCCACGGCCTCGGCGGTCGCCGCTTCGACGGCGAAGCGCACCTCCGGGTTCATCAGCTTCACTTTCGTCTGGCTCTCGAACTGCGGGTCGGGCACTTTCACACTGACGACGGCAGTGAGACCCTCGCGGACATCGTCGCCGGTGAGGTTGGGATCGCTATCCTTGAGCACCGACAGTTTGCGCCCCACATCGTTGATGGTGCGGGTCAGCGCCGAGCGGAAACCCGTCAGGTGCGAGCCACCGTCGATCGTGTTGATGGTGTTGGCGAAAGCCAGCACAGTTTCGTTGAAGCTGTCGGCGTATTGCAGTGCCACTTCCACGACGATGCCCTCGACTTCTTTTTCCACGTAAATGGGATCGTGCAGGGCTTTGCGATTGCGATTGATGTGTTTGACAAACGAAAGGAGGCCGCCCTCGAAGTAGAAGGTCATTTGGCGGGGGAAAGGCGTTTCACGTTTGTCGATCAAGTCGATGGTGACGCCCCGCGTTACAAAGGCCATCTCGCGGAAACGCTGCGCGAGCGTTTCGAAGTGATACTCCACTTCCTTGTCCTTGAAGATTGTGGGATCGAAGCGGAAGGCAATCGTCGTGCCGGTGTACTGGGGATCGCACTTGCCAATCACCTCCACGCCGGTGACGGGGATGCCGCGTTCGTACCGTTGGCGGTAGACTTTGCCGTCGTCAGATTTGACGGTGGCCTCCATCCACTCGGAAAGCGCGTTAACCGCCGAGGAACCCACGCCGTGCAAACCGCCGGAAACCTTGTAACCGCCTTCGCCAAACTTTCCACCGGCGTGCAGGGTCGTCAGCACCAACTGCAAAGCCGAAACCCCCTTCTCTGGGTGGATGCCCACCGGGATACCGCGGCCGTTGTCGACCACCTCGACACTGGAGTCAGCGCTAATGATGACGCGGATGTGATCGCACACGCCCATGAGCGCCTCGTCGATCGAGTTGTCCACCACCTCGTAGATCAGGTGATGCAGCGCCCGCGCATCCGTCCCACCGACGTACATGCCAGGGCGACGGCGCACGGCTTCCAATCCTTCCAAGACCTGGATCGTGGAGGCGTCATACTTCACGTCATTTTTTGTTTTCGGAACCATAAGTGCGTTTCCTTTCTGTATTTAAGTAGACGGTAGACATGGCGCAAAATTCGGATACGTTTAGTCTCCCATCAATGAGTGCGCCGGTATTTCCTGAGGCACGCGCGCCTTTTCCATCATCGGTAAGAAATTCAACCGATCCTGATAAAAGACAAACAAGGTTGTGATCAATGCCGTACTGACAAAGCTATGCCCGGCGATGCCGATCAGATTAGTCCACGTCGCCGGATCTGGCAACGTCCATACCACATTGAAACCTCTGGAAATAACCAGAATAAGCAATACCAGTAAAGAGATGTTGAAAAAATCCACGCGCGTGAGCAAGACGCTTTCCCGAAGCGCCTGCAGCGGAGAACGGCAAAGTTGTACCATCCCAGGGATGACACAGATCAAATGAAATACCACAAACGCGACCAGTGCAAACCACAAAGTCAAAACGAAAAATGCCAGACCGGTACTAAGTAAGCTGATTAACGCAGCAAGGGAAAGTCCAGCGAACAACAACATCCCTAAAATGGAAAGCAAAATCAGCGCCAGTGTGATAAGTCGTCCCCATAAAAGCCAAAACGATTGCGGGCCGGGGAGCGGCGATTCCATCTCGGCAATGACCTGACGCCCGACCACACGCAAATACAGCGCGTTGATACCAAATCCCACAACTATCAATAACACAATCCAACCAAAGACAACCAGCGGTGACGCTGCGACAATCTCCGGGCGGATACCCATTGGGCGTTCCAGCGTCATCTGCTCCGCCATAAGCGTAGGCGCGCCCAGCAGTGGCGCCGGAGACAACACCGCGAAGAGATTGTAACGCGCCGCCAGCTCGTTAAACGTCTGAGTCAACAGCAATGCCATTTGCTGGGCTTCCGGCATAGTCGACGCGCCGGTGGTCCAGAACGTTGTAAAGAACCGCTCCAACGTCACAAAAATGGGTGCCAAAGAAAGGCGCGGTCCCAACCACAGAAATGAATCAAGCAGTAATGGCATGATCATGATAGAAGGGTGTCGCGCAACAATCTCAAAGCCAGCCGCGAGACAAGCCAGGACACCCATCGGTTGGCGTGGTTCTTCTTGGGTTTTGCGTTCCTCGGTCACAGGTCTATTTTACCATATCCAGGCCAAATGACGAATTGAACAGGCTACAGAGTACAAAAGTCTCAGCCGTATTAAGACTTACAGGCCGTCTGTTCAACGCAGGGACCCGAGCAATCAGTCGCCTTGTGAGACTTTTGTAGTAATCTTGCTTGACAGGTATATGCTTTATGTTACAATCCCTGGCGTGTGCCCTCATCGTCTAGTCAGGTCTAGGACACAGGCCTTTCAAGCCTGGTACATGGGTTCGAATCCCGTTGAGGGCACCAAATCATACAAAACGCCGTCCGGAGCTTGGACGGCGTTTTTCTTGTGTGGTTCAATCTCCCGGCTTATCGTGGAACACACTCCCGATCCCCGGCAGCAGCGCCTTGACGTTCGACGCCGGCTTCCCGGCGTCGAACAACAGATACCGCGCCGACTCGTAAGGATACGCGTGGATGCCACTGGCCAGGCGCAGTTGTCGTCCTCCGGCCACCACACGATACCCACCCCGGCAGCCGATGTGGCCTGTCACCAACACAGATTGCGGGGCGTAGTCCTCGGAGAGGTGGTACAACAGCGCCTCGACATGACCGCTGTAGGCCACCTCGCCGTACTGCAACTCGTTGCTCTCACAGAACGCCCCCCACAGCAGATCAAAGGCCGGTTCCGCCATAGCAAACTGGCTGATGAGATAATCGTCGTAGTGGGGATCGTTCGGGTCGGTGATGGCGAGATAGTCGCGCACGAGTTCATCGTAAGGCGCGTCCGATAGCTCGCCGACACGGAGACGCAACAGTTCGCGGTACTGTAATGGCGCGCGCGCCGCGCCGCGCGCCCACACGTCACGGTGGGAGAAAGCGAACAGTTGCGCCATGGCCTCGCAGTCACGCGCGTGGGGGAAAGCACCCACGTGACAAATCGCCACGCCCGCGCGCGTGCGCACGAAGAACGGCAGGCTGTCGAAAAAGGCCAACACAGCATCACGATACTCGCCCAATGCTGCCTCGAAACGCGGCGTGTAGGTATAATTGCCTTTGGAGAGGACAACGGCGTAGAGATGCGCCATTTCGTGGTTGCCGAGCAGTACGACGAGGCGCGGGCCGAGCGTTTCGCGCAGCGCAATCAGGTCGAGGACGATGTCCAGCGAGCGATCCGTCTCCGGCGGCCCCTCGCTGTGGATGAAGTCCCCGGCCAAGATCAACGTATCGACCAATCCACGTTCTCGCAGCGCCAGGAAGACGTCGCGGTAGCGTTCGTACAACGGCCAATCGCCGTGCAGGTCGGTGACGACCATGACGACGCCGTCATCCAACGAAACAACGCGGTTCATAACCAGAACAATTCCATCAACATCCGTGCAACGCCGTCGTCGTTGTTCGAAAGCGCAATACGCCACGCCATCTCCTTGACCTGCGCACGGGCATTGTCCACCGCCACACAGTGGCGCAGAGCGCGGAAGACCACCAAATCATTCAGGCTGTCGCCAAAGTAGACGATCTCATCGAGCGCGACGCCCAAACGCGCCGCCAGTGCCAGCAGGGCCACATCCTTGCGCGCCTCCGGGTGATTGACCTCGACCCAGGCGCGGCGACCCGGCGCGTGCACAACGTAAGCGCGATCGCTGAAGGCTGCGGCCAGGGATGGTTGCAGCGCCGCCACGCGCGCATCGTTGTCACACACCGAGACCTGCGCCGGGCGTACCGCAAAGAGCGCGTCCACGAAATCAACGGCCTGGTACGGCTGGTAGGGTCGCTCTACAACGAGCTTCGTCACCTCATCCATGCCACCCTCGATGGGCAAATAGCGACTGACGCCATCCGCGCCGTAAACGATCGGGACGTAATCCTGCGCGACAATGATCTCCACCGCCGCGCGCGCCACCGCCGGATCGACGAAGCATCCCTCGTGGACCTCGCCATCCTCAAGTAAAAAGATGCCGTTGAGCGTGATCGCGCGGACACCGTGTCCGATTTGTTCGACGTAACGGCGCGTAGGCCACGGGTTCAACCCGGTGACGAGGGCGACGGGCACGCCGCGATCCAGGAGCTGCCGCAGCACGTTCAGCGTCATCGGCGTCAATTCGCTGCGGTCGTTCACCAGCGTCCCGTCGATGTCAGTGGTCACAAAACGAAAGTTCATTTTCTCCCTCTCGCAAGGCAGAGAAAGTTTTGGGGTGCTTATCGTTTGCGGGCGTACCCGCAAACGATAAGCACCCCTTTCGCTCAGTCTAAAGCCGGTTTTACACCGGTTATTGGTACAAAATATCGTCCCACGGATGCCGGTACAATGGTTGCTTGAGCCGGACCTGGTCGAAGTAGTGGCCCATCGCGCCGATGCTACGCCCCAAGACGAAGAGGCCATTGAAGTAACCAAGCTCGACGACATCGTGGATTTCGGCAGACGTGAAGCCGCAACTGCTCAACATATCCACCAGGCAGATGCCGATGCAGCCGTCCACGTTGAGAATCAGGTTGTTGCGCTTGCTGGTGGTGATCTTCTCCACCTCCAGGGCGAAGTCCAACAGCGGCGTGGCAGTGAAGTGGCTCTTGGCGAATTCCTTGACGATGGTGACGCGCATATCGGGGTTTTGCACACTCTTGACGCGGTGGCCGATGCCGGGGATGAGAATCCCTTTGGCCTTCATATCGTCCACGAACTGCACGGGCGTCACCCCCTGGTCGAAGGCCGCCTTGAACGTGCGCGCCGCATCGTCAATCGCGCCGCCAAAGCGCGGGCCGATGGTCAACAGGCCGCTCACCAGCGAGGAGATCAGGTCTTTGCCGGCGCGCGCCGCCACAATCGCGTTGTGTGCCGCCGCGACCGCCGGGCCGTGATCCGCCGTAATCACCAGCGCCAGCTCGATGAATTCGCGCGCATACGCCGGTAGCTCGCGCTGGAACCACAGCAGGCCGATGACGCCGCCGATGCCCATCTCGCGCTCGATGACTTCTGTGATGGGTATCTTGTGGTAGGTCAGCTCCTCGCCGCGATCGTCGGAAATGGTCGACATAAAATTGGTGGGTTTGCGGATAAGGCCCTGGCGCACCGCCGCCGCGTAGTCCATTGGCATGGGCGGGGGCGTCGGTTCCTCGATCGGTTCGATTTTGCCTTCCGCCGCCAACTTCTCGTAGACCTCGCGGATTTTTTCGCCGAAAGTGTCGAAGGAATCCGGCACGATGGCGCCCGCTTCGCGCAGCGCGGCGTTCTTCGCGTCGGCGGTCTCCGCTGCGCCGCCGGCCTTCGCGCCCGCGTGCCCGAACTGGACGCCCGTGGGGAACACTTTGGCGCAGGTGCCCGTCACCCAGATCACCAGCGGTTTGGTGATCCGCCCGTCTTTGAGCGCGTCCACGATGGCGTACTCCTCGTCGCCGCCCAGCTCGCCCAGGCAGACGAGCATTTTGATGGCGGGGTTGGCTTCGTAGCGCAGCAGGTGATCGAGCAGACGCGAGCCAGGATAGGCGTCGCCGCCGATGGCGATGCCTTCGTAGATGCCGTCGGCGTTGAGCGCCACGATGTTGAAGGTCTCATTGGTGAGGCCGCCGCTCTTGCCGACGTAGCCCACGCTGCCGGGGCGGTGCAGTTTAGAGGCGATGATGTTATCTGGCGGACCGCCGGTGTTGCCGATCTTGAACGCGCCCGCCGCCAGCCCGCCGACCGTCGCCGGGCCGATGATGACCTTGCCCAGTTCGCGCGCCTTGGCGGCCATAATGCGCGATTGGCGCTCCGGCACGCCCTCGGCAATCACGGCCACGGTGCGAATGTTCGGCAAGGCCAGCGCCTCCATGGTCGATGCGAAGGCGGAGCGGAAGCTGGCAAAGTTGACCATGACGTCCGCGTCAGGATGCGCAGCAGCAGCGTCGGCGAGTGTGGTGTAGATGGGGATCATCACCTCGCGGCTGCCGAAGAACGGGCGATGGAAGCCCGGCTCGCCCGTCGGATTGACGATGGCAACGACGGATGGCGTTTGACGGCGGCAAAGGTGATCGAAGTCCAACATGCGCTGGACGGCGGCCGTCTGCATCCCAAAGACGATGGATGTGGTCGAACGGTCAAAAAGCAGATAGTCTGGTTTGCTCATGGCTTACTTTCCTCCTTCCCGGTGACCGGCTTCGGTCAACGCCATTTTAACAATGCGCGTCATGTGCGTTTCCGGTCCATAGACTTCGATGGGCACGCCGAGTTCCTGGCCCAATTTGCGCATCAGCGCCAGCCCTTCCTGGTAATTGGGGCCGCCGCGCCGCACGTAGATGCGGACGTTGTTCTCTTGCATCCGTGTTTTGTACTCGCGCAGCGCGTCCACGATGCCGGTGAAGGTCTTGGCGACGTCGGTAAAGTTGGCGATGCCGCCGCCGATGAGGAGGAACTTGGGACGCCCCTGCGGATCGGGGCGGCGCGTCATCAGGTCAAGCATCGTACGGGCGTACTCGCGGGTTTCGTCGGTGGTGGGGTTGCCGGAGTATTCGCCGTAGCAGGCCAGTTCCTCGGCAAAGCCCAGGTCGGTGACGGTGTCCGCGTAGATGACGCTGGCCCCGCCGCCGGCGATCATCGGCCAGACGCGGCCCTGCGGATTGAGCACCGTCAGCTTGAGGCTGGAGCCGCCTTTTTCGTCGAGGCTGCGGATGTACGCCTCTTCCAGCGAGTGGTGCATCCCAAAGGCTGGCGGGAAGGGCAGCTCGCCCCATTTGCGCCCGGCTTCGAAGGCTGCGGTGTCGTCCACTTGTCCCACAAAGTCAAGGGGGATGACGGTATTATGAACGAGGGCAACAGGATTGATTTCCAAATACGTAAAGGCCAGGTCAACAAAAAACTTGTAGAGCGCCGTGATGAAAGCCACAGCCGCATCCTTACCCTCGAACTCAGGCAAGTATCCGGCGACGTCCATATCCTCGATACTGCCGAGCACCGGCACGGGAATTTGTACCACCGATTCCCAGTTTTCCTCGATGTCGATGCCGCCCTGCAAGGAGAAATAGATGACGTCCTGCTCGCGCTCCGTGCGGATAGCGATGAACATCTCGTCGTTTTGGTCGTGGGAGACGAACGGCTCGATCATGAAGACCGAGAGCTTGTCCGTGGTTTTCCCCACGGTCACTTCTTTGTGCATCCGCGCGGCGATCCAAGCTTTCGCTCCGGCGAAGTCGAGGTTCAACCCGAGCAGGCCGTGCTTGCCCCGCTTGCCGAACAGTTGATCCGGCTTGGCGACCAGCCGGTCGGTGAGCAGCCACGGGTGTTCGGCTGCCAGCCGATCCCAGTCCGTGTCGGCCTCCACCAGGACAATTTTGCCGGGATAGCTGAATCCGGGCAGATAATCAGTCAGATAGCGCGCCAACAGGCGCTTTGCATCGTATTCGCGTATTGCTCGTCTTGCCATAGTCACCTCTTTTATCAGCGGATTTAGCAGATTAAGCAGAATTTAATTATTTTAAGCATACAATCTGCTTAATCTGCTGACAGAAAAAAAACACCAACTACGCCATTTTCGTGTCGAGTTTGGCGCGGACAGCGTGGATGAAGCCTTCGGTGGTGAGATAATGGTCGGTGGGCGGGTTACAGAGCAGGGTGAGGTCTTTAGTCATCTCCCCGCCTTCGATGGTATCGATGACGGCGGCTTCCAATTTCCTGGCGAAGTCCACCACGTCCGGCGTCCCGTCCAGCTCGCCGCGCCGCGCCAGGGCGCCCGTCCAGGCGAAAATGGAGGCCGTGGAGTTGGTGGACGTCTTCTCGCCGCGCAGGTGCGCGTAATAGTGACGCTGCACCGTGCCGTGCGCCGCCTCGAATTCCATAATGCCGTCCGGGTTCACCAGCACCGACGTCATCAGCGCGAGGCTGCCGAAACCGGTCGCCAGCATGTCGCTCATCACGTCGCCGTCATAGTTCATACAGGCCCACAGGAAGCCGCCTTCGTGGCGGATCACGCGCGCGACGGCGTCGTCAATCAGGGTGTAGAAGTATTCGACGCCAGCCGCGTCCATTTCGGCCTTGTGCGCGTTCACTTCCTCCTGGAAGATGTCACGGAAGAAGGTGTGATAGGTCTTGGAGATGGTGTCTTTGGTGGAAAACCACAGCGGCATCTTCTGGTTGATGGCGTATTGAATACAGGCGCGAGCAAAGCTGCGGATGGATTTCTCGGTGTTGTGGATACCCTGGATAACGCCCGGCCCCTTGAAATCGTGGATGGTCTGGCGCACCGGTTCCCCGTCGTCCGCCGGGGTGAAGACCAGTTCCGCCTTGCCCGGCCCCGGCACCTTGTACTCCTGGTTGCGGTACACATCGCCATAGGCATGACGCCCGATAATGATCGGCTTCTGCCAGTTGCGCAACATCGGGTGGATGTTGTGGAGGATGATCGGCGCGCGGAAGACGGTGCCATCGAGGATGCCGCGGATCGTGCCGTTGGGACTCGGCCACGCCTTTTTGAGGCCATACTCGACCACACGATCCTGGTTGGGAGTAATCGTCGCGCACTTCACGGCGACGCCGTACTCGGCAGTGGCCTTCGCCGAATCGTATGTGACCTGATCGTCTGTGTCGTCGCGGTGTTTGATGCCCAAATCGAAGTAAAGCGTCTGCATATCCAGGTACGGCGTCAGCAGCTCATCCTTGATCAACTGCCAGATGATGCGCGTCATCTCGTCGCCGTCCATTTCCACAAGCGGGGTTTTTACGTGAATTTTCTCCATTTTGCTTCTCCTCGTTTGATAGTTTTCTAACCTTAACCGCTTACCGTATTCAGCAAACCGCCAGCCAGCAGGATCTTCACCTGCCGTTCCGAGAGGTTCGCTTCCACCGAGATTTCCACACCTTGTGTATGGTTTTCCACAGAAATAGGAGCTTTTTCCCCAAGCGCAGCCCGAATGTCGGGGATAACCAGCTCGTCGCCGGTTTGAATACGGTCATAGTCCGCCGGATTGGCGAACGTGAGCGGCACAATGCCGAAGTTGATAAGGTTGGCGATGTGGATGCGTTCGAAGCTCTTGGCGATGACAACTTTAACGCCCAGGTACATCGGGCACAGCGCAGCGTGCTCGCGGCTGGAACCCTGCCCGTAGCTCTCCCCGGCGACGATGATGTTGTGGACGCCCGCGTCACGGTTGGCGGCGGCGCGCGCAGCGAAGGTCTCGTCCACTGGCGAGAAGACGTAGGTGGCATACTTCGGCACGTTGGAGCGATACTTGAGCAGCGAACCGGCGGGCATAATGTGATCGGTCGTAATCTTGTCGCCAACTTTGATCGTCGCCTGGCCCTCGATCGCGGCGGGCAACGGCGCGTTCTTGGGCGGATCGCCGATGTTCGGCCCGCGCGCGATCTCGACCTCGCCGCTCACGTCCGCCGGGAAGATGAACATACTATCGTCGATGAAGAACCGCTCCGGCATGTCTACCTGTGGATACGTCAATCCCAAATCGCGCGGATCGGTGAATTTGCCGGTAATCACGGCAGCCGCGGCGGTCTCCGGGCTGACGAGGTACACCTGCGCGTCCTTCGTCCCGCTGCGGCCCTCGAAGTTGCGGTTGTTCGTGCGCAGACTTACTGCGCCACTCTGCGGACTCTGGCTGTTGCCGATGCAGAAGCCGCACGCGCTCTCCATCATCCGCGCGCCCGCGTCAAGCAGACTGGCCAACGAACTGTCACGGGCGAGCATCTGCAACACCTGGCGCGATCCCGGCGCGACGGCAAAGCTCACGTCCGGGTGCGCGCGACGGCCCTTGAGGATGCGCGCCACCCACACCATATCCACGTAGGACGAGTTCGTGCAAGAGCCGATCTCCACCTGGCTGACCGGCATCCCCGCCACTTGGCGCACCGGGATCACGTTGCCGGGGCTGTGTGGCGCGGCGGTCAGCGGTTCGAGGCTGCTCAAGTCCACTTCCACGATTTTGTCATAAGCCGCATCGGGATCGGGCAGCAATTCGACCCACTGCTCCTCGCGGCCTTGCGCAGCCAGGAAGCGGCGCGTCTCTTCGTCCGAGGGAAACACCGACGTGGTCACGCCCATCTCCGCGCCCATGTTCGTGATCGTCGCACGCTCCGGCACGCTCAACGTCGCCACACCCGGCCCGCCGTATTCGAACATCCAGCCGACGTTGCCTTTGGTGGAGAAGATCTCCAGCATCTTGAGGATCACGTCTTTGGCGCTCACCCAGGGTTGCAATTGCCCCGTCAGCTTGACCAGGCACACCTTCGGATAGGTGATGTAAAACGGCCCGCCACCCATCGCCACGGCAATATCGAGGCCGCCCGCGCCCATCGCAATCATCCCAACGCCACCGCCGGTGGGCGTGTGGCTGTCCGCGCCGAGCAGCGTCTTGCCGGGTCGTCCGAAGCGTTCCAGGTGTACCTGGTGGCAGATGCCGTTCCCCGCGCGGCTGAAGACGATGCCGTACTTCGCGGCGACGGTTTGCAGATAGCGGTGATCGTCGGCGTTCTCGAAACCAATCTGGATCGTGTTGTGATCCACGTAGCTGACCGCCAACTCCGCCTTGACCGCGTCCAGCCCCATCGCCTCGAACTGCAAATACGTCATCGTGCCCGTCGCGTCCTGCGTCAAGGTTTGGTCGATGTGAATAGCGACCTCCTGACCGGGAACCGGTTCGCCTGAAACGAGGTGCGCATCCAAGATTTTCTGAACGATGTTTTTGCCCATATCACCCTCCCAAAAAGATAAACCACGAATCTACACGAATGTCCGCATTCGCCAAATTTTCACGAATGGAAATCAGGATTAGTGGAAATTCGTGAAGATTCGTGGTGAAATTTAAACTTCAAAACAGACTAAAACCCTGTCAAAACTGTCATCCGCCCGCGCTCACCACCGCCGTCACCTGCCCCGCGCCCCACGTCTCGACCTGGCCTTGCGGGCCGAAGGCGAGCGCCACACCATCGGGAACACCCAGGCCGAGCAGACCATCGCCGAGCTGCGAGAGACAGCGCAGCACCACCGAGTCCTCCGTACGCGTGAAGTGCGGCACGACGACCGCGTTCTGCAACAGCCCCAGCCCCTGCGCCTGCAAATACTGTGGCGCGGGGCCAATCGCCCACGTTCCCAACGCGACCGCGCCGCCGCCGCTGCCGACGAGCGTGAGTCCCTGCAACGTGCCAAAGCCGCGCAAAATATGCGCCAGCGCCGTCGTCCCGTACAGATTGCGCACGAGCGGCAGCGGATTCTCTCCGCCGAGGTGCAAAACGCCGGCTTCATCCAAAAGCGAGAGGAACTTGGGATGTTCCAATTCCGCGCGCGTCATCTCCGCGAGCGTGAAGGCTTCGCCGCCGGGACCACCAAGCAGTGTGTAATGTTCGAGGATCGCGTCGGCGTCTTCGCGCGTCCCATCGGAGAGCAGCACGACCATCGGGCGATCCAGATTCACGACGCTGAGCAACTGCGCGTCCGCCACGTCCGTCTCGCCACGCGCCACGTCGCCGCCGCCGAGCAACACCAGCCAGCCTTCACCGTCCAGCCATTGTAGGGGTCCTTGTTGTGGCATCGTTCTACCTCAGCAGCCGCTGCAACACTTCCACCACCACCGCCACGCCGTTGACCAGCGCCTTCTCGTCGATGTCGAAGTGGGCATTGTGGTGCGCGGGCGCTTCGCGGCCGGCGAAACCCGAGCCGATGAAGATGAAGCAGCCCGGAATCTCCTGCAAGAAGAAGGCGCAGTCCTCGCTGCCCATCGTCCGCACATCGCTCTTGAGCGCATCTGCGCCAAACAAATCGGCGACGACATCCCGCACCAGCGCCGTGACGTTCGCATCGTTGACGAGCGGGGGCGTGAGCGGGTACAAACCGATTGTCGCTTCAGCGCCCATCATCCGCGCCGTGCCTTCGACGATTTCACGCACGCGCCGGATCGCCATGTCACGCGTTTCCAAATTGTAGGTGCGGATCGTGCCGCGCAGTTCAGCAGAATCGGGGATCACGTTGAAAGCGTCGCCGCTGAGCAGCGCGCCCACCGTCACCACTGCCGTATCCAACGGACTGATATTCCGGCTGACGATGGTTTGCAGCGCATTGATTATGAGCGCAGCGACGACAATCGGATCAACCGTCTGTTCGGGCATCGCGCCGTGGCCGCCCTTGCCGGTGATCGTGGCATACCACGACTCCGCGCCCGCCATCACCGGGCCGGCGGTCGCGCCAAAAGCGCCTACCGGGTTCTTGTTCCAGACGTGAATGGCAAGCATTTTGTCCGGGCGGGGATTCTCCAGCACGCCCTCTTTGACCATAATATCCGCGCCGTTCATGCCCTCTTCGCCGGGTTGGAAGATCAACTTGAGCGTGCCATGCCAGGCGTCGCGGTGCTGCGCCATCAGCGTGGCGACGCCCAGGCCAATCGCCATGTGCGCGTCGTGCCCGCAGGCGTGCATCAGGCCAGGATGCTGCGAGATGTAGGGGACGTCGTTGGCTTCCTGAATCGGCAGGGCGTCCATGTCCACACGACTCATCACGACCGGGCCGGGGCCGTTTTCCAGCACGCCGACCACGCCGGTCTTTGCCACGCCCTCCTGCACGCAGTAACCCAATCCACGCAAAACCCCGGCGATGATGCCCGCCGAGCGGTGTTCTTCCAATCCCAACTCCGGGTGCATGTGAAAATCGCGCCGCCAGGTGATGAGGGGGTCATGAAGTTCGGCGGCCAGCGCTAGAGTGTCCATAGCTTTTCTCCTATAATGCTTTCAGCTTTCAGCCATCAGCCCGAAAAAGCTGCTGAACGCTGATAACCATCCTGTACAGATTACGAAACAGTGTACGGGATTTCCAGTAATGCGGCAAGTACTAATTGTCCTTGTGTTGATAAGAAAATCCTCCCAAAGGCATAACCTTTGGGAGGATTGGTTGTAATGGTGGCGTATCAGGCGATGCGTCTGACCGCCAACACAAGCGACTCGTCATCCACCGTGTCTTCAAGCACCTTGTCGCCGGTAGGCGATGCGACGGCCTCGAGCGTGTCCGCGAGCACCTCGCTGGCGATCAGCTCGCGCTGCGCGGCGATCGCGTCCGCCAGTGCGCCGCTCGCGTTGTATTGGACGACGATCCGGTCGGTGAGCTGGTAATCCGCCTGCTTGCGCAAGTCTTGCACACGGCGCACGATCTCACGGGCCAGTCCTTCTTGCTCGAGTTCCGGCGTGACGACGGTATCCAGCGCCACCACCAGGCCGCCTTCCCCGGCGACGCCGTAGCCTTCGCGGGCGTGGCTCTGTACCAGCACTTCGTCCGGAATAAGCTCGGCCTCACTGCCATCATCGAGCGTCAACGACAACGCCTCGCCGGCGTGCAGTTGGGCGACGGCACGCGCAGCATTCACCTTCTCCAGCGCCTTGCGGATGAGCGGGAAACGCTGCCCGAACTTCGGGCCGAGCACGCGATTCAGCGGCAGCAGTTTGTATTCGACCAACTCGCCCTCTTCGGCGACGAAGGCGATGTCCTTCACGTTCAGTTCGTCAGCCAGCAGATCGAGCAACTGACTCAGCGCCTCGCGGCGGCGCGGGTCGGCGGCGATGAGCGCCTGGCGCAGCGGTTGGCGCACCTTGAGGTTGCCCGTCGCGCGCACAGAGTGCCCTAACGTCGCGGCCTGGCGCACGGCAGCCATCGCTTCCACCAAGACGCGTTCCCCGGCGTCCAACGGCTCGGCGGTGGGGATGAGACAATGGTGGATACTTTCCGGCGCGTTAGCATCCACAGCGCGCACGAGATTTTGGTACATCGCCTCCGTCATAAACGGCAGCACCGGCGCGAGCAGCTTGGCAAACGTCGTCAGCACGGTGTAGAGCGTCTGGTAGGCGGCTTCTTTGTCGGCGTCGGAAGTGGCGCTCGCGCCGCGCGCGGCCCAGAAACGCCGGCGGCTGCGGCGGACGTACCAGTTGCTCAGGTCGTCCAGGAATGCCTCGGCGGGCTGCGCGACCTTGAGCGGAATGTACGTCTCGTACCCCTCTGTCACTGCCGCAATCGTTTCGCGCAAGCGGGCGATGATCCACTTATCCAGCACAGTCGGCGCTGCAGCATCCGTCCATGGGAACCAAAGATTCGGCTGCCCCTCTTCATACCTGAATGGATTCTCCAGCAGTTCGGCAGGCGGCGTCCATTCATCGATGCGCGCGTAGGTGACGAAGAAGGCGTAGGTGTTCCATAGTGGGATGATGAAGCGGCGACGCGTCTCGTCGGCGCGGTGGTAGCCGAACACCAGGTTTTGGTCGAGCGGCTGATTCATGAGGAGCCAGCGCATCGTATCCACACCGATCTGCTCGGCGGCATCATCGAACCAGATTGCATTGCCCCACGATTTGTGCATCTGGCGACCGTCCTCTGCCAGACAGGTAGAATAGCCGTGAACCACCTTCGTCGGCGGCATCTGCTCGAAAACCGTGCTCATCGTGATGAGGCTGTAGAACCAGTTGCGGAACTGTCCGGGGAACGATTCGCTGATCCAGTGCGCGGGCACCCACTTGGCCCAATACTCGCGGTTGGTGCGATATTGCGTGGTGGAATAGGCCACGCTGCCCGCATCTAGCCACGGATTGCCCACGTCGGCGATGCGCGACATCGTCCCGCCGCACTTGGGGCAGTTGATCTTGATCGCGTCCACATACGGACGGTGCGGTGTGTGTCCCTCGAAGACATCCCACCCTTCGACAGCGCGCATCTGTAGTTCGTCCCCATCGCCGAGCACCTCGAAGTGATCACAATCCTTGTTATCGCACACCCAGATCGGCAGCGCCAGACCCCAGTAGCGCTTCTTGGAGATCATCCAATCGTGCATGTTGCGCAGCCAGTCCATCTCGCGGGCGTAGCCGAACTCAGGAATCCACTGAATCTGATCCACCACATCCATGATCTGGTAACGCAGGCTGCGCGCTTTCTCCTCCGCCGTGACCTCCTCGCGGGGCTTGTCGTACAGTTCGCCCATATTGATGAACCATTCATCCACCAGGCGGAAGACCAGCGGCGTGTCGCAGCGCCAGCAGACTGGATAGCGGTGCGTGTAACTGTCCACGCGATAGAGCCTGTCCTTGCCCGTCAGATCGTGGAAAATCTGGTGCGCCACCGCGTGAACGTCGCGGTCGGTAAGCCAGCCGAAGCCTTCCAGGAACGCGCCGTTCTCGGCCAACGGGGCGAGGGCGGGCAGACTGTGGATTTCGCCTAGCTCGAAGTCCTCCGCACCACAACCCGGCGCGATGTGAACGATGCCCGTGCCTTCCTCCTCGCCGACGGCGTCCCAGGGGATGACGCGGTGGAACGCGGGGACGTTCATCGCCTGTACGGCAGGCAACTCATCGAAGGGACCGTCGTACTCCCACCCGATCATCTCCGCGCCCTTGAGCCGTCCGAGTACCTCGTACTTCCCTTTGATGATGTTGGGCAGCGTGCCCTCGGCCAAATAGTACGTCCAACCGTCCTGCGCCAACACCTTCACGTAGGTGAGGTTCGTCCCCACGGCGGCAGCGACGTTGCTGGTGAGCGTCCACGGCGTCGTCGTCCAGACGAGCAGCGCCTCACGCTCGCGCCCGCGCAACGGGAAGCGAATCACCGGCGCGTCGTGCGTCAGCTCGCGGTAGCCGTCGGTGACGATTTCGTGCTGGCTGATGCCGGTCTCGCAGCGCGGGCACCAGGGCATGACGTCGTGGCCCCGGTAGAGCCAGCCGCGCTCCCACACCTTCTTGATGAACGTCCAGATCGTGTAGTTGTTTTCGGTGGCGAAGGTGAAATACGACCCACCCATCTCCGGCGATCCCAGGCGGCCCACCAATCGTTCGACACTGTCGGTGACAGGGCCATCGGGGCCATTCACCGTCATCTCCTGCGCCGGGTTTTCGAGCAACTTATCGGCCATCGCGCGCAGTGTGTCGGTATCGTTCCAGTCCATCCAGTAGCCCAGGCGGATCGATTGCTCGGTCTGTTTGGCGGCCTGACGCAGCACGCGCGCCTTACACTCCAACACGAACGGCGCGAGGCCGTAGGTTTCGATGTCGTGCTTGGATTTGAAGCCCTTCTCCTTCTCCACCTCGACTTCCACCCACAAGCCCTGGCAGTCGAAGCCGTTCTGGTAACGCTGCTGGTAACCGCGCATCGCCCAATAGCGCTGCCAGAGGTCCTTGTAGGCTCGGCCCCAGCCATGATGAATCCCCATCGGGTTGTTCGCCGTGATCGGGCCGTCAATGAACGACCAACGCGGCGCGCCCGCGCGCAAAGCGTTCAGCTTTTGAAATGCCTGGGTTGTCTCCCAGAAATCCAGCATTTCGTGTTCTTGTGCGAT
>DAIUDK010000122.1:0-17088 GCA_036845725.1 Chloroflexota bacterium
GGCATGGTCTTTTTCTATGCGCCGCGCGAAGCGACGATGGGTGAAGTGCAGCGCATCTTCTACTTTCATGTAGCTTCGGCCTGGGTGGGTTTTTTCGGCTTTTTCGTGACTTTTGTGGGCGGCGTTGGCTATCTCGCCACCCACAATTGCCGCTGGGACATCCTGGCCTTCTCGTCGGCGGAAGTGGGGTTGGTGTACATCTCGATGACGTTGGTCACGGGGATGCTGTGGGCCAAACCAGCGTGGGGGACGTATTGGACGTGGGAGCCGCGCCTGACCATCTCGGCGGTGCAATGGTTGTTGTACGTGGCCTACGTGATGCTGCGTGGATCGGTGCTTAGTCCGGAGCGTGAGGCGCGCTTCGCAGCCGTGTATGGCATCGCCGCATTCGTCACCGTGCCGCTCTCGTGGTTCGCCATTCGCTGGTGGCGCACCATCCATCCTCAGGTTATCTCTAGCGAGGGGATGGCGCTTGCTCCCCGGATGATCCACACGTTGTTCGTTTCTATCGCGGCGTTTACACTGGTGTACTTTGCGTTGTTGCGGCAGCGCATCGCGTTGGAGCAGAGCAGGGACCATCTAGCGGCTTTGCGTTTGCATGACGAAGCTGCCACATCGTAAGTTTTCACGCGTGTTTCAGGAGGAAGACGATGCCCATTTATCTACTCGTTGCCTATATCATTTTCTGTGTGACGCCGCTCGGTCTGGCCTTTTCTATCGCTGCGCGGCGGCGTAAGGTTGAACGCGAGATTGCTGCTCTCGAATGAGTTTTCATTGTGTTTGACAAAATCATTTTCCTCCGTTAGAATTAAGTTAACCCCTTAACAGACCGCACCCGACTCACGATAAGGTCTGTGGCAGAAGATTTTCCCGCGCTAACGTCCCATGGATGGGGACGCAAAGTACGGGAACTTTCTAAATCCTTCAAGAACAGAGAAAATGCTTGTGCTGATACATACCATATCAGTACGAAAATTTCTATCTGTGGCTATGTGACTGTTTGGAAGGAGGGAAAACATGTCCACCAAACTCACGATAAAACTCCTGCACCGAGCGGTGTATCTTCTTCAGGTTGCAATAACAGTTTTGATCGTTCTCGGTCAGATCGCGCCTTCCGGTGTGGCTATCGCCAAATCCCTCCGACCTTCCCTGCCTGAGCCATCCCCCGCGATACCGGTCATAGAGCCGCCGTATGATTGGAGCCGGGGCCTATTTGAGACGTGGGAGAGCTATTTCGCACGTATTGCCGAGCGGGACGAGCAACGGCTCAGAACGGCGTTGATCACCGTCGTCCAGGAAATTTTGAACGGTTCGGCAGAGTATCAAACGGATGAAGAACTATATCGACGGATAGCGTATTACGTCAGCGATGAATACATTATGTCGTTGATCGATGCGCTGAGTTCGCCAGGATTGGGATGGCAATCGCCGGCCCCACGTGTGCATGTTGCTGATCCGGGGATGCGGGCCCAACATCCGCGACAAAACGCCACTCCCGCCTCAGTTCCGGTCGATCATACCCCAGCGCCATCGAACGCTACTCCGGACACCCCTCGTGTGTCCGACACGTCTTCTTCTGCGAACCGAGGCGCATCCAAGGTCCTGTACAAACTCGTGAGCGACGTATTGCCCGAAACTGCATCGCACACCAGAGAAGCCCCATTGCCAACAGAACCGCAGCCTACAGCGGCATTGCACAGGTCTAAACTTCACGCCGCGTTGCCTGAACCTGCACCACAGCCGGGGAAGAGCCAGTTCTCGATACTGAGCCCGGTTTCCACCGTGAACGCCGGGGTCATTCCCGTCACCGCCGACGTGATCACGAGCGGGATGGGCATCACGCGGGCCTCCGGCAGTCTGGTGTTGGGCGACTACTTTCCCCTCTCCGGTGACGTCACCTGGAACAGCACGGTTCTCACCGGCACCGGTATCCTGACCATGAGCACACCGGTCACGCAGGTGGCCTTGTTCGACGCCGGCTATTTCACGGTCTCGACCGCCAGTGGGATCATTGTTCCTGGCGATAGCGACATCTCTGTCTTCCAGATTGAGCAAGTGTCCGGTTTCGATGCTTTCTCCGTGACCGTCTCGGCCATCGACCTGGCACAAGGAACGGTCACCGGTACGGCTAACATCACGCTGACGACGCCGGGCGTTTATGCCGTAAGCGGCGGTCAGGTGACTGCCGCCGTCTCATTCGTGATGCTGGCCACGCCCACCGGCATCCAGTACACCGGCAGTGTGGAAAGTTTGACGCTCATCGTTGGAGGAATGACCTTTCAAGCCGACGGGGTGAGCTTGTCCGATGAAGGCATAGGGGCCGCCGCCGTTACCCTGACGGCCCCGGCGCTGTTTGGCAGTGCTTCGGCGTCGGTCAACGATTTGCTCATTTCGCCTTCCGGCGTCAGCCTGGGCGGCGCCGGCATCGCCTTTAATCTGCCGGACCTGGCCTATGGCGACGGTAGCAAACTCAAGCTGACCAACAACCGCGCCACGCTCGGCTACGCTCAAGGGGATTACGAGTTCACGATCACCAGCACGCTCGCCATCAGCCTGCCGGCCAATGTCCAAAATATCTCGGCTACCGTCAAGTTGGCTTACGTCGATGGAGAAAGTCAACTGACAGGCAGCCTGGACAATCTGAGTCTGACCGTGGCCGGATCGACGTTGGCGATGCGTGACCTGGCGTTCGACAACAGCGGTGTGTCGGTGGTCAGTGCGACGCTGACACTGCCGCCAAGCCTGGGCAGTGCGAGCGCTACGATCAGCGCTACGAGCGTCACCAGCGCGGGATTATCCTTCGCGCAGGCGCAGATCAACCTGCCCGACATCAACATCGGCGATGGCAAGCTGGTCGTCAGCGACATCGCGGCGACGCTGACCTCAGAGGAGACGGGCTATGCTTTCGATGCCGAGGGAACGTTGAATGTGACCTTGCCCGGCACCAGCGCGCAGGCGGATTTTGCCTTCGCGCTCAATCCCCAAGGGGAGGCCAGTGGGCAAGTCGCCAGCCTGAATCTGATTGTGGCCGGATCGACGCTGGCGATGCGTGACCTGGCGTTCGACAACAGCGGTGTGTCGGTGGTCAGTGCGACGCTGACACTGCCGCCAAGCCTGGGCAGTGCGAGCGCTACGATCAGCGCTACGAGCGTCACCAGCGCGGGATTATCCTTCGCGCAGGCGCAGATCAACCTGCCCGACATCAACATCGGCGATGGCAAGCTGGTCGTCAGCGACATCGCGGCGACGCTGACCTCAGAGGAGACGGGCTATGCTTTCGATGCCGAGGGGACGTTGAACGTGACCTTGCCCGGTACCAGTGCTCAGGCGGATCTGGCCTTTTCCATCGATCCGCAAGGCCAGGCCAGCGGTCTCGTGAGCAGTCTGAATCTTACCGTAGCTGGCGCCACTCTGGTGATGCAAAACATGGCCTTCGACAACAGTGGGGTATCCGTTGCCAGCGCCACACTGACCTTGCCTGCCAGTTTGGGCAGCGCTAGTGCGACGATCAGCGGAACCAGCATTACCAGCGCGGGGCTGACTTTCGCCCAAGCGCAGATTGACTTCCCGGACATCAGGTTTGGCAGCGGCGACACCGTCAAAGTGTCGGGGGCGAAGGCCCTGTTGAAAACGACCAACGAGCGGTACGGATTTGACGCCCAGGGGACGTTGTACATCAACCTGCCGGGGAATCCCGAACAGCGCATCGCCCTGGCGTTTTCGATGGACCCGGATGGCAGCCTCCGAGCGACGATCGTCGAGTTGGAGTTGACCCTGGCCGGTTGTCGGTTAACCATTCAAAACATGTCCCTCGGCAACGATGGCCTTACCGGCCAAAACGTGGCCTTGACGTTGCCCTCCAGCCTGGGCGGAGCAACCGGCGCGGTGTCTGGGTTGCGGATTACCGCAGATGGTATGAGTTTTGATCAGGTCAGTATCACTTTGCCCAACATCAAATTTGGGGATGGCAGCAAGGTGATGATCAAAAACCTGACGGCAACGCTGACCATGGCGAGCGGCAGCTACGCATTGAACGTGAGCGGCACGCTCGCCTTGCGCCTGCCCGACAACAACCAGGATATTTCGATCACGGCGAGCATGGATTCGAATGGTAATTTGAGCGCCAGCATCCCTGGGGAGGTGACGCTCAACATCGCCTCAGCCACGTTGAAGCTTTCAGGGGTCACGTTGAACAATAGCGGCTTGACGGTCGCCACGGCCAGTTTGAAATTGCCGAACCTCCTGGGCGGCGTCGAGGGCGCTTTGACGGATGTTCGGATTACCGAAAATGGGCTTTCTATTGGCGGGGGCGCGGCAACGGTGGCCTTCCCCAACTTCAGCGTGGGCGGCGCTTCGACCAACCTCCGGGTGACGAACGCCCGGCTCCAGGTCGTGTTTGTGAGCAACGGCGCGACCTCTTCCTACAAGTTGACCTTGAGTGGCACGGTCGGCATCAGCGTGGGCGGGCAAAGCGCCAGCACCACTGGCACCATTTCCATCGACAACCACGGCCATCTCAGCGGATCGGTCAGCAGCTTCAGCCTCAACATCGCCGGGTTGTCGTTGTCGGCCAGCGCAATCCAGTTTTCGAACGATGGCGGACTCTCGATCCAGTCGGCCTCGCTCAACCTTCCGGCGGCCTTCGGTGGCGCAAGCGTTTTATTGCAGAATGTGACGATTTCCACGTCCGGGAACTTGAGCATTGGCGGCGGTTCATTCACACTGCCGACGATCAACGTGGGCGGTTTCCAATTGCAGTTGAACGGTTCGTTGCTCAAAGTCGGCAACGACTATCAAATCTCGGCCAACGGCACCGTTGCTATCCCCGGCTTTGGTGCGGCGCTGGGCTGCAGCGGCATCCAGGTCGGGGTCGTGCTCTATGCCACCGAGACAGGCCAGACCGTGATGGAGATCGATTCGTTGGATGTGACATCTCCTGTTGTATACCGGGCGCCGGTACCACCTGAGGTGCTTGCCATCACAGGTTACAGCCTCAAGTTCCAGGAAGCCACCCTGGGGATGACCGGTTGTCGCATCCCCGTGGCCTCGACGGGCGTGTACATCACCGCGCTCTCCGGGCGGGTGACGTTCGACGCAGACAGCACTCAGATCAATGTGGGCCTGTCGTTGGAGGCCGGGCCGAGGCTGTTCGGAATGGCGGCGATCAGCGGCGATCTGGACACGACGCTCACCGTGGATCCGTTCAACCTTGCGCTGTTGGGCACGATCAAGCTCTTCACCATCCAGGTTGGCGGCGCGGATGCCACTCTGACTTCCAATAGCTTCAGCGCCAACCTGTGGATCGACATGGTCTATCTGAAGGGCAACCTGGCGGTCAACGCCTGGAGCGACTATCGCGGTTTCCATCTTACCGGCAGCGCCCAGATGACTTTGTCACTCGACAAGGGCGTCATTGGCAGTTATTGTGTGCCGGTGCCACATTGCAGCACGCACTGGGTAAGCGGGCAAACGTGTTGGGGTAGTGGCTGGTGGAGAACGTGTATCAGTTGGTCGTATCCGGTGGTGACGTGCTGGTTCGAGGACTCCTGTGTCGATATTCCCCCGGTAAACATCGCCTACTCGGTCGGGGTGGACGTGGGCGAGTTCAGCAACGGCGCATGGGGCTTCAAGGGGTATGTGAGCATTCTGGGCACGAATTACGGCTTCTATATCGATAGCCGGAAAACACTCACCTTTGGGAACGTCGATTCGTACCGCCTGGTCACGCCGGCCACGGTTCTCCGAGCGCAGCAAGCCGCCGAGATGCGCGCTGCCGGCGTCGAGTTGCCAGGTGATCTGGCGGCGCTCGACTACGTCACCCTCAACGCCCTCGGCGAGATCGTCGTCGATGTGCCGGTCACGCAGACCACCGAAGCCGTCTTTAGCCTGACGCGCTTGGGGGATGCACCCACGTTGACCTTGCTCGCGCCGGATGGCACGCCCATCTCGCCGAATAGCTTGCCGGACGGCGTCACGTACCAGGAGTTTGTGACGTACACCCTCAAGGACAGCCTGACGCCCTCGATGACGCTAAGTCTGTTGGCCGGCGAATCGCAGGCTCAGACGGTTGACGGCGACGGTCTGCGTTTGAGCCTGTGTGCCCCGCAAACGCCCGCCAACGGTCAGGCAACGCCCGTCGGCTCCATCCCCGTGCCGGAACGCATTGCGCGCACCCTCGGCGACGAATGGGACGGGGTCGCTATCCAACTGCCGACCGCAATGACCGAAGGCGAAGAGGCTGTCGCCCAGTTGCGCTTTGTGCACGCGTGGCCCGACGCAGGCGCGGTCGACGTGTGGGTCGATGGCGACCCCTACGCCGGAGGATTGGGACGGTACGCGCTGTCACGCTACACGGCGCTAGGTGTGGGCGAACACGTCATCCAGGTGACGCCGGCGGGGATCACGACCACTGTGCTCTTGAGCACGACCGTCGCTTTGGCAGAATACACGGATTACAGCCTCGTCCTGACCGGCGAATACGACTATTGGTTGTTGGTGGATGAAAACCGGCCGTTGCCTCAGGATCACGCCTTGCTGCGGCTCGTCAACGTTGCGCCCGGCGCTCCAGCGGTCGACCTGACCGACCCGGAGGGCGGCTACCTGACCGGCAACGTGCCGTTCGAAGCGGCCGGTCCCTACGTCGAGTTGAGCGGTGGACGGCGCGACGTGCAGGTGCGGCTGGCCGATCAATCTACAGTTCTGGTCGACACCAGCGCCCTGACCCTGACGCGGGGCAGCATCTACAGCGTCTTCCTGGTGGGGACGGAGAGCATCACGCCCGGGTTGCAGCTTGTCGCCAGCCACGATGCCGCGCCACCCGCTCAGGTGCGCTTCGTGAACGCTGTAGCCGGCGGAGACGCTTTGGACGTATTGCACATCTGGCCGGGTGTGACAACGCAGTCCAGCCTGGTTTGGGACAGTATCCCATACAGCCAGACCACAGCCTACGCGAGCGTTCCCGGCGAGTCGGCGCACCTCATCGTCACCCCGGCGGGCATCAGCACCACGCACCTGATCAGCCTGACAGTGAGCCTGGAAGAAGGCGAGGCCTACACCCTGATCGCTGCCGGATGGCCGGGTAGTGTCAGCCCGATCTGGCTGCACGACGACAATCGTTCATCTGCGTTGGTTGCGGCGGCAGACGGCGAGATGGCAAGCGGGCAAGGCAACAACCGTCTCCCAGCGCTGGGACAGGCGCATCTGCGGCTGGTCGCGCTGTCGCCGGATGCTCCGGCGGTAGACCTGGCCGTGCAAGGCGGGCCAGTCTTGCTCGAAAGCGTGGCTTACGGGTCCGCCAGCGACTACATCTCGCTTGCAGGCGGCGACTATGACCTGGAGATACGCCAGGCAGGCAGCGCAACGGTGCTGGTATCCTTGCCGAGCGCGGTGTTGACCGAAGGCTATGTGTACAGCGTGTTCCTGTTGGGGGCGTCGGGCGACCAACGCGCGATGCTGAACACCGACATCGCCACCGACAAGAGCACTCAGGTGATGTACCAGATCGCGCAGGCGCAGGTAGGCACGTGGCAGGCGATTCTGGGCGGCGACATCACGCCCGACACGATCTACGTCTTCAAGGCGCTGGGTACGGTTCCCGCGCCCAAACTGAACGATGTGAGCGTGACATTGCGCGACGCAATCACGGTGGAGGTGACATGGCGCTTGACCTCGCCCCAGGCCGACACCCGGATCAGTATTTTCGCCAATCCCGGCCCGATCACGACCACTGCCGTCGTCACCAACAGTGACGGCGTGCCGGAGACCGTCGAGATCCCCTACTACGCCGGGCGGCGTCTGGCGGATCGGTTGGGCGGCGTGGACGACACGTGGGTGAACGGTTCACTCCAGACCCACACGGTAAACTTGCTTAGCAACCTGCCCAGCGGGACGTATCACATCTGGATCGAGGTTGTGGACGGGCGCAATCCGCCCACACGGCTTTACATCCCCGATCCCATCGAAGTTGTCCTGCCCTGGGAGGACACGTGGCATGCCGGTTTGGCGGCAGTGTCCCACTACCGCGCGTTGGAAGTGACGTGGCAGGATCACGTCAGCGCCGATGTCGATCAGTATGTCCTGTATGCCAGCGACCCATCCACCCAGACTATGCAGTACGAACTGGGGGACGTGCATCATTTCACACTCATGGGATTGGACCCGGCGCTGACCTATACACTGTGGATCGACGCCATCGACACCCGGACTGGCCGCATTGCCCACTCCGAGCAGATCACGGCCTGGCCACGCAGCGCGCCCTTTAGCCTGAGCGTAGACCCGCCGGGCCTCACCCTGTCCAATGGAGAAAGTCGCACGATCACGGTGACGCTCCGCACCGCGTTGCCCGACTATCCTGATATCGTGCGTTTGCATAACGTGGACGAAGAGGCCCTGTGGGTGGATGGTGTGGATATGTACGTCACCTTTGCCCAGGATACCATCACGCCCACTCAAGCCGGAGCGGTCGTGACCGGGACTGTGTTTGCGCCCAAGGCGGCGGCCAGCGGCTCCTGGTCAGAGGGCATCCTGGCGATGGGCGGCGGCGACCAGCGTTACGTGCACCTGCCGGTGACCGTCACCAATCCGACCATTGATCTGCGCGTCACACCGGATCACGTCGTTTTGGGCGAGGCGGAAAGCGTTAGCGTAACCTTGGATGTTCTGCATTTCCAGAATCACACAGACCCGGTCGAACTCTACGTCGAGGGACCGGAAGACCTGCTGTACACGTTGAACCAGGGCGGACCGGCAGCACAATCTACCATCATTCTGCCGGGACGATCCGCCGTGCTGTGGATCACCGACACGCAACGCGCATTTAGCACCGGCAACGGCGTGATCGAGCTGTGGGCAGTCTCGCCCCAGGGCAGCGACTACCAACGTGTCCATTACCAAATCGCCAAGCCGGACTTCCGCGTCGAACGCCCACCGGACAGACCCGTCGGGCGCATCAACATTTTAGTCGGTGAAAGCATAACGCTGCCTTTTGAGTCACGGGTGCTAAACGGCTGGACGCAACCGCTGACGGTCACGTACCTTCAACACACCGTGATCCCTTCGACGACGGTGCGCCTCTATGCGGATGATGGTACCCTGCTGGACACGCACGCGCCGATCACCCCACCGCTCTCGATGTATTTGCAGGTCGACTCGACGCCGGATACGCCGCTTTCGACGCAAGGCTACGCCCTGGAGGTGTGCGGAACCAACGTCAGATCCGACTGCGCGCAGTATGACGTCGGGGTGTACGCGCCCGGTGCGATCTTCACCGACCTGTTCGCCTACCTCGACAAGCGCGTCCAGGCCGGCGACTTGATCACCTACACCTGGCACGTGGGCAACGAGGGACCGTTGGCGGTAACCAACGTGACGATGAAAATCACCTTGCCGCCCTCGACGACGTTGTTCTCCGTTGGGCAAGGGGCGTGTGTACTTGAGGACGAGGAAATCGTGTGCGACCTCGGCATTGTCCCGCGCCAGAGCCGGTCTGTCATCGAGGCCACGCTGCGCGCCGCTCCCGGCACGAACATCAATCTGGTGTCACTCGAGGGGCCCTGCTCTCTCACGGCTGACCAGGAAGACCTCGATCGCGGCGATACTGAATTGTGCGTTGACCCCCTTCCGCAACAGGATTACGACCTGGCGGTGAGCCTGTCGTCCGCAGCGGATCAGGTTTTTGCCGGCCAAAGCCTGGTCTACACGATCACCGTGAGCAACGCCGGTCCAGGTCCGGCGTCGCAGGTAAACGTGAAAAGTTCCTTACCGTGGGATGTAACCCTGGAGGCGCTCGATCCCAGGTGCTTACCCTACCTCACGGACGTGTTCTGCAACCTGGATTCGCTGGCTGCCGGCGAGATAGCGACGTTCCAACTGAGCACGCGCCTTCCCTCGAACATCGGCGGGATACTCGTCAACGCTGCCAGGGTGTCCTCGTTGAGCGGTCCTCTCGACCCGGTCCAGGGCTTCGACACGAACCTCGACAACAACTATGCGACGCTCTACACGCACGTTCGGGAAGGCGAATCGCCTCAACCGCCGGGTTATCCTGTTTACCTGCCGTTGGTGTTGCGCGATATGTAAAGGGATAGCCAAAAGGGGAAATCGACATGAAAACTAGATACCTCCGCATCATTTTCGTTGTCCTGGCGCTGCTGCTAAACAACGCCGCCGTCTCCAGCGCATACAAAGCCGCCGATTTCTTGCCGGAGGCGGGAGAGGAGCCGGGAGCGCAGCAGGCTGCAATCGCCTCTGATCTGGCGTGGGATATCCAGTGCGTGGACTGCCCACACAGCTTCGCCAACCTGGACGATCGCAGCCTGCGCCTGGACGCCGGTGGTCGTCCGCATGTCGCCTACGGTGGACGTCACCTGTATTACGCCTGGTATGACGGCGCAACCTGGCACACAGAGGTCGTCGATGACGCCGACCAGGTGGGTGAGTACAGCTCCCTGGCGTTAGACGATGCTGGCTATCCGCACATCAGCTATTACGACACTTACAATGCCGTCCTCAAGTACGCGGTGTGGTACGGCAGCGCGTGGCTCATTCAAACGGTCGATGAAGACGGGTACGTGGGCCAAGAGACTTCACTGGCGCTGGACGATGCTGGTCATCCACACATCAGCTACTACGACAGCGACTACGGCACGCTCAAATACGCGACATGGGATGGCGAGGATTGGCTCATCCAGACCGTTGACGACGCGGCGGATGTGGGCTGGGACACCTCCCTGGCGGTAGACGGCGATGGCTACCCGCACATCAGCTACTACGACGGCGACAACGGCGACCTCAAATACGCCGCGTGGGATGGCAGCGACTGGCTCATCCAAACCGTCGATAGCGACGGGTACGTAGGCTGGGATAGCTCACTGGCGCTGGATGACGCCGGACATCCACACATCAGCTACAGCGACGTCACCGGCGGCGATCTCAAATACGCCGTGTGGGATGGCAGTGATTGGCTCATTCAGACCGTCGATAGCTCCGGGTACGTCGGTGAGTATAGCTCACTGGCGCTGGACGACGACGGCTTTCCCCACATCAGTTATCACGACGACACCAACACTCGCCTCAAATACGCGCGGTGGGACGGCAGCGCCTGGCTTATTCAGACCATCGATAGTGCCGGGGAGGGAGGCCGGTTCACGTCTCTCGCCCTGGATGCGACCGGTAATCCGCACATCAGCCATTGTAACCAGATGAACACAGCCCTGTACGACCTCAACTATGCGCGGTGGGATGGCGCGGCCTGGCTTGCTCAGACCGTCGATAAGGCCGAGGATGTGGGTCAATACGCCTCGTTGGCCCTGGATGCGGACGACAGGCCGCGCATCAGCTACTACGAGAGCCTTGCCGGCGATCTCAAATACGCCCAGGGGGATGAATCACCGTGGCTCGTTCAAACCGTGGATAGCGCCGGGGATGTAGGGCGCTACAGCTCCCTGGCGCTGGATGGCGACGGCCTGCCGCACCTCAGCTACGCCGCTGTGACCGGCGCTGATACATACAATCTCAAATACGCGCGTTGGACCGGCGACGCCTGGCTCCTCCAGACCGTGGATAGCTCCGGGGCGGTGGGGCAGTCCACTTCCCTGGCGCTGGACGCGGACGGCTATCCGCACATCAGCTACATTTGGCTCGACTTTTACCTCCGGTACGCCTGGTGGGACGGTCAGGCCTGGCACACGCAAATCGTCGATGCCGCCGGGCGCGCGGGCGATGCGAGTTCCCTAGCGCTGGATGGAGACGACTATCCGCACATCAGTTACTTTGACGGCATCAACGGCGATCTGAAGTACGCGCATTGGGATGGTAGCGCCTGGCTCATTCAGGTTATTGATCGCGTCGACTGGCAGGATGAATCCTGTTCTCTGGCGCTGGACAATGCCGGTCACCCGCACATCAGCTATTACGACGGGATCAATGCCGATCTCAAGTACGCGCATTGGGACGGCAGCGCGTGGCTCATCCAGATCATCGATAGTACCGGAGACGTGGGCAAGTTCAGTTCTCTGGCGTTGGATGGCGCCGATCGCCCACACATCAGCTACTACAACGACACGCGCGATGATCTCAAATACGCGTGGCGAGACGGCAGCACCTGGTCTGTGCAAACTGTCGATAGCGTGGGACGGGTGGGGCAGTATGCTTCCCTGGCGCTAGACAGCACCGGCCAACCCCACATCAGCTACTACGACGCTTTCCCCAATTTCAGCCTCAAGTACGCCCACGGGACTTTTGCTGTACCGGATGCCGTCGCCATCACCGGTCCTGAGTTGGGATACATCAATGCTCCTTACAGTTTTGCCGCGACCGTCAGTCCGGCCACAGCGAACGCTCCCCTTACGTATGCCTGGGAACCTGTGCCCGACGCGGGGCAGGGGACCAGTGTCGTCACTTATACCTGGAACACGCCCGGTTTCAAAGCCGTTGATGTCGCAGCGGCGTATGCCGGTGGCATGGTGACGGACACGCACACCATTCTCATTCGCACACCCGTCTCGCCGACACACGCGCTCATCAGCGGCCCGGCGACGGGCGAGGTTGACACGCCGTACACATTCACCGCCACCGTTACCTCGACCTTGGGCACGGCCTTTATACCGCTCACTTACGTTTGGGTGGCCGGCGGACAAGCTGGTCCTATCACACACACGATGTGTACTATAACCGACACGGTTACATTCACCTGGACAAGGCCGGGAACCTGGGCCATCACGGTCACGGCAGTGAATGAGGTCCATTCGGCCAGCGATATACGCCATATTGATATCGAGACGCGTATCTATTTGCCGTTGGTGCTCCGTGAAGGGTAGCCGCGAGCGACTGCATTATCCCGGCCCATTTGGAGTCGTCTCAACGACTATTCATATACAGGGAAATAATGCCAGGGTTAGCGGCCCGCAAAACTCAGATTGAATACTGGAGGTGTGTTGTGAAGAAAATCAAGCGCTGGCTGAGAAGCAGGACAGGTGTGGCTGTGGTGATTTCCTTTTTAGTCATCGTCGTGCTGCTTGCCGTTGCCGGCTCCATACTGGGCTGGTGGTCACTGCCGACGCAGCAGATGACGGGCACAGCCGGCGGTGGGCCTGAGGTAACGTTAGTTTCGTTCAGCGCCGCAGGTGAGCGTGGTCGAGCCGTGCTCAGATGGAAAACTAGAGCAGAACGCAACTGCCAGGGCTTCCATCTGTATCGGGCGGAGAGTGGGACAAGCTCGTTTGTGCAGATCAACAGCAGCATGATCGCCGGCAAGCCACCCGCGGGGGGCAGCTATCGTTTCAACGATATGACTGTGGTAGCCGGTAGTACTTACGATTACCGTCTGTTCGCCGTGGGGCAGCCAGGTCAACAGGTATTGCTCCAGTCTGTTACGGCAGAAATCCCATAGGCCGCTCACTATAACTTGAAATCAAATCAACACCGGATATAATGACGACTGTGCTGCAATCGGACGGTCGATCTTTTCAATCCCGCCGGGTAGCAAAGGAGTCACGATGCAACAAGGGAATCCAATCCGGGTATTGATTGTGGACGACCACGCTGTGGTGCGCAGCGGGTTGAGCGCGTTTCTCCTCGCCTACGATGACCTCGAGATGGTGGGGGGCGCTGCGAATGGAGCCGAAGCCATCCGCATGTGTGAGAAGTTCCAACCTGACGTGATCTTGATGGACCTCGTCATGCCTGGCATGGACGGCGCCGCCGCGACGCGCACCATCCGCGCGCAGCATCCTCACGTTCAGGTCATCGCCTTGACCAGTTTCAAAGAGGAGGAACTGGTGCAGGGCGCGATGCAGGCCGGGGCGATCGGGTATCTACTGAAGAACGTCTCTGCCGACGAGCTGGCCGGCGCGATCCGCGCAGCCCACGGCGGACGCCCTACGTTGGCGCCGGAAGCGGCTGAGGCGCTCATTCAGGCCGCCATGCACAAATCGAGTGTCGGCTACGATTTGACCGACCGTGAGAAAGAAATCCTCAAGTTGATGGCTGATGGGTTGAGCAACCCGGAAATCGCTGATCAGTTGTTCGTGAGCCGTTCTACCGTCAAGTTTCACGTCAGCAACATTCTGTCCAAACTGGGGGCGGAAAGTCGTACCGAAGCCGTGGCAATTGCCATTCATAACAACTTGTTCGATTAGCCACATCGCACACGCCCTCTCTGCTCCCGTGGCATATGCCGCGGGAGCTTTTGTTTTCCTGGTCATCTGACCAGGGTAAAAACCGATCAAACAGCCGCTTTTATTCTGACCAGGTGTCGGGCGTATGTGCCAGAGAATGGCGCTATACTTGCAGTCAAGTAGTTGAAGCCACAAGTGATAGACAATGCGAGTCCTAATAGCGGATGATGAACCTCGTGTGCGCTCAGCGCTACGGCTGTTGTTGCGCCAGGAGTCTGATGCTTCGGAGATTTACGAAGCCGGCGATGGCGCAGCTATGATGCGCTGCGTTTCCAGAAAGCATCTTGATTTGATCATCCTGGACTGGAATTTGCCACAGGTGGGGGGCTATACCGCCCTCAAAGCTCTTCGCGCTGCACAGCCTGATGTCGCCATTATCGTGCTCAACAGCCAATCCGAGACGCGACGCGTCGCGTTGGCGACCGGTGCCGATGCCTTTGTGAGCAAGGCAGATCCACCCGAACGATTGCTGGCAACCATTGCCGACCTGACCATCTGACCAGGGAAAAAACTCGCCACTTGGCGACCCTAAATCTCGCCATATGTCTAGTCCGCAGTCACGATATACCGTTTATAGTGATGGCAGGATTGAAAAGGTTCGTCCACTCTTCAAACGCCGTCGCCAGGGCTCTGACGACGGCTTATTTTTTCCCAGATTCCATCAAACCAGAATCGAGTTTTGTGGTAGACTGGATATGCAAGCCCTCGAGAATATCTCTGTGCGCGATCATAGTGCGCAGCGTAGGTGATGCTGGCAAGGTGGACTGATGAAAAGGCTTCGTCTTTTTGGCGCTGAAGGTGTGCTTTCGCGGACACAGCTCGTCCTGGTGATGATGATCGTTCTGCTGGTGATCGCTTTGGGCAGTGTGATCGTCGTCGCCTATATCAACCTGAACACCTCCGGCGCTTTTCGAGCCGGTTATCGTATCGCCAACCTGGGCAATCTCCAACGCGGAGTCATTCAGCTCCATATGGAAACGATGCTTATCCTGCGTGATGATTATCCGAACTTCGAACTCGTCGAATCGCTGCGCAGCGAATTGGACGATCAATTAAAAGTGACGCAGACCGAAGCCAGCAACGACGAACACGTTGTGGAAGTCCTGGATAATGTGCAATATTTGCTTCGGCAGTATGACCATCGACTCGAACAGCTAAACGTAGACCCGGCTGTGGTCCATTACCGCAGTTCCACATACCAGATTGACGTTATCCTCGAATCCATTGAGCGGCAGATGCAAAGGCTTTACAAGGACGAGGAAGCCCGGTTTTATAACAACATCGGTTCTGCGATCAAACAGCAACGCACAGCCCAGGCCTTGACCGTGGGCATCGGCGGTTTGCTGCTGGTCTTCGGGGTGTTTTTTGTCGTCTCCATTAGCCGCAGCGTGAGCAGCGAATTCGAACGTGCCTACAACCTGTTGAAGCAGGAGGTGGGCGAGCGACGCCGGGCTGAAGAGGGTCTCCAACGGCAGAACGCCTACCTGGCAGCGCTGCACGAGACTTCGCTTGCGTTGATGAATCGCTTGAAGATTGACAACCTGCTGGAAACCATTGTTGCTCGCGCGGCTCAACTATTGGACACCGAACATGGGTACGTGTATTTGCTTGACCCTACCAAACAGGTGATGGAGCGTAAAGTGAGTGTGGGACTCTTCAGTCGCACGGTAGATTTTCGTATGCGGCATGGAGAGGGTGTGGTCGGCAGAGTATGGGAGACAGAGGCGCCGATTGTGGTCAACGATTATCCTAAATGGCCGCATCGTGTGCCGTTGATGGGCACTCGAGGGAACATCATCCGTGCCGTGGTCGGCGTCCCGCTGAAGTCCGAGCGCGGCATCGCTGGCGTGCTTGGGGTCGCGCACTCCATCGACTCCGAGCGAACTTTTGGGGAGAGCGAGGTCGAACTGTTACAAGGGTTCGCGCAGCTCGCTTCTATTGCTTTGGACAACGCCCATCTTTTCGCCCAGGCAGAACAGCGAACACATCAGATCGAAGCCCTTTATCAAGGCGACCAGGAGCTTTATCGTCATCTGGAACTCAACGACGTGCTGCAAACGCTGGTCAACGTCGCCGTGGATATTTTGAAGGTGGACAAGAGCGTGCTGCTGGTCTGGAACGAGGCGAAAACACATCTCGTTCCACGTGCCGCGCGTGGATTTGAGCAGCAGACGTTAGCGCGTATGGTCATCAAAGCCGGGCAGGGCTTGGTTGGATATGCTGCAGAGCACGCTACACCGGTGATGGTCAACGATACAGTCGGTGACAAGCGCGTCGATTGGAATATCACCTATCCCGAACAAATCCGCTCGTTTATCCACGTTCCTATCCTTGTTGAGGGGCAGGTTTTTGGCATTTTCAACGTCAACTATCACAAGCCGCACGCTTTCAGTGACGACGATGTCCGCCTGGTCACAGCAATTGCGCAGCGGGCTGCTTCAGCCATCGAGAACGCCCGGCTCTACCAGCAAGCGCAGCAAGCCGCGACGCTCGAAGAACGCCAGCGCCTTGCCCGCGAGTTGCACGACGCCGTCACTCAAACGCTGTTCTCCGCCAGCATCATCGCAGACGTCCTCACGCGCCTTTGGAAGACCAATCCCGAAGAGGCGCAACGGCGCACTCAGGAACTCCGCGAATTGACGCGCGGCGCGATGGCCGAAATGCGCACGTTACTGTTGGAACTGCGCCCCATCGCGCTGATGGAAGCCTCCCTCAACGATTTGATCCAGCAGTTGGCCGAAGCCACCACCGGCCGGGCGCGCGTCCCCGTGAATATGTCCGCGGTCGTCGAATGTGATCTGCCGCTCGACGTGAAAATCGCCTTCTACCGGATTGCTCAGGAAGCTCTCAACAACACTTCGAAACACGCCAACGCCAGCCAGGTGGACGTGCGATTGTGCTGCCAACCCCAGGG
>DAIUDK010000123.1:0-16989 GCA_036845725.1 Chloroflexota bacterium
AATCATCCAAGATTCGGATGTGCAGAGTTTTATCTCTGGCTGCAATATTCCAAAACCTATCGAAGATATAACGATCCCTCACGATCAGCAATTCGTCTTTTCCCCTATCAAGAAGAATCCGATCAAGCAAATCGTTGCTATTGATGGCGGTTATGAAGAAATCCCTGTTCGGTCCGAATTTCCCTCTGCGACGATCTGTTTTTTTCAGTTCGGTGTGCTGGTCTTCAGCATCGAAGACCTAGAAAACCTGGAGTATAGGCCCTTTATTGACCCCGAAGATATGGCCAAACTTAAGCAGATCCAGCGTTTTAAACTCACCATCCCTGTTCGCAATGTGACTCTCAAAACTGAAACATCCATCACGCATTCTGTCCGCCGGGCTCTCTATAACTTCTTTATGACAAAGCTAGAAGAATCAGACACATTGATGGCAACTATGCGCTGGTTCATCTTTCAGGAATATGATCATCCGGTTTCGGAATGGATATTAGGTAGTTGTCCTCATTGTCGAGAAGCTCGTATTCCTCTATCCCGAATCGGCATGACCAAAGCTTACACTTTCCAATGCCCCAAGTGTAATGGGCAAATCTACCTAACGGATGTCTTTCGTCTCCATGAAGCTATCGATGATGAACTCGGTGCTGGTGGAATTCTTGGTTATGTTACAACTACCATTGAGCAGATTCTACTTGTTCATGTCATCCGTCTCATCTTGCGCTTGAAACCAGCGATGCTAAACGAATTCCTGTTCATCAAAGACGGCCCTCTCGCTTTCTTCGGTCAGACCGCCAACATGCACAGACCTATGCGAATGCTGGTAAAGTATTTATTCGCAAATCATAATCTCTATTTGGCTGGTCTCGAAAAGAGTGGTGCCTTCGTCGAGCATGCCGATGAAATTCGCAAGATTCTCCCAGACGCAACAGTTTTACTGCTCGACAACGATTACATTTACAAATACATTCTTCCCGCTACAGTCGATCCTAATAACATTTTCGGGCAGACCACTTACTACAACAACAAACTTATCTTTAAAGCATCTAATGGTGGTATGTATGTGGTTACTTTACCCTCAACCGACAAAAAAGCTTCGCCTAGCAAAGCTGATTTCTGCAATATCCAGGAGATTTTGACAAACGTCGACAAATTAAAGTGTGATATGTATGACAATGCTTTGTTGCCAGTCGCGTTGGCGAATAAGCTCATTTCTCTTGCCCAGTTCCCTAGCTCCCGCATTCTCAAGCGTTTCGCTGTAGTTACTATAGCTAACAACTAATGGCGTTACATTCTGATAACACCAAACTGTAGGGTGGAATCCACCTGTCAATAGCTCACACCGACCATTGGGCAGTTTGCAGTGAAGCTGGTGATATGAAAGCCATGGTTTTGTCCAAGCTCTGCGATCTTGCCAAGGACCAAACGCCCTTGACGCTGACCGAATTACCCGATCCCGTCCCCGCTGCCGGCGAAATCCTCGTGCGCGTTTCGGCCTGCGGGGTATGCCACACCGAGCTGGATGAGATCGAGGGACGCACGCCGCCGCCGCATTTGCCAGTCGTGCTGGGACATCAGGTGGTGGGGCGGGTCGAAGGGCGCGGCCCTGGCGCTGAGATGTTCGAGATCGGCGCGCGGGTGGGCGTGGGCTGGATTTACTCGGCGTGCGGGACGTGCACCTATTGCCGGTCCGGCAACGAGAACCTGTGCGCGGACTTCAAGGCTACGGGACGGGACGTCAACGGCGGGTACGCGCAGTTGATGACCGTGCCGGAAGGATTCGCCTACCGCATCCCCGCATTTTTCACCAGCGCGGAGGCCGCGCCGCTGTTGTGCGCGGGGGCGATTGGCTATCGCTCGCTGCGTCTGACCGACATCCAGGATGGGCAGAATCTCGGTCTGGTGGGGTTTGGGGCGTCGGCGCACCTTGTCCTGAAGATGGTGCGCTACCGTTATCCGAACGTCAAGGTCTTCGTCTTTGCCAGGAGCGCGCAGGAACGCGCGTTCGCCAGGGAACTCGGTGCGGTCTGGACGGGAGATCACACTGAGGCGCCGCCCGAAAAGCTCGATTGTGCCATCGACACCACGCCTGTCTGGGGACCGATCGTTGAGGTTTTGCGGCATCTGTCGCCCGGCGGCAGGCTGGTCATCAACGCCATTCGCAAAGAGGACGCGGATAAAGAGGCGCTGCTGCGCCTGGATTATCCCGTTCACCTGTGGATGGAGAAGGAGATCAAGAGCGTCGCCAACGTCAGCCGCAGAGATGTGAGCGAATTTCTGACGTTGGCGGCCGACATGCGTATCAAGCCTGAGGTACAGGAGTTTGGGCTGGAAGAGGCGAACGTGGCCCTTGTTGAACTCAAGACGCGCAAGATTCGCGGAGCGAAGGTCTTGCGCGTCGATTGAACTGCGTCCGTGTTGTGGCGCTATGCTTCGATCACATACGTGCTGAATAGCTTGTCGTGCAAGCACTGCTGATAGTCGTCCCATAGCATCCAGAGGAACCCCAGGCCGAAGACAAAGTCGCTGATCCAATATCCGATGGTCGCGCGTCCGGCAGCACGCCAAAAGCTGGGTGGGATCCATTCGGCGGTCACGACTTTGATGCCGAGCCATTTCTTTCCCAACGTTTGCCCGGTGCGCGACCACATCCACGCGAAGTATAGGATGCTAGCGATGATCGCCCATAACGCGCCAATCAGCGAGACTGCGATGATGGCGATGATATAGGCTTCCTCTGACATCTCCATAGCGAATGCCGTCGTGATGCCGATCAAACATCCAATAGGGATACCGGCAATCAGACCGACGATGACGCTATCGATGATGTAGGCAACTGCTCTTTTCCCAAAACTCGCGTATTGCATAGGGTCTCCTCCTCAAGAATAAAGCAACGTTATATGGGCACTATAGTCCGAATTCAGGCTTTGTCAAAGGTTAATGTGCAACTGCGTTGATTTGTTCCCAACACTCGCAGGCGGTACACGTTTGTCCGCCTCTGGAGAGCGTGCCATAGTAGGCGTCGCCCGTCGAGGCTGGCGTCCAGCCTGAAAGCGCCATCGGCCAACGTGGATCGTCGGCGTCGATCCACACGCCGTTGTAGCGCCGGGCGATGTGCAGGTGGGTCGCATTGGATACCCCACCTTCGCACGAAGGATGCCCGATGTTATCGCCCGCTTTGATTATAGCGCCATTCGGCACGCGCCCATCCGAGGCCATGTGCATGTAGAACATCACCCATCCTGTGCCCACAAAACCATCGCCGTCGAGGTCTTGAATCACCATGCCATCGCGGCTGTGAACGACCAACCCGTCTGCGGCAGCGGTCGCCCATTGGCTGCTCGGGGCGCAGCCGATGTTGCGCTCGTTGGTGGTGAAGTCCAGCGCTGCGAATGGCCCCTGGGTTCCATACCCCGGATGCGGCCCGCCCGTGTAGTACCAGGTGGCATCCTGAGGCCACGGCAGGAGCAGTTCTGGAGCTTTCAGACCGTCGGGAATCAACGGTTCGATCGCAGATGCGAACGGGTTGCCGAATAGACTGTTGTAGACGCTGGCAAAGCGGTTCAAATCGGCGCGCCAACTCTCGTAATCGGCGGAAGCAGGAGCCATGGCGCGTTGAACGCCCGCTGTACCGCCATTGATTTGTGTCGAGAACTGGATGTAAGTCCCGTCGCGCGTTTGCACGAGCCACAGACTGTCCATCCACCAGCCGTAAATTCCGATGTTGAGCGCATCCGCTGCCAGGCTGAGTTGGTGATACAGGCCGTTCATGTGGGGCAGTGCGGTATAGCCTAGAGGGTAGGTGTATTGTTCTGCCGCAGGCTCTGGATTGCTCAACCAACCGCCCCGCAATTCCAGGAGCGCCAGCAGCACTCGTGGGCCAACGCTGTATTGTTCGGCGATCAACGTGACGATCTCAGCGGCGGTCATATCCACGCCCAGCACGTTCTCGCTGTAGTTTTTGAACATGCCCGGCAGTGTGGCTGTCGCCTGGGCGACGTCGAAATCCTTGTACTCCGGCCCATACACCAGTTCGTTGTCGGGGATCAAGAGGGTTCCTGGCCCGGTGTATTGCGCGTCCAGGGAAATGCGCAACCGTTGGCCTGCTGCCAGTTGGTCGGCATTTGTCAGTCCATTGATGCGCATCAGGCTTTCCACTGTCGTCCCGAAGGCCATGGCGATGCCGGACAGTGTATCCCCTGCGCGCGTGGTGTAGAAGACGGCCGTGGTCTCCGGCGCGGCGCGGGTGGGGGTAGGGGTGGAGGTGTCGATGATGACGGTGGGGGTACGGCTGGGACCGGCTTTAGCGGTCGCCGTCAGGGCTGCCGGTTTGGGTGTAGCGGTAGGCCACGCAGAGGGGTTTCCGATATCTGCGAGGTTTACTTCGCGCCGGCACCCGGGCAGCGTTGCGATCAAAAGCATACTGAATAATCCGAGAAAGGTTATGGCGACTTTGAATTTTGTCAAAATATCGACCTCACAAAATGAACAGGAGTTGTGAAACAGTGTACCTGCCACAACCCCTGTTCACCAGAGAGCCAGAACCAGGCTTTAGTCTCTATCCGAAAATTATGCTGGCGAGCGTTTCTGGTGCGTCAACGGCGAATTTTCGGATAGGTTCTTAGGGGATAATCAACTCCTGTCCTACGCGAATCGCGTTGGCGTCTTTGACGGTATCTTTGTTGGCCTCGAGGATGTCTTTCCAGCGGTTTGCATCGCCGTAGAACTTCTTGGCGATGGCACCCAATGTGTCTCCAGCGGCGACGACATAAGTGCGCTGCTTGGCGGTCGGCTTTTTCCTGAACTCCTCCCGCATTTCGGGTTCCATCTCACCAATCTTCATAACCATATCTTGACCTCCTATATGTATTTATAAGACGTTATCCTTTTGACAACGTCGTTGACATTATTGTACTCATCCCATAGGGGAAGTCAATGACAGGGGCTAGAGCGTTACGCGGGACTGTATCCTTTTCGCCACCCGAGGACGTCGGCGATGCTTTCACGCAAAGGCCGGGGGGTGTAGCCCAATTCCATTTGCGCTTTGGCGTGGCTGAAGTTGCAGTTGTCCTGCACCGTGCGCAGTGAATAGTGGGTGAATTTGGGAATGGCGTGGGTCAACCGGTAGAAAGGCTCGGCGATGCGCGCAACAAGTTCCGCTACCCACATCGGCGCGACGATATGTGGAGTGCGGATGCCCGCGAATTCCTGTACGACCTGCTTGATCTGCGCGATTTCGATGCGCGCGCCCGACAGGATGTAGGTTTCGCCCGCGCGCCCTTTTTCCGCAGCCAGGGTCAGTCCTCTGGCGACATCACGCACATCTACAAAATCGTAGGCTCCCTCCACCAGGAAGTGCAGTCTTTTCTGGGCGAAATTGCGGATGACGTTGCCCATTTCGGAATCGAGATAGTCGTAGGGGCCAATGACGCCGGTGGGGCAGGCGATGACGGCATCGAGTCCCTGTTCCACGGTTTCGAGGACGGCGAGTGTCCCTTCGGCTTTAGTACGGTCGTAAGTTCCAACCGGGCTGTCCGGCGCGAAGGGAACGTGCTCGTCGATGCAGACGCCGTGCGGCATCCGTCTAAAGGCGTGGATCGAACTGATGTGGACCATCCGCCGCACACCGGCTCGCAGCGCAGCCTGCGCGGTGTTGCGGACACCGTCCACGTTGACCTTACGCATCAACGCTTCTGCGCCGGGCAAAATGGAAATGATGCCTGCCAGATGATAGACGACATCAACGTTGTCCATCGCCCGGTCCAACGAGGCGGAGTCGAGGACATTGCCGGTGACGCGCTCGACATCCAAGCCTTCCAGCGACGCACAATTGTCGTTAGGGAGGGTCATCGCGCGTACCTGCTGTTCTTGCGCCAGCAGCTCGCGCACCAATACGTTCCCCACGTGGCCTGTAGCGCCTGTTACCAGTATCATAGTTACCTCCGGTCAAACAATATAAGTGAATAAGGGCCGAAAAATCCGTTGGTTCCACCACGGCGCTACCGTCGCTTGGTATAGCTTGTTAATCTGCACGTCGGTTTTGGGGAAAATTGACTGCTCGATACTCTCTTATTATAACGTGATTCACGACTGGGTCAATTAAAGAGCGGCTTTTTGAGGTAGGGATTTTTGTGGCGGGGCTTCGCCACAAAAATCCCGCCATCTCCGGCCTTTAGGCCACATCTGATGGCAATACTGATCAAATCTGATGGTCCTAATTCCGCCAAACGGGCTTTCGGTGTATACTATTGCGAATGTCAAATCTTTGGGAGGACGTATGGTAAGGCGTTTATCCATCATCGATGCGAATCGCAATCTCCGAGGGATAGGAGTGTGAACCCACGCAAATTCATCCCGAAGCCGGTTTTTCTGGTCTATATGGCTATTTCTTTACTCGCCATCGTTATTCTGTGGGGGACATGGCTTTGGCGTGATGCCGGTCCTTATGCCTGGTTACGGTCTACTCTGCTCTTCCTGGGGCGGCGTGAAAGCCAAATCGTGGGGGCGTTGCTGGCCTTCGTCTTTCTGTTTGTGATATGGATGCTACCCACCTTCGCGCTCCGGCATTTCAGTGATATGCCGCCGATGGGCCTTGGCGATGCCCAGGATTTTCGCGCAGCCTGGGATGCCCAACGGCAAAAACGGAGTGCGATGCTGGAGAAACCTGCGGATGCCGCAGAACGCGTGCGTTATTTTCGTTACTTCGGACTGGCGGGCCTGGGGCTGGGCAGCGTCGCGTTGTTGCTCGCGTGGATTGTGTGGTATTCCAGTGGTGCGCTTTGGACGGAGGCGTTTGTTTTTGCCCTGGTCAGCCTTGTGGCTGGACTGCTCGCTGTTCTGACAGGACGCCCCTTTATTTTCGACATATCCAAAATCAACAATATTCAGGTTGTCGTGCAGAAAATTGTATGGGTCGTCATCATCATGGTGCTGGTTTTTGCCTCTGGGATGTGCCTCATCAGTATGATTGACTGACGAGACGTTTGCGCGAGACGCGGTTGCGTATTTTACCGAGTTGGTGTAGATTTACCGGGTTTGATCTATGAACGAAAACATACCTATGTCTGACTTGTTATCTGCCGACGCGCAGCAAGATGGCGATGAGTGCGTCTGGTCTTATCAGGGCTACAAGCTCGATAAGAGCAACTTCGTCACGGCGATGGTCCACTTGTATCGCGCCGAGATCACGCGCGTCAATCTGTGGCGCAACCGCCTGGATACGACGACGAACTGGGCGGTGGTCACGACCGCCGGTGCCATCACGTTTGGCTTTAGTTCGCCGCAGAACCCGCATTTCGTGATTTTGCTGGTGTTGATGTTGCTGTTGCTTTTCCTCAATATCGAGGCGCGCCGATATACCTATTACTCGCTCTGGTATCATCGCGCGCGGCTGATGGAGACGGAATTTTTCGCCACGATGTTGGTACCCCCGTTCCGGCCATCTTCGGACTGGGGGGACGAACTTAGCGACGTACTGCGCCATCCGGTGTTTCCAATTTCTCATTGGGAGGCGATGGGCAACCGCTTCCGGCGCAACTACGCGGCGATTTTTGTCATTGTCCTCGCCAGTTGGCTGCTTAAGCTGATGGTTCATCCCACGCCCATTACTAGTACTCAGGAGCTTGTAGCGCGCGCCGCGATTGGCGAGGTATTTCCCGGATATTTGGTCTTGGTGGTGGTATTGCTGACGTATCTGTCCTTGTTTGTTATCACGTGGGTGGGATACCGGCTCTTTAGAAAACGCGGCGCTCCGCCTCGTGAAGAGTGGCAGCGTAAAGGACTGCGGTGGATCAAAGCTGAAACTGCGCCAAACCTGGCCATCATTGTCACCACAAAGAAAGCCGAAATGTCCACTCGATTGATGAAGGAACTTCAACGCGGGGTGACGGCGTTGGAGGGGATAGGAATGTACACAGGAGAAACCAAAAGCGTTTTGCTGTGTGCCATAACCGATGTGCAGATGGCGCATCTCAAATCCATCGTTTACGAGATCGACAAAGAGGGTTTTGTTGTGGTCACACAGGCGCGAGATGTGCGTGGCGGTCATTTTTCGGCACAGGAACCGCCAAGTTAACGTGAAGATGGAACTTTTTTGTCTCCAGATACGTTATAATACCTGGTATCGAATCAACCGATTGTGAGGTGCCTATGACCACAGAGAGTGCTGTAGAGCAGAGTGTCGTTAAACCGGAGGCTATGAAGCCTGTCAAAAAGAACGTTTTTGCGTTGTTGCTGGGGGTGCTTTTCCGCCCGAGGGTAACGTTTGGCTACTTGAAAGACAATCACAAAAAAGCGTGGTGGTTACCCGCGCTTCTCATTCTGCTGTTGACCATTGCCCCGCTTTGGGCCGCGTCGCGTCCATCGCCCGCCGCTCAGATGATGCCGCCTGACCAAATGGAGATGATCACCAACGTCAATCCGCGCATGATGGAGGGGATGTCGTCCCAGATCGACGCTCCGTCGTCTGCGTCGTCCGGGCTGAACTTCCTCAAACTGGGCGGTGCGATCCTCGGGACGTTTGCCGCATGGCTGCTGTGGGGCGGCGGACTCTATCTGGCGAGCGTCTTCCTTGGGCGTAGCAGCAACTTTGGGCAGATGTTCCGCCTGGCGGTGTGGACATGGTTACCCTATGGGCTGCGTGGACTTGCCCAGACCATCTATATCCTGGTGACGGGCGAGGCGATTGCCAACGCGGGATTCTCCGGTTTCGTCATCGACAAAAGTGTTACATCCATGCTTCCGTCTGGGCCGGGCCAACTGGCCATGGCGAGCATCTTGAGCCGCGTAGACGTTTTTATGATTTGGCACGTACTCCTGGTGAGCGTGGCGTTGATGGCCTTTACCAGTCTCACGCGCCGCAAAGCGTTGACCGCGACTCTGGCGATTTGGATCGTGTTCGCGTTGGTCGGTATTGTCCCTGCCATCTTCGGCGGAATGGTGGGTGGGATCGGCGGCTCGACTGGCAGTGGTCCGTATGGCTAGGCCAAAAATCCCTTTCTGTGAACCGGGATGCGTATGACAGTAGCGGATATCCGTACCCAAAATCTACGGCGCGATTTTTTCATGGGTGATCAAGTCGTCCATGCGCTTGATGGCGTCGATATTGTGGTGAATGAGGGCGATTTTCTGGCGGTGATGGGACCGTCGGGGTCGGGGAAGTCCACTCTGCTCTACTTGCTCGGTGGTCTGGATCGCCCTACCGCCGGCGAAATCTGGGTCAGTGGGCGCGATATCGCGCAACTGGATGAAAACGCCCTGGCGACCTACCGGGGGCAGGAAGTTGGGTTCATCTTTCAAGCGTTTCACCTCGTCCCCACGATGACGGCGTTGCAAAACGTGGAATTCCCTATGATTTTCAATCGCATTTCCCCGGCAGAACGCCGCACGCGGGCGATTGCTCTGTTAGAACGTGTGGGACTCGAGGAGCGCATGGCGCACCGACCTACCGAGCTTTCGGGTGGACAACAGCAGCGTGTCGCCATCGCGCGTGCATTGGCTAACGATCCCCGCATTATTCTAGCCGACGAGCCGACCGGCAACCTGGACACCCACACCGGCCAGGAAGTCCTGGACCTGCTCACGCGCCTCAACCGTGAGGAGGGTCGCACCATCGTCATCGTCTCGCACGACGTGTCCGTGACGCGCTTCGCCACACACGACATTCATCTGCTGGATGGAAAAGTGCAAAGTTCAAATGGCGGGCAATGAATCAGCAAATCGGTGAAGCGCTGATTCGCTCTAATTTCCAATTTCTTGTGAGGGTTCCATGAAACAACGTGTAAAATGGAGTTTGATTCTAGGTCTGGTCGTTTTACTCACGTTCGGGATCGCGGCGTGGGGTGCGGCGCAAGCGCCGGTCAATGTGGAGCCGAGCGTGCTGCGCGCGGACACGGGAGGCGTGGTCAGCCTCTATGCAACCGCCCCATTGACGTTCACCGAAGAGTACACGGTGCGCCTGCTCAACTACGGCATCCTGGCGAGCACTTATGTGAATCCGCTGGCGCTTCAGGCAACCGTGCCGCCGGGATTGGGCGCCGGAGACTACACGCTCTGGGTGCTCGATGCTAACGGTGTGCAAGTCGGCGTTGGCATGTTGCGTCTGGTCGCTTCGCCTGCGCCGACGGCGACTCCGAAACCTGCTTCCCCGCCGCCTTCCGGGCGTCCCATTCTCACCATACGCAATTACACCGTCGAGCCGATGCAGGTGCGTCCTGGGCAAGAGTTCAACGTCAGCATCGAAGTGTACAACAACGGCAGCCGCGCCGGAGAAAACACCATGGTCGTCTTCCCTGGCGGTACGTTTCTCCCTCTGGGGGATAAAGGCCAGGTCTTTGGTCAAGTTCACATCAATGCGACATTCGTGGCGACGCAGCGTTTCCGCGTACCGGCTTCGGCTACCAACGGCATCCACCAGGTCGAGGTGCAGCTTTCGGCGAACGACTGGGAAGGCGCACACTATGATTACACGGCATCTGTCCCGGTCGAAGTTACCGGTGCGAGTACCGGCGCGGCACCTACCAGCAAGCCCAAGGTGCTCGTCGAGGGTGCTACGACGACTCCGGCAGTGATTACACCCGGCATGCCTTTCTCGCTGACGTTGGTTCTGGCGAATCGTGGCAGCCGTACTGCCGTCAACGTGATGACCCACGCCGACCCGGCGATGGCGATTCCTGCTGAAGGCGGCAGTATCGTCTCCACGGATGAATTGCGCATCGATAACGTTGTCACCGTGACTCTGCCCTTGTTGCTCAAGTCGGTCAAGGAGGGTGGGCGGCAGGGATTGACCGTTGTGCTCGAATACAGCGACTACAGCGGCGGCGCTTACTCCGATCAGCAGACGGTGGGTATCGACATCGACACGAGTCTGGCAAATCGCCCGCAGTTGTTGATTGATGCCTACCACACGGACCCACCGAGCATTTCTCCAGGCGACAGCTTTACACTCACGCTGGAACTTGCCAACGTCGGCGGTGGAGATGCACAGCGTATTACCCTGGCACTCGGTGGTGAAGAGGGCGAAAATCTCGGTGCGTTTGTCCCCGTTGAGGGCAGTAATGTCAGCTTTGTATCTGCCGTGGGTGCCGGGGAGACTGAGGTGATTACTGTGCGCTTGATGGTTGCTGGAAATGCGGAGACCAGAGCCCACAACCTCCCCATCGCTTTGGCTTACGATACCGGAACCGGCACGCGCGAGAAGGATACGCAGCGCGTCAGTCTGATGGTGTTCCGCCGCCCGCAGTTCAAAGTCAGCTTCTATCGCCCGGTAGAGGGCAGTGCAATGGTGGGGCAGCCGTTTCCGTTGCCCATCGAGGTCGTGAATTCGGGGACGGCGCGGTTCAACGTTCCCACCTTGGAGGCGACGGGAGATGGTCTAGAGTTTATGGGAGAGTCGAGCACTTACGTCGGCAATCTCGACCCGGGTGGTTCATGGACGCTGGACGCGATGGCGATGGCAATGGAGCCGGGACCGCTGGATGTTGTCGTCAAGGTGCATTACGTGGACGACCTCAATCAGACACAGACTTACAGCGAGACGCTCACTGTGGAAGTCATGGAGATGCCGTCGTTCGAGGAACCTGGCGGACCGTTTGGTCCCGAAGGTCCCATCGGGCCGGAGGATTTACCTCAGACACCGGAGACCCTCCCGCAAAAAATCTGGCGCTTTGTCAAGGCCTTTTTGGGGCTGGGCAGCTAAAAGGATGCAAGAGGCAGGATGCAAGAAGGAAGAGTTAAGAGTGAAGAGGAATTCCCTTCATTCGCTCATTCGTTGATTCACTATGACCATTCGTGATTTACTCCGTCTAGTCTTAAGCAACCTCAAGCGCATGAAGGCGCGTGTGGCGATGACGGCCATTGGCGTGATCATCGGCACCGCGGCCGTTGTGGTGCTTGTGTCATTGGGCGCCGGCTTGCAGAAGCTGGCGACCGAAAGCCTCTACGGCATGGGCGGCCTGGACGAATTGATGGTGCGCAACGACAGTTATTGGGGAATGGTGGAAGTCAGGTCCGATGGCAGCACGCAACAACAGCAGCAAAGTATCGTGCTCGATGATGACGTGCTGGATCAAATCCGCCAGATGGAGGGCGTGATAGCGGTAACCCCTTTTCTGGACGTGACGATGATGGGGCCGCTGAAGTTGGACCGTCAGGAAGGGTGGGCGCAGATTTATGGCGTGAATATGGAAGACTTTGCCAAAATCGCCAAGCTCAGACAGGGTACGCTCGAGCTGTACCGGGGGCAAGTCGTCATCGGTAGCATGGTACCTGAAAACTTTATTCCGTGGGAATTGCGTGCGGAAGAGAGCGAGACACCGCCAGAAATCCCTGAGTTGATGGGTAAGATGTTGCAGATGATGCAGTACACCTATAACGAAAGTGATATGTACCCGTCCGAGAGCGTTGTTGCACGGTTGGAAGTCGTGGGCGAATTGCAACGGCAGGGCTACATGTATGATTACAGCATCTTTATGCCGATCAAAGAGGCACAGCGACTCAATCAACGCATGAATGCCGGACTGCCGCCGGAAGCGCAATCCGCCGCGCGCAAGGGTTACTCCCAGGCGCTGGTTAAGGTGCAGAATCCTAACCAGGCCCCCGTTATAGAACAACAAGTTAAAGATATGGGGTTTACTGTGCAGTCGGATCGCCAACAGTTGGAGAGCATCAACCAATTCTTCCTCATTGTGCAGGCAATTCTCGGCGGTATTGGCGCGGTGGCTTTGCTGGTGGCGGCGTTCGGCATTGCCAACACGATGGTGATGGCGATTTATGAGCGCACGCGCGAGATCGGCCTGATGAAGGCCATCGGCGCGACCAACCAGGATGTGATGTCGGTCTTTTTGGCGGAGGCGGGCAGCATCGGTTTTCTGGGCGGCGTTGGTGGGGTGCTATTGGCGATGGGGGTCAATGTGCTAATCAATGTCTTGGGACAGCCGCTGATATCACAGGGGGGTATGGGGATAATCGGACCAGGCATGCCCGGTCAGGAAGCCGCACAGACGCTGACGGCGACGCCGTTGTGGCTGCCAATCTTCGCCGTCCTTTTTGCCGCTTTGATCGGCGTGGCCTCCGGCATTTACCCTGCCATTCGCGCCGCTGCACTCAGTCCCATTCATGCACTGAAATACGAATAGAATTCAGGCAGGATTAACAGGATTCGGTTTTTCATCCTGTTAATCCTGTCGAAGAAACTTTATTCTCCCCGTGCAGCCGCTTCCCCGTCCTGCAATCGCAAAGTCAATGCCAACCCGGTTGTGATCGCTTTTACCGACGTAATCACTTCTTCTGTTTCACGTTCTTGCACAATCGCGTATCCGCGCGCTAGCACGGCATCCGGGTTGAGTGCGGTAAGGCGGGCCGACAGGCCTTGCGCCCGCTGCCGCTGTATGGTCAGTCGGTGTGTCACTGCCGCATCTGCACGTGCCAGCAAATCGTCCACGCGCTGGCGGGCATTGGCGAGCCGTGCGGCGGGTGAGAGGTATTGCAAGGCGCGATTGAGCCGAGCGACACGGTCACAGAAGCCACGCAGGCGTGTCTCGAAGGTGCGCGTGAGCTGTGCGTGACGCTGTTGCACGAGAGCTTGCAACTCCGCGCGGTCGGGCGTTGCCATCTCCGCGGCTGCCGATGGGGTGGGGGCGCGGTGATCGGCGGCGAAATCGGTCAGTGTGAAATCTGTCTCGTGCCCCACACCCGAAATCACCGGGATACGCGAGGCCGCCACTGCCCGCGCCACGCGTTCGTCGTTGAAAGCCCATAAATCCTCCAGAGAACCGCCGCCGCGCACGATGAGGATCACGTCAACATCCTCGCGGGTATTTAGCGCCGCCAGCGCCGCGACGATCTGGGGTGGGGCGGTCTCACCCTGCACCAGTGTTGGCGCGAGGAGGACCTCCGCCAGCGGATAGCGGCGCGTGAGCACATTGAGCACGTCGCGGAAGGCCGCCGCCGTGGGCGACGTGACCACGCCGATGCGTTGCGGATACGTGGGTAGGGGCCGCTTGCGCTCCGGTGCGAACAGTCCCTCGGCCTCCAATTGCGCTTTGAGGCGCTCGAATTCCTGAAAGAGCGAGCCACGCCCGGCAGGCCGGATGGCATCAACGTAAATCTGGTAGCGTCCGCCCTGTTCATACAAGCCAATGCGCCCGTGGATCACGACTTGATCGCCGGAGCGCGGCACGTAGGCGAGCGCCTGCGCCTGCGTGCGCCAGACAACGCCGTTCACTTGCGCGCCTGCGTCCTTCAGTGTGAAGTAGATGTGGCCTGACGACGCCCGTGAGAAGTTGGAGACCTCGCCTTCGATCCACACATCTTGCAGCAGTGGCTCCTGTTCGAGAAGGGCACGAATCCGCGCTGTGATCTCGCTGACGGTGTAGGGGTGGTCAGGCTGCGTAAAAAGCCCCATCTGGTTCCACATTGTCTTGCCTCAGAAGATCAACGTCAATGTGATAATCAGGAGCAATCCGCCCCCTATGCCGAGCAGCAAAACGGCTGTTGTAGCTGGCATTGTTAGCAGATTGATTCCGCCGAAGAGACCGACGAGGTACAGAACTGCACCTAGAATGAAGAGTACCCGTTCTATGCCGCGTATTCGCACGGTGGTGCTGCGTGAGCGTGACGAGCGAGTGTAACGTGTGCCGCGTGTGGAGCGTCTTCGTACCATAATCGAGCCTCCTGTAATAACAACCACTGATCTGTGCGAATTTTCACGAGTGGCGTTGAAAATTGGTGTGGATTCGTGAAGATTTGTGGTAGAATCGTTGCCCAACGGTGAGCTGTGGTTTGGTCATAAAGTCCTTCAAAATGGCAAATGTACATCCCTCGGTTACGCTGCGCAGATCTCCGGCAATGGTCCGGTGTGATGCGGATCAAACCACTTGAGCAGTGGCTCTTCTATCGCCCAGAGTTCATCGAACATGGCGCGGATTCTGTGCAGTGGCAGAACCGCCGCCGTGAGCGGATCGAGCGCGCAGGCGTGGAAGGCGGCTTCACGATCGCGGTTGAGGACGGCGTACACGGCCAATTCCTGCACGGCGATGTTGGAGCGGTTGAGCGCGGCGAGCTGCAACGGCAGGCCCCCAACGTAACACGGATGCACACCGCGGGCGTTTGCCAGACAGGGAACTTCCACGCAGCAGCCGTCGGGCAGGTTGGTGATGAGGCCGGTGTTCATCACGTTGCCGTTGAAGCTGTAGGGAATGTTCGTCAATAGTGCCTCCATGATGCCGGTGGTGAACTCGTGGGAGAGGCGAAGCTCGCCGCCGGGCGCATCGCCATCGTCCACGCCGGTGTCTTTCATCCACTCGCGGACATTGCGCGGCGTGTCCGGAACTTCGCGGAGGCGCAGGCCGAAGCGCGCCATCAGCTCCGGTGTCTGGCGGAAGTACGGCAGGTATTCGGAGTTGTGGTGGCTGCTTTCGGTAACGAAGTAACCAAAGTGTTTCAGGATCTCGAAGCGCACTTCTTCACCGACGATATGTTGTGGCTCGGCGGCGAATTGGCGCAAGCGCGGGTAGAGGTTTTCCCTACCGTGTTTCAATTCGAGCACCCATGCCTGGTGATTGATGCCCGCTACCAGATACGAGACTTCGTCGTAGGGCGCATCGACCATCGCCGCCAACTGCATCGTCGTTCCCTGGACGCTATGACAGAGGCCGACGTTGCGCACTGAGGAATCGACCGAGTGCAGCCAGGTGAGCATTGCCATCGGGTTGGTGTGGTTGAGAACGTAGGCGTCGGGGCACAATTCCTCTATGTCCCAGAAGCACTGGTGCTGCACCGGCCCGGTGCGCAGGAAGCGGAAGATACCACCCACGCCGATGGTGTCCGCCACGGATTGCTCGACGCCGTACTTGCGGGGGATTTCGATTTCCTCCTTGGCGGGATAACCTGCGTACGCCGCACCACCCACGGCTATGGAGGTGATGACGAAATCCGCCCCCAGCAATACTTCGCGCCGATCGGTGGACGCCACAACTTTGGTCGGCAGGTTGTACCGGTCGATGGTGCGCTGCACGTAGTCGGTCACTTTCTTGAGCCGCCCGGGGTGGATGTCGCACAGGCAGATTTGGGCGTCGCGGAGTGCCTCGCGGGACATGATGTCCACGGAGAGCCGTCCGCCAAACCCGCTACCCGCGCCGATGATGACGATTTTGGTCATGCTGTGCTCCTTATAGTTCGGTAGTTGTCAACCGTTGTTTTGGTAGAGAGTTTAGGGCAATTTGCCGGGTTGTCAAAGCACGTTAGCGAACGATTTTGAACCGCCAGAATAGGAGCGCCGTGAGGATGTGAAAGCCGCCAGCGATAAAAAAGACTACTGGAATGCCAACCCAATCGGCGAGGAAGTTGCCCACCAGTGGGGCGAAGAAGATGGTGAGGCTGGCGAGCATCGTATTCAGGGCAATGAAGCTAGGGCGTCTCTCAGTTGGTGAGACGGCTAACAATGTGTCAAAGAATGCGATGTCGACGCCGGTGGTGAAAAAGCCTTGCGCGATGGCGATGAACGGCAGCCAGAGTTGATCTTTTGCCAGACCGGTCAGTATTGGATACAGGCCCAACAGGGGCGCACAGATCAGTAGTGGCATGCGGTAACCCTTGCGGCTGATGATTCGCCCCCAGACGGCATAGCCGACGATCAGCGCAAGTTTGCCCGCTGTCGCCTGCCAGCCGATCCATAGATCTGAAGCGCCCAGGTTGCGAATCCAGTCAATGGTGTATAGCGCTGCTGGGAGGTTAACGCCAAAACGTAGCGCAGTCGCGGCGATTTCGTAACGGACGAAGTCCGGGGCGTCCATCGCGCGCAAGTACCCGCGCAGGCGTTGTCGAACCGGTATCGATGTCCCCTTTGTGTATTCTGGCGGGATGTTCTCCGGGATGTGCAACTGGCCGAAGTAGTAAATTCCCGCCATCCCGCCGACGAAGGAGACGAAAAATACGCAGTACCACATAATTCACTACGCGACTTGGCAAAAGGGGGTTTCATAGCATCCTATCTTCATT
>DAIUDK010000124.1:0-16916 GCA_036845725.1 Chloroflexota bacterium
TCCGGCCCCCAACTCAGGGTTCCCCCGCTGACCGTGCCGACGATCGCTGTGCCGTGGAAATTGCCACCGTCACCGTAGGCGATGACAAAGCTGGTGGGGGAAAGACTGCTGACGGCGATATAGTCGGTTTGAGCATTGTTGAAGACCGACTCCGGCTCCCAGTCATCTCTCATTCTTAAGACCTGGCCGTTCAAGAACTCAACCACGTCCCCGGCAGAGACGCTCTCACCGCTGGCCACGACAAAATCCTGCACCAACTGCCTGACTGTGGGGGCTGTGGGTGTCTGCCAGGTAAAGCTGCCGCTCCCATCCGAGGCCAGTACTTCCCCGTTGGCGCCGCTGTCCGTGATCCCGTGGAGATGGGTGGGGGTGATAACGCCGGTCTCGACGTTGGAGGCGATGGCTGCCGTAGATGCCTGCAGCGCATACGTGGCGTAAGGAGCGGCTGTGAGTTCCTGGCGGCCCAGGTCGGCAAAGTCTGCGTCGCCGGGGCACATCACGCGGATGCCCAGCCAACGCGCGTCGCCGATAAAGACGCCATCGCCAAAATCGAGTACCTGGGTAAAGCGCCCCTCGCTGATGGAGACCGTCTCGGAGATGGTCTCACCGATCTGTATGCCATCTGTGGGGGCATCGAAGAGACGGAAAGCCATCGCGCACTCGCCATCGATCGGCTCGCCATCATGCTCGAGCCGCCCCTGGTAGGTGAATCCTGTGCTCAGCGGTAAGCCCTGAGGGGCCAGATCCTGCGCCAGTCCCGGTCCCCCGCCCAGTGCCAGCAACAGGGCCAGCGTCCATACAACGTGCAGAATTCTCTTGCTCATCGTTGGCCTCCTTATCTGTGAAGTGATTACGTTTTTACAGACCCTAAGCGACAGCTCAGGTGCAGGGGAAGGGATGCTGGAATGTGATACGGCAGGAATGCTGGAAGGTTGGGGCGGTGGTGGTAAGCGTCGCCTCAAGGGTAAGTATAGGAGACTTGCCAAAAGGTCAAGTGGATTGGACATGTGTTGCATAAGCCCGTTCGGCGCGGGGATCGCTGCCGTAGCTGCACATCGCCAGCGCGCGCCAACAGGTGAGCCAGGGGTCACTTCATTGTGTCAGGTTCGGAGTCGGAACGGGGTATCTGGCCAGGCGGTCGGCCAGGGCTTGGCCCAAGTCCACACAGTAGCAAGGCCAGGCGCATCGTGAGCCACGCCAAGACTGGCGCGGGGATTTTTTGCACTTGCAGCAACCCCTTGTCCAGCAATTCTTGAATCGTGAAGGTGTGGCAGATTCGTCCCAACGCGCCTGACGAGGCGATTGGGCACGAGTACTGGATGAGCGACGCGAGCACATCGGCTATCATGGCAAAACGCCCGCCGGCCCGGTCTACGGCGCGATCCGCTACGATAACACTGACCAGGTCGAAGCGCCGTTCGAGGGGCACTGCTGGCACTTCCATAGCTAGTTGTGCTAATTTTTAATGGTTTGCGAAAAAGTTACCACTTGACGCCAGGGCCATTGTATTGGCCTTGAAGTTAGTAATCACGGGCGTGAACAATGCCGCTTGACTCTTGACCAAAAGCTCGCGACAGAACACGATGAGCGTGACGAAAGTCTGGCTGGTGGCGTAGCCGCCTCCAAGTCCAAACACAGTTCGGACCTGGTAGGCCTCCACAAAGTCTTGCGCAGCTATAATTTTACGGCCTTTTTGGTCAACAGCCGTCCGGGCATCCTCAACGTAGAAAACTCCGGAAACGCGCCCCACGGCTTTGATCACGATGTCTGTGTCGTTATATTCAATCCAATCCAGGTTCAGTCCCACTTCATTCAGAAGTCGTGACATCATCGGAATCCTGTCAATGAAGTCCGCGGAGGCTAGAGGAATGCCTACATGCCCTTGAGACCGGCGCCGATCGTTCCAGGTCGGCCTGTCACCTCGTGTGCCTACCAGGGATAGTACCGGAGTATTGTCCTTTATCAATTGCGTGATGCCGTGTGTCTGGGCCAACCGGGAAACAAATGTGTGATTAGCAGCGGGCAGCTTGCCGAAGGGTATGGTAGCAAAAAGACGCACGAGGATGATCGAATCGCGAAATTCGTTATAAAGGACATCCGTCACGCGTTGGGCGGCCTCTTCCAATGTCTGGCAACCACTCGATTTCTCTTTCGCTCTGGCTAACACGGGGGTGAGTTCGGTGATCTCGGTAGTGCTGATTTTGCTCATGGCTCTCTCCTTTCACGCTATATGACTTTAAAACCTTGGATGTGTCAGCTACGACCTGGAAGTGTGCTCCAATCCCTTGAAGTGGAAGAGGTATCTCTTCTTTTAGTATATGCTTTCTACATTTTTGTGCAAATTTAGCAGTGGCAGGAAGTAACCTGCGGCTTGCCTTGTGTCTCAGTGGGAAGTACAATGTAGAGGTGTTCGTGCAGAGGATGACATAATGCGAGTAATGATGCGCAGTACCATGACGTTCCCGTTCTATGATCCGGGGTGTTTGGTGGATGGTGACCTGGCGCTTGTTCTGAGCGAGGCATATCCCGGCGATGCGCGCCGCTCGTATGTCCCGGCCTATCGTTTCAGAATGATGCTGGCTGGGCAGAAGCAGGAGGTCGGCAGGATTGAGCTGCGTGTCGGCAACACCGATCATATCGTGATGTACGCCGGGCACATTGGCTATCGCGTTCTGCCGATGTATCGCGGCCGCCACTATGCGGCGCGAAGCTGCGGACTGTTGCTACCTTTGGCGCGTTGCCATAGCTTGAATCCTTTGTGGATCACGTGCAACCCCGACAATTACGCCTCCCGGCGGACGTGCGAGCTGGCCGGCGCTGCGTTCGTTGAGATCGTCGATCTGCCAGAGGATAACGAGATGTACCAGATGGGTGAGCGGCAGAAATGTCGCTACCGGCTGGATTTGTGATTGGAGATTTGGGGATCGTGATTGGATGATTGGAGATTGTGGAATTTGGTTTTATCCGTGATGATTCGTGGTTTGTTATAGGGAGGGGTGATAATGCAGGACATCTACTGGTCTGAACCGCGCGAAACTTACGAACAGCGCCGCCAACGTTACCTGGAATTCTGCGCTGCGCAATCGCCCGGCGGGCGCGTCGGCTTCTTCAGCCAGATCGCCCGCCTGGAACTCGGTCTGGCGGTGGACGAAGGCCCGATCCGCGAGGGGATCGCCTTCGTGGATTCGCGCCAGGATTGTTGCGATTTCGCCGTCGGTGGGTTGCTGCGTATCCTGTACAAATACCGTGAGAGTCCCGGCATCGCGCCGGAATTGATCGCCGACATCGAAGCGTGCCTATTGCGCTTCAAATACTGGTGGGACGAGCCGGTAGGCGATAACAAACGCTGTTATCACACCGAAAATCACCAGATCATCTTTCACAGCGACGAACTGCTGGCGGGCCAGTTCTTCGAGGATCGCACTTTTGACAACGACGGCAATGACGGGCGCTACCACATCGACCACGCGCTGCACTTCATCAACCGCTGGCTCGACTTCCGCGCGCGTTTTGGCTTCAGCGAGTGGCTCTCCAACTGCTACTTCGAGGAAGACCTGCTCGCGCTGGTCAACCTCTACGACTTCGCGCGGGATGCCGAGGTGCGTCGCCAGGCCGGGCTGCTTATCGACGTGATCCTCTTCGAGATGGCGCTGCACACCTATCGTGGTGTCTTTGGCTGCACGCACGGGCGCACGTACGCGCGGCTTATCAAGGGCGCATGCAACGAGGATGCCACTAACACCGCCAAGCTGATGTTCGGCATGGGGCTGTTCAACAATCCACACGCTCTGGGAACGGTGTGTCTGGCGACCAGTACGTACCGTTGCCCACCGCTCGTTGCGGCGATTGGGGGGGATTTGCAGGAACCGCTGCTCTTCAAGGAGCGCCACAGCATTGATATCGCCGACGCGCCAAAATACGGCCTGTCTTTCGAGGATATGGAGGATGGGCATTTGTTCTGGAGCATCCAGGACTACGTCCACCCCAGTATTTATGACCTGGCGCAGCAGACGCGGGCGGAACGCCAGATTATGCTCTACGAGGATTACGAGGCGCGCTATGATAGGCTGTTCGCGTGGCAGATGATGGAATCGGGCAAAATCGATCCGGTCATCGATTGCCACGCGATGACTGAGGTCCACATCCAGACCTACCGCGCGCCGGAGTACCTGCTCAGTTGCGCGCAGGACTATCGCCCCGGCAAGCCCGGCTACCAGCAGCACACCTGGCAGGCCACACTCGGCATCGACGCGGTCGTGTTCACCAATCATCCCGGCGCGGAGGATGAGATTTCGCGTCCCAACTTCTGGGCTGGCAACGGCGTGATGCCCCGCGCCGCGCAACACCGCAACGTCCTTGCTTGCCTCTACCACGCCCCGCCGGATGACGTTTTCCCCTTCTCGCACGCCTACTTCCCGCGCGCGGCCTTCGACGAAGTGTTTGAACGCGACAACTGGGTTTTTGCGCGCAAGGGTGACGGCTACCTCGCGCTGTACAGCCAACATCCCGTGCGCTGGCTGGCGGATAAGGACGGCGCGCTCGTCGAGGCGCGGGCCGAGTCACCGGACAACGTCTGGCTGGTCGAGATGGGCCGCCGCACCGATTGGGGCGACTTCGCGGCTTTCGTCGAGGCGGTCGCGGCGAGCGCCGTCACTTGTACCGGACTGGATGTCAGCTACAATTCCCCTTCACAGGGATGGCTCGAGTTTAGCTGGGCCGGGCCGTTGCGGATCGCAGGGGACGAAATCGTGCTGCACGATTATCCGCGCTTCGACAATCCCTACTGCCAATGCGCGTTTACTGCGCCGGAGATTCACATTCGGCGCGGAGAAGAAAGCCTGACGTTGAAGTTCCGTTAAGGTGGCGGCATGTTGTTACCCGATATTGTGCAAATTGTTCGCGCAAAGTTGACGCAGGCGAAAACAGATGTCGCCAACCTCAAAGGCTCCGGCCTGGCGACGCCGACCGTGCGCTCGATCTCACGCGAGACATTTACCTCAGTGCGCCAGTGTGACAAAGCGTGCAACTTCGAGCTATGTGAGGTACTGCTGACATCGCGCTCGTGGGAAGAGCGTACCATTGCTTTCGATTGGGCGTACCGCTGCAAGGCCTCTTATGAAGAAGCGGACTTTGCGCGCTTTGAAGGGTGGCTGCGGGAGTACGTCACGGATTGGGGCGGCTGCGACGATTTCTGCACCCATGCGTTTGGCCAGCTGATTTTCCAGTATCCAATCCTGTTTACACAGGTGATGCCGTGGACTGCGTCATCCGACCGCTGGCTGCGGCGTGCTTCCGCCGTGATCTTGATCTATGGGCTTCGTAAAGGCCGCTTTATCACTGAAGCCTTCCGGGTCGCGGATGCACTGCTTACCGATGCAGACGATATGGTGCAGAAAGGATACGGTTGGATGCTAAAGGAGGCCAGTAAGCACGCGCCGCAGCAGGTGTTCGATTACGTGATGGCGCACAAAGGGGCGATGCCGCGCACGGCGTTGCGCTATGCGATCGAGAAACTTGAGCCGTCTTTGCGCCAGCAGGCGATGCGCAGGGATGGATAAGTAACGTTGGTTCAGATCACACATTCTGTTGGAGGTTAATTTATGTCATCCGTAAAAGTTACGATTATTGGCGCGGGCAGCGTCGTCTTCTCTCTCGGCCTGGTGAAAGACCTGTGCCTCACCGAGGGATTGAAAGGCAGTATGGTCCATTTTATGGACATCAACGAGGAGCGGCTGGATGTGGTTTACCGGCTGGCGCAGCGATATGCCGAGGATTTGGGATCGGATCTTAAATTTGCGCGCACGCTGGATCGGGCGGAATCCTTGCAAGACGCGGACTTCGTCATCAACACGGCAACGGTCACGCACAACGAGTATTTTGCGAAGCGTCGCCGTGAATTGGCGGCGCAGTACGGCTACTTCTACGGTCACACGGGGATGCCGGAGTACCACAACCTGCAATTGATGCTCGATGTGGCGAAGGACGTGGAGGTCATCGCGCCGGAAGCGTGGATTTTGCAGGCCGGCAACCCCGTCTTCGAGGGGACGACCCTGATGGGCCGTGAGACCGACGTGAAGGTATGTGGCCTGTGTCACGGGCATTACGGCTATCGTGGCGTCGCGCGCACGATTGGCCTCGATCCCGACAAGGTGACGTGGCAAGCGCCCGGCCTCAATCACAACATCTGGCTGACGCACTTCTACTATGAAGGGCAGGATGCTTACCCCATTCTGGATCAGTGGATCGACGACAACATTGAGCAGTACTGGGTCGATCACAAGGACACCGGCGTCTCGGCGCAGTGGTCGCCCGCGGCGATTCACCAGTACAAGCTATATGGGCTGTTCCCTATCGGCGATACACCGCGCACCGGCGGCTGGTGGTATCACACCGATCTGGAGACGCGCGCACGTTGGTACGGCGCGGGCGGCGGCGGCGATACGCCGGAAGGCCGCGCCCGCATCCTGCGCGAGAAAGAAGAAAAGTACGCCCAGATGAAGGCCGCTGCCTACGACCCGCAAGTGCGCCCGATCACGATGTTCGGCAGCACCAAGACATCCGAGCAGCACATTCCGATCATCGACGCGCTGGTGAACGATAACGAATACCGCGCCCAGGTCAATGTGCTGAACAACGGCGCGCTCCCCGGTTTGCCCGATGATGTGGCGGTGGAAGTACCCGCCGTCGTCAACCGGATGGGTATCCAACCGATCCGCGTGGAGCCGCTGCCCAACAAGGTGATGCTGGAGTGCATCTATCCCGATTGGTTGGAGATGGAGCGCACGCTCGAAGCGCTGCTGAGCGGTGACAAGTCGATGCTGCTGTTCGGCGTTCTGCAAAGCCACCAGACGCGCTCCTATGATCAGGCTGTGGACGTGTTCAACGCTTTGTTCGACATCGAACCCAACGAGCCGATGGCTTACATCGAGGACATTCACGACCATTACGTGTGGCCGGAAAACTGGGATTTGTAAGTAGACGGTAGCCGGTAGACAGTAGACGGGATATGAGGAGGCGAGGCAGTGCTCCCTTGCCTCTCCAATCTAATCCCAATTGAGGAAGACATGAAGGCGACCTTTGCCTTGCTCGCCGATCTCGACGTCTCGAACTTTGTGCGAAAACTGGCCTGGGACATACATCGGAAGTATTGCACCGGAACCAGCATTTGTCGCCTGCTGCCCCATGTCTCGCTCAAACAGCTTTTTGAGATTGAGGATTTGGCCCGGCTCGAAGCCTATATGCACGAGTTCGCGCAGACAATTCAGCCTTTTCCCATAAAGTGTACGGAACTTCAGCTTGTGCCCACGATTTTGGAGGGGATGGAAACCGGCATTCTATGGTTGGATGTTGAAGAATCGGTTTACCTGCGCCGGTTGCACGACCGGCTCAACCGGGAGTTGGCGCAGCGTTTGGCGAATACTCAGGCGCCTTTCGATGGGTCGGAGTATCATTTCCACATGACGGTGATGATGGGTGGGCAACCTATCGAGGTGTACCGCACGGTGTACGCTGAAATCGCCGAGCGGACGGTCGATTTGGGATTCACGGTGAATACACTCGCTATGTTCGTGTACGATGAACCTTTGTGCTTGAATGGGAACTATATGACGTACAAAATTTTGCCTATTGGAGGGTAGACGGCAGACAGTAGACAGTAGACAGGGGAAGCGTTTACCGGTTATTGTTTGCACAGAGCTTTATGGATATTCCTTGTATCACAACCGAACGGCTTTTGTTGCGCGCGTTTTCCGAGCAGGATGTGGACCCGCTGTTCGACATTCTACAGCAGTCGGGGATTCTGCGTTACTATCCGAACTCTGCTCCTCCGCCGCGCGAAACCGCTGCACGGATCGTGGCGCGGCAACTAGCGCATTGGGAGGAGCACGGCTACGGTTGGTGGGCTGTCGAATTCCGCGACGATCCCCGCCTGCTCGGCTGGGCGGGCTTGACCTATCTACCCGAAACTGGCGAGACGGAGGTCGCCTATCTACTGCGACCAGAGGTGTGGCGGCGCGGGTTGGCGACCGAGGCGGCGAAAGCAGCGTTAGGTTTTGGTTTCGACCGGTTCGATTTCCCCTTCATCATCGGCCTGACGCACCCGGAGAATATCGCGTCGCAGCGGGTGCTTGAAAAGAGCGGTCTGTGCTTTGTGGAAGAGGCTGTCTACTTTGAGATGAATTGTTATCGCTACATACGTTACCGAGATGAGGAGCCGGTGTTGTGAAACCGGTCATTGTCACGCCGCTCCACGATCCTGAGAGCCTGGTCTTCCCGCACCTGTTCATCGTCGAACCGTACCTCAAGAGTGTTTTCGGACAGGTGTTGGTGGGGATCACGCCGCCGACTTGGGCAGCACAACCGGAGGCTGTAGAGCATCTGAAAGCGGATGCTTTTTACCGGGTGACCTTCCGCGAACCGGGGATGGGGGTGGGGGAGCAGTTTCATGCGCTATATGCACACGCTGCTGCTGTCTACGACGCGGATCAGGTCTTGCACCTCTGTTTTATGGATCGCGTCGCTTTCGCTTTGCAAGATGGCTACCGCCAGGCATTTATCGCCGACATGCAAAGCGTCGAGGCCGCCGGTACACCGTTGATGTTTCACCGTTCCGAGACGGCGTGGCGCACGCATCCGCAGAACTACTACGACATCGAGAGGATGGCAACGCGGGTGGGGGAACTGCTGTTCGGCAAAACGCTTGACTTCGCCTGGTGCCACCTTGTGATTCGCGCTGGGCTGCTGCGGGAGATCATGCCCGGTGTAAAAAACGCCGACATCAGCATGTTGTCCGAAATGACGCTACTTTTACGTGACAAACTCGTATCAAAAGATGTGGATTGGCTGGCCTGGGAGGATCCGTTTTCGTTTGGATGCGATGCAGCGCAACTCAAAATCGAGCGCGAGCATAGCCCGCAGGAAACGCAGAAACGTCTGGCCTACATCGCGCCGACATTGCAGGCCATTGCAGACGCGACAAAATGACCATGAGACTACCAGACTACCAAACTAACGACTATTTGGCTATCCAAGGAGGTTATGACTTATGGCAAATGCATTGGCAGTAGCAGGACCAAACTCGAAGTTCCAACAACCCGAGGCGAAACCGGCGGGTTTTTGGGCCGGATTGTGGCACGGGATCATTCTGCCGATCACGTTCATCATCCGCCTGTTCAATCCCAACGTCGGCATCTACGAGATTAATAACAACGGCAGGTGGTATGACTTCGGTTTCTTCCTTGGCGTTTCCGGGTCAGTTAGCGGTGGAACGCGGACGGTAACCGTTTACCAGTAGCTTCTGGTGTATATGCATCTTCAATAGTCTGTGATGAACCACAGGAGCGTTCATTCCTGGTGGTGAGGGGGTGTGTTATGTTTGAACAAACAATACTCATCATCGGCGCGGGCATGGCCGGGCTTTCGGCCGGCTGTTACGCGCAGATGAACGGTTATCGCTCGCAGATTTTCGAGCTGCACACGATTCCGGGCGGGCTATGTACGTCGTGGCGGAGAAAGGACTACGTCTTCGATGGCAGCGTCCGCTATCTTAGCGGCACCGATCCGCAGACGAAGATTCACGAATTGTGGATGGAGTTGGGCCTGCTGGAAGGCCGAGAATTCCACTATTACGACGAATTCATTCGTTACGAAGGAGAAGACGGGCGCGTCTTCAAGCTCTATACCAACATCGACCGGCTTGAGCAGCATATGCTGGAGCTTTCACCGGATGACGCAACCGTCATCGCTGAGTTCGTCAGGGCGCTGCGCCAGTTCACCAAAATGGAAATGCCCCTCGATCTCACACCGTCCGAGCCGTTGGAAGCGTTGGAGCTGGGTAAGGAGATGATGCCTGTGCTGTGGCCTGCGCTGCGCTGGCGCAGCGTGAGCGTGCGCCAGTTTGCCGAGCGGTTCAGGGATCCACTGCTGCGCGCCGCGCTGCCGGAATTTTTCCAGTTTTCGCCGCCCGACTTCCCGATGATGCTGCTTCTGACCACCGTCGCGATGATGAACGACCGCGAGGCTGGGTACCCGATCGGCGGGTCGCTGCGCTTCGCGCAAGATTTGGCGAAGCGCTATCTGGCCCTCGGCGGCGAGATTCGCTATAAATCGCGGGTGACGAGCATTCTCGTTGAGAACGATCGCGCGGTGGGTGTCCGGCTGGCCGATGGCAGCGAGCATCGTGCAGACATCGTCATCTCGGCGGCAGACGGGCATAGCACGATTTTCGATCTTCTGGGTGGTCGCTACCTGGATAACAAAGTCCGTTCGTATTACCGCGATATGACAGTGGCGAAATCCATTCTTCAAATTTCCCTGGGCGTGAGCAGAGATTTCTCTGCTGAATGTCCGTTCATCAATTTCCCACTGGCGCAGCCGGTCTACCTGGGCAACGTGCGGCACGAGCGGTTGGTGGTTAAGCATTACTGCTTCGACCCGACGATGGCGCCGCCAGGCAAGTCTGTGTTGAGCGTGTGGTGTGAGGCCGACTACGACTACTGGAAGAGCATGCGCGCGCATCCTCGTTACTACCGCGCCGCCAAAGATCTGGTCGCGCAGCAGGTCATCGCCGCGTTGGATGAACGCTTCCCCGGCCTGAGCGATGCCGTCGAAGTGGTCGATGTGGCGACGCCGGTGACCTACGAGCGCTACACCGCCAACTGGCGCGGCGCGTTCGCCGGCTGGGCGCTCACCACCCGCAAGATGAGCATGATGATGGGTGGCGGGATGAAGAAGACCTTGCCCGGCCTGGACAATTTCTACATGATTGGGCAGTGGGTGGAGCCGGGCGGCAACGTCGAACTGTCGGTTGCTTCCGGTCGGGATGTGATGAAGGACATTTGCACGGCAAAAGGAAAGCCGTTTGAAACCACAGCCACGAGCATTAATTCTCTTTCAGCAGATTGAGCTGATTAAGCAGATAGGCTGTCTCGCCCAAAAGTCTGCTAAATCCGCTTAATCTGCTGACTCAAAAAGGAAAACCGATGCAGCCCTTACCCCTCATGGACAAACTTTGGGTATCGAGGTAGACTTAATGGCCTGGACGTTCAAAGAACTCATAAGTTCATACAGCCTATGCACAAGGAAAAGCGAATGGACACACAAACAACAACGGAAAAACCACAATCCCGCCCCTGGTTTTGGCGCCCCAATCTGATCGTCTTTATCTCCAGTGGCTGCATTATGATCTTGGAACTGGTCGCCGGGCGCATTATCGCGCCGAGCGTTGGCGTGTCGCTGTACACGTGGACGAGCGTGATCGGCGTGATCCTGGCGGGCATCAGCGTGGGTAATTACATCGGCGGGCGCTTGGCCGACCGTTGGGCGTCACCGCGTTTGCTGGGACTGATGTTCTTCCTGGCCGGGCTGACGGCCCTGGGCGTGCTGGCCATTGACCAGCTTAATCCTATGGATTACGTTGAATGGCCGCTCATTCTGGAAATCCTGGCGCTCATCGCCGCACTCTTTTTGATCCCCTGCTCGATTCTGGGCACAGTGTCGCCGATTGTGGTCAAGCTGGCCATGCGCGATCTGGCGCGCGCGGGGCGCACGGTGGGGCAAATTTACGCCTTTGGCTCTGTGGGCAGCATCGTCGGGACGTTCCTCACAGGCTTTTGGCTGATCTCGCAGTTTGGGACGTATATGATTGTCCTCGGTGTGGCGATCTTGCTGCTATTGCTGGGGCTGCTCTTTCTCCTGGGCCGTCGCTGGTGGGCTGCGGCGCTGGCCTTGCCGCTTCTGGTCGGCGGTGGGGTGTGGGCCAATCAACAGGGCTGGCTCGAAGGGCCGTGTCTGTATGAGACCAACTACTTCTGCATCAAAGTGAAGGAAGAAGACAAGGGCGGCGAGACTGTGCGCACGTTGATTCTCGACCGTCTTGTTCACAGTTACACCTCCCTGGATAATCCGACCAAACTGGTTTACGGCTACGAGAAGGTCTACGCCGAATTGACGGCGCATCAGGCCACCGGTCACGAGGCCCTGCGCGCATTGTTCATCGGCGGGGGCGGATACACGTTCCCTAAGTACATGGAAACGATCTATCCCGATAGCATCCTCGACGTGATCGAGATCGACCCCGGCGTGACGGAGGTGGCCTACAATCACCTGGGACTCTCGCGCGACACGCACATCGCCAGCTACAATGAGGATGCGCGGATGTTCCTGTATCGTGAACCGACCGAGCGTTACGACTTGATTATGGGTGATGCCTTCAACGATTTTTCCGTCCCTTACCACCTCACAACGCAAGAGTTCAACGAGCGTGTCCATGCATGGTTGGAACCCGATGGCCTCTACCTAGTCAATATCATCGACGGGACATACGGGAACTTCCTGCGCGCTTACGTGCACACACTGCGACAAACTTTCGTCCATGTCTATGTTGCACCGACGAGTGCGGATTGGCGTGCGGCATCACGCAATACCATCGTCGTTGTGGGAACGGATACTCCACTGGACATCGACGCCTTTGCTGCAGGTTCGTATTGGCGGCAGTGGCTTTTACCTGAGGAAGAGGTAGAAGCGGTGCTGGTTGAAGATATCGCCGTGTTGCTGACCGACCGCTACGCTCCCGTTGAGCAGATGCTGGCCCCTGTTTTCCTTGGCAAGGGACCAGAAGAGAATTAGAAATTAGAAGTGCGAAGTAAACGGGTGCGATTCGCTCATTCGCTAAATCTTTAGGAGAACATATGATTGGTGATACGTGGCCGTCGGAAATGCGTGAATTCAAGGATGTGAAGACCGGGCGGACAATCCGGCAATTGACCGCAATCGGTAACAACGTCCATCTCTACTTTACGGAGAATTCATTCGATAGCATCAAGAACGAGATCGTTTTCGTGTCGGACCGTGCGTCGGGTGAGGATAAGCGTCCGGAGGACTCGCCACACTACAACATTTTCCGCATGGATTTGGGCACGGGCCTTATCACGCAGTTGACCGACGAGCCGCGCTCTGTCGGCGGTGTGGCCAAGACACCGGACAGCCGGTTGATTGTCTACACGATTGGCAACCAGATCAAACTGTTTGACACGGCGACTGGCACGATTACCGTCGTCTACGAAGAAACCGGTAATTTCAGCGTGGGTGCGCCATCGATTGCGGCCAACCGGCGCTACATCGCCTTTACCCGCAATGAGAAAGTGGACGCCCCGCGCGGGCCGAACTACACCGGTTTCAAGGAAAGCTTCTACCGTGTCAAGGATGGGCGGGTGACGCTGGTCTACTTGAGTGGCGGTGGCGCCTTCGATGTGTATAAAGACACCCACTGGCTTGGCCATTTCCAGTTCTGTCCCGACGATAGCACGCTGGCGACCTTCTGCCACGAAGGGCCGTGGAACCTGGTCACGCAACGCATCTGGATTCTCGATTTCGTCTCGCGGGAAGCCAAACCGTGCTACCGCCAGGAAGAGTACGACTCCATCGGGCACGAGTTTTGGACACAGAACAGCTACATATTTTTCGATGACCGCGGGCCGGGCCACGATGGTACCATCACCTCCAGCCGTACGCAGGCGGTGGCGACCGAGGTGCCGGTCAATGACAACGTTATGATCCCCTTCGTCGGGCTGGCCGACCGGCACGGAAACGTCGTTCGCCGGATCGATATGCCCTTCTACTGCAATCACTATCACGCCAACCCTGACAACACGCTCCTGGTCGGCGACGACGTAGACGACCTGGTCCTGATCGACATCTCTGGAGATGAGGCTAAACTTGTCGTGTTGTGTCACCACAAAACCTCGTGGCACACCCAGAGCAGCCATTGTCATCCCACGTGGAGTTGGGACGGAATGCGTATCCTCTACGCCTCGGACAACGGTGGCAGGGTGAATATCTATCTGGTCGAGCCGTGAGCAAAACGGAAGCTAGGACGCGAAAATCCGCGCAACGTTCTCAAAAGCGCATTCTCTCCCGTCGCACGGATATGCTTTGGCGTTTGGGCGCTCTGGCGGTACTGTGGGTGGTTGTGTTCGGGCGGAGTTGCGTCTTTCGCCCACAATCAACCTATCCCGGCGCGCATTTCAACCGGGGGACCAATACAGCCTGGCTCGCCGTCGAATGGGTGAGCCAGCCGCATCGCGCCGACGAGATACTGACCCTCTCGCTGGACCTGGCGGAGCGACAGATCACCACCATCTACGTCTACACGAGTTATTACAAGCCGGAAGGCAATTTCAACCCCACCTATGCTCATGCGAAAGAATTTGTCACTGTGATGAAGGGTTTTGCGCCCGACCTTATCGTGCAGGCGTGGATTGGATTGCCGCTCGACACGATGAATCTCGGTAGTCGCGCTGTCCGGCGTGATGTGGTGGATTTCTGTGTTACGCTGATGCAGAACGTTGGCTTCGACGGCCTGCATATCGACCCCGAACCGGTCGAAGATGGCGATAAGTCGATGTTGGCGTTGCTCGATGAAATGCGTCAGGCACTTAATCCCGAGGCCATACTCTCCATCGCCGGGCGGCGTATCTGGCCGATCTTTCCTACCATACGCTGGCCGTTCGTGGGGCGATGGTGTTGGGGGACATCCTATTACCAAAAGGTCGCTCGCCACGTGGATGAAATCGCCGTGATGGTCTATGACAGCGCGCTGCCTACCTCTGGCCTATATCGTTATTGGACGAAATTCCAGGTTATTGCGCTCAGCCGTGCATTGGCCTACAGTGATGTGCGCCTTTTCATCGGAATCCCAACGTCTGAAGAGACCACGTCTACGCACAAACCCGCCGCAGAGAACATGCGTAGCGGCCTACGGGGAACGATCGATGGCCTTAACGATTGGGCAACATGGACGAATGTGGTCACCGGTATTGCGATTTATCCCTATTGGGAAACGGATGCTCGCGAGTGGGAAACCTACCGGAGTCTCTGGTTAGGGGAATAACAGAAAAGCCCCGGCTTTTGTCGAGACCGGAGCTTATTGCCGTCATTGTCCTTCGATCAGGGGAAAGCCTCTGCAACACGTTGGTACAGTGCTGAAATTTGTGAGCCAAGTAGTGTGATTGCAGCTACCACAACAATCGCAATCAAAACCAGAATCAAGCCATATTCAGCCAGCCCTTGTCCCTCTTCTCCCGGTAAATAAACCACATCTGCACCTCCTGGTATATACTCCTATCGTTATTCTAACCTTTTTGGACGGTAAATGCAATAGGAGGCTAGTACTATTATGTGGATAGTTTTGGCTACAATCAATCGGGAGTCCTGTGCATTTCCATCGCTATACCACTTTATGTGCATTTATTCATGAGCCGGGCAAGGTTTTCAGTGAATGGCGGGTAAACGACACTACGCTCGGTGATAATCGCCGTGATGTACGCCGCGGGTGTCACGTCAAAAGCCGGATTGGTCGCGGACGCGCCTTCGGGTGCGATTTGGCATGTTTCGAAGCGCGTGACTTCGTCAGCAGACCGCTGCTCGATGGCAATCTCGTCGCCGCTTGCCAGTGCCATGTCGATGGTGCTGGTCGGGCCGACGACGTAGAATGGCACATTGTGCGCCTTCGCTGCCAGCGCCAGACTGTATGTCCCGATCTTGTTGGCTGTGTCACCGTTGGCAGCGATTCGGTCACAGCCGACTACGCACAGGTCGATGCCCACCGTACGCATGATGTGCGCGGCGGCCCCATCAACGATGATAGTGTAGGGTACGCCCCATTGCTCCAATTCCCAGGCGGTGAGGCGTGCGCCTTGCAGCCGGGGGCGGGTCTCATCGATGTAGGCGAACACGCCTTTTCCGGCTTCGTGCGCGGCGGTGATGACTCGCAGCGCCGTGCCGTATTCGCCGGTGGCCAATGGCCCGGTATTGCAGTGATGGATGATACGCGCATGCTCTGGCACCAACGGTAGCGCGTTCCGCCCAATGCTGAGGTTGGAGGCTTCCTCGAAAGCATAAATCGCGTGTGCCTCCGCCAACACAGCCTCACGAATAGCTGTGATCGAGTCCAGCGTCGGGTCTGTAGCCCGTTGTAGCATGCGCTCTAAGGCCCAAAAGAGATTGACGGCAGTAGGCCGTGCTGCGCGCAGCACGGCCTCGGCAGCATGCAGGTCGGCGTGGAGTGCAGCCATGCTTGTGGCTGAACTGTGCAGGACCGCCAGCGCCATTCCGTAACCCGCCGTGATCCCAATGGCAGGCGCACCGCGCACCACCATCTTGCGGATGGCGACCGCGACCTCGTGGTAGTCCGTATAATCGCAGTAAACCAACTTTTGCGGTAGCCGGCGCTGATCGATCAAGCGCAGTTTACCCTCTGCCAACCATTCTATCGCATGATATGTACTCATCGATACTCCTTTCAGGCTATTTTAAAGCGTAAGAGAGTTCTTCACGTTTTACGCATTATGTTTCATGTTTTGTGTTATCGTGTTATAATGTCGCCATTGCCCCTGTAGTTCAATTGGATAGAACGCAGGTTTCCTAAACCTGTTATCAAGGTTCAAGTCCTTGCAGGGGTACTTGCAATCCTCTGCAAACTGTAGAATTGTATCCATCACAAAAAGTATAGCTATTCCCCTCATTGCGTCAAATACCCATCCAATACCCACTAAAAAGCCACTTTAGCGACAAAGTGACGCGCAAATGTCTCTCAGTTCCTGAGAATGACAAGATCCTACAAGTGGACCCGTGGGTCATTCCTGACGTAGGCACATTGATTAAACGAGAATCTGTCATTCAAATCAGACAGCGTATCAGTTCGTGGCACGCACGCCCAGAGACGTGCAAACGCTAATGTGATGCTCAATTGACAGATTTAGAATTGACTTGACAAGAAAGCGACCCGTGGTAGAATCCAGCCCTGTGTGAGGAGGCAGCCCTGGTTGTTTCCGGAGCACACAAAAGTAACTTGACAAAAAGTCAAAATTGTAGTAAACTGTAGCTTACAAAGTCATCAATAGACAGAGGCAAGACTGGCG
>DAIUDK010000125.1:0-13505 GCA_036845725.1 Chloroflexota bacterium
GTGGCGCTGGCTCTACCGTCACATCCCCGCCGACTTCACCAACCTACCCAACACGTTGCCGCACAGCCTGCCAGCGCGCCTCCGCGCCGAAACCACGCTGAAACTCCCACCCGTGGTGGATTCTCAGGTCGCCGCCGACGGTTCGACGCGCAAAGACCTGCTGCAACTGGCGGATGGCGAGCGCGTCGAAGTCATCACCATGCGCTACCGGCACCGGCACAGCGCGTGCATCTCCACCCAGGTGGGCTGCGCCTGCGACTGCCGCTTCTGCGCCACCGGGCAGATGGGCTTCGTGCGGCAGCTCAGCGCTGCCGAAATCGTTGCACAGGTGCTCCACGCGCAGCGGACGCTGGCAGCGAGTGGGGACAACCTCACCAATTTCGTGCTGATGGGGATGGGTGAACCGCTACTGAACTACGACAACATGCTGGACGCTCTGCGCCGCGTGTGCGATCCGCGCGGCATGGGCTTCGTCGAACGGCGGATCACGCTGAGCACGGTGGGGATCGTACCGGGGATATTGCGACTGGCCGCAGAATCACTGCGCATTAATCTGGCGGTATCATTGCACGCCGCCACCGATCTTATCCGCGACACACTCCTACCGATCAACCGGAGCTATCCGTTGGATGACCTGTGTGGCGCACTCAAGACGTACACTGAGGTAACACAACGGCGCGTGATGCTGGAATGGGTGCTGATCGACGGCGTCAACGATTCACGCGAGCAGGCCGAGGCCCTGGTTGCCCGCTTCGACGGCATTCCGGTTCACGTCAACCTGATCCAGTTGAATCCCACTCCGGAATTCGACGCGCAACCCTCGACGCCGGAGGCCGTGGACGCCTTCATCGCCATCCTCGACCGCGCCGGCATCCCCCACACCATGCGCCAGCGCCGTGGCGCGCCAATTGCCGCGGCCTGCGGTCAACTGCGGCGGCGCTCCTTGCTGGAAGAACACGTCTAGTCTCAACGGATTGAACGAATCGAACGGAGATGAAGTAAGGTTATTTTCAGAGGAGACAGTTACAGCACTCCGAAGCCCATCAAAACACCCATCACCACGAACGCCGCCGCGGAGATTTTCAACAGCAGCTTTTCAGGGATCCAGCGAGTCAACTGCTGCCCGCCGATCACGCCGAGCGCAGCCACCACGGTCAACGCCAGCGCGCCGCCTGCGAAAACCGGCAGCGCCGCTTGCTTGCTCGCCAGGCCCAACACGGCCAACTGCGTCTTGTCGCCCAGTTCGGCAAAGAAGAGCAGCGTAAACGTCGTCCCAAACGCCTGCCAGTTCAATTTGGCGCGCCCGGCGTCATCCACACACTCGACGTCCGGCTCACATTCCTCGCCCTGGGATTTCGTCGCCTCTCGCCAGATGAGGACGCCCATCACCACGAACGCGACAGCCGCGATGATGCGAATGACCCCTGCCGGGATGAATTCGCCCAACACGCGCCCGCCAACTGCGCCCAAGGCCGTCACCGCGGTCAGCGCAAGACTGCCGCCAAAAAAGACGGGCCACGGACGGCGAAACTTGCACGTCTGCGTCATCACCGCCAACTGGGTTTTGTCGCCCAATTCGGCGATGAACACCAGGCCAAAGGCCGATAACAGCGCACTCCAATTCATAGTTTCCTCTGAGTCTCAACGGATTGAACGGACAAAAGCGACATCCGGTCGAACGGGTATTATACCACTATTGCGCTTGACATTTTCTTCATTTCGCGTATATTATTCACAATTCAGTACGCCAACAGCGTCGAACCGGAAAAGTAGCGTTTGTACGCGCGCCAGAGAAGAGGACGTTATGGTGAGAGTCCTCTCGCACACGGCAAACGTGAATGGGCTGGGGAGCTGCTAACTCGAAAGCATAATATCAGTAGAGTTAGCCGGAGTCGCCACCGTTATCAGGGCCGAGGGTATCGTCCGAAGTATTGCCAAAGGACCGTACCTGCAAAGAGTGGAGCTGGCTTAGAACAGAATCGCGTCACCTGACGCGATTTTTTGTTTCCAAAACGGAGAAACCGGCTCAACCAGGGTGGCACCACGGGAAGCAAACGCCTCTCGTCCCTGCAAGGGGATGAGAGGCGTTTTTGTTTGCTAGAGAAAAGGAGGAGTATGAACACACTCACACGCGAGCAATTTTATACTGCTGCACAACAGGGGGCGTTGGTGCCGGTGTACCGGGAATTGGCGGCGGATTTGGAGACGCCGGTGTCGGTCTATCTCAAGCTGCGCGGGAGGGGTCCAGGATTCTTGCTGGAAAGCGTCGAGCGCGCCGAGCAGTTGGGCCGCTACTCGTTCCTCGGATTCAACCCGCGCCGCCAGATCATCGTCCGCGGGCGCGAGGTGACGGAGCGCGACAACGGCCACAGCCAGACGCGCACCCTGGCTCTTGGCGAGGATCCACTTGACATCGTCAAAGCGGAACTTGCGCCCTACCAGCCCGTCGCACCCGTCCACGAGATGGTCAAGGGCCTGCCGCGCTTCTTCGGCGGCGCGGTCGGCTATCTGGGCTACGATATGGTGCGCCATTTCGAGACGCGTCCCGCCAGCCGCCCGTGGGCCGATCTGCCGGACGACCGCAATCTACCCGACATGCACCTGCTCATCACCGACACGCTCGTCGTCTTCGACCACGTCCAGCACCGGTTGCTGCTCTTTGCCAACGCGCCCACGCCCCCCGGCTACGACCTGGACGCCGCCTACGACGACGCCATCGCCCGGCTGGACGCGCTCGCCTCACAGGTTCAGACGCCGTTGGCTCACACACCCGCCGCCCCCGACTCTGCCAACATTCCACTGGCCTCCACGATGACGCAGACGCAGTACGAAGACGCCGTGCGTTGCGCCAAGAACTACATCGCCGCGGGCGACATCTTCCAGGTGGTGCTCTCACAGCGGCTCAAACGGCCCACAGAGGCCGAACCATTTGACATCTACCGGGCGCTGCGACGCATCAATCCGTCACCTTACATGTTCTTCCTCGAACTGGGCGACGTGCATCTGGTGGGATCGTCGCCGGAGGTGCTGGTGCGGCTGACCGAACGCACCGCCGCCGTGCGCCCCATCGCCGGGACACGCCCGCGCGGCGCGACGCCCGCCGAGGACAAGGCGTTGGAAGCCGAATTACACGCCGATCCCAAGGAGTGCGCTGAACACGTGATGCTCGTCGATCTGGGCCGCAACGACCTGGGTCGCGTCTGCGACTTCAACACCGTCCACGTCCCTGAACTACTCGTCACCGAGTACTACTCGCACGTCATCCACCTCGTCAGCCACGTGGAAGGCCGGCTGCGCGACGGGCTGGACGCCTACGATCTGCTGCGCGCCACGTTCCCGGCGGGGACGCTCAGCGGCGCGCCCAAAATCCGCGCGATGGAGATCATCGACGAACTCGAAGGCATCAAGCGCGGGCCTTACGGTGGCGCGGTGGGCTACTTCGGTTTCAACGGGAATATGGATACGTGCATCACCATCCGCACCATCGTACTGAAGGATGGCGTGGCTTATCTGCAGGCCGGCGCCGGCATCGTCGCCGACAGCGATCCGACAACCGAATATCACGAAACATTCCACAAAGCCGGCGCGCTGAGCAGAGCGATTGTGATGGCGGAGGAAGGGATTTAGTAGACGGTAGACGGGGGGGAGAACCCTGTCTACTGTCTACCACAACACAAGGAGGGAGAAAATGATACTCGTCATAGATAATTACGATTCGTTTACGTACAATTTGGTGCAATATTTGGGGGAATTGGGGACGGAGATGACGGTGCGGCGCAATGACGCGGTGACGTTGGACGAAATTCGCGCGCTGCGGCCTTCGCACATCGTCATCTCGCCGGGACCGGGGACGCCGGACGACGGCGGCGTGTCGCTGGACATCATCCGCACGTTCTACGCCACGACGCCCATCCTCGGCGTGTGCTTGGGCCACCAGTGCATCGGCGCAGCCTTCGGCGGGACGGTGAATCGCGCCGGGCGGTTGATGCACGGCAAGACCAGCCGCGTCTACCACTACGGGACGGACGTGTTCGAGGGCGTGCCCAGCCCGTTCAACGCGATGCGCTACCACAGCCTGCTCGTCCACGAACCGCTGCCGGACTGCCTCAAAGCCACCGCCTTCACCACCGAGGGCGAAGTGATGGCGCTCCGTCACAAGACCGCGCCCCTCGTCGGTGTCCAGTTTCACCCGGAGAGCATTCTGACGGAGCACGGGAAGGTCATTTTGAAAAACTTTTTGGAGATGCGGAAGTAAGAAGTGTGGAGTACGGAGTAAGAAATCTATTTGATTCGTGAAGATTAGTGAAGATTGGTGTTCATTTTCCAGGAGGGATAAAATGATTACAAAAGCCTTGAATCAATTGTTAGAAGGACAATCTTTGTCTATGGAGCAGGCCGAGGGGGTAATGGCGCAGGTGATGGCGGGGGAGGCCACGCCGGCGCAGATTGCCGGATTCCTCATCGCGCTGCGCGTCAAGGGCGAGACGGTGGAAGAAATCACCGGCTGCGCCAAGGCAATGCGACAGGCCGCGGTCAAGGTGACGCCGCATCAGGCGAGCCTGGTGGATACCTGCGGCACCGGCGGTGACCGTTCCGGCACGTTCAACGTCTCCACGACGGCGGCGTTCGTGGCGGCGGGCGCGGGGCTGTCCATCGCCAAGCACGGCAACCGCAGCGTCAGCAGTCTGTCGGGCAGCGCGGATGTGCTCGCCGCCCTGGGCGTCAACCTGGATGTGACGCCGGAGCAAGTCGCACAGTGTATCGATGAAGTCGGCATTGGCTTCCTCTTCGCGCCGAAGCTGCACCCCGCGATGAAATACGCGGTCGGCCCGCGCCGCGAGTTGGGCGTGCGCACGGTCTTCAACATCCTGGGACCACTCACCAACCCGGCGGGCGCGCAGGCGCAGGTGCTCGGCGTCTACGATCCCGCGCTCACCGAGGTGATGGCGAGTGTACTTCAGGAACTTGGCTCGCGGGCGGCTTACGTCGTCCACGGAGATAGCGGCCTGGACGAGTTGACGACGACCGGCCCGAATCGCATCAGTGTCTTCGGCGTCGCGCCGGGGAACGGCGCCGTGGTCACGCAGACGCTCGACCCGCGCGACTTGGGCTTCGACCGCGCCGCAGCTGCCGATCTACGCGGCGGCGATCCAGCAACAAATGCCGCCATCACCCGCGCGATCCTCGCGGGCGACGACCGCGGCCCCAAGCGCGATGTGACGCTGCTCAACGCGGCGGCGGCTCTCCACGTCGGCGGGCTGGCGACGGATTTGGCGGACGGCGTCTTCAAAGCGACAGAAAGCCTGGACAGCGGCGCGGCTTTATACAAACTGGAGGCTTTGGTAGCATGCAGTCAAGGGATGGCGAGCTAAAGCATAACCGGCAAACTGTCGATATCGAGCTGGCGGAAGAGGCTAATCTGGAAGCCATCCTCGCCCTGCAAAAGCTGGCCTACCTGAGCGAGGCGCAGCGGTACAACGACTTCGATCTGCCGCCGCTGCGCCAAACGCCGGATGAAATCCAGGCAGACTTTGCGCGGATGGTGTTCTTCAAGGCCACGTCCGGGGAGCGCATCGTCGGTTCGGTGCGTGGCTACGCGAAAGACGGCACGTGCTACGTCGGACGGCTAATCGTTCATCCCGATGTGCAAGGGCAAGGCATCGGTACGCGCTTGATGCAAACCTTGGAGCAGCACTTCAGCACGGTGCGGCGGTTCGAGCTGTTCACCGGTCACAAAAGCGAACCGGCGCTGCACCTTTACCACACACTCGGCTATCGCGAATTCAAGCGCCAGGATATGGCAACGCATACTGTCGTATTTTTGGAGAAGTTGTGAGGCGCGACACCCTATGCCCAACGTTGAATTGTACTCTCTGAAACGTACAAGTATAATACTCACTTGTCGGTAATACATTACGTCTCAGGAGACGCCATGGGAAACGCCTTAACGCCAGCAGAACAAACGAATCAAGCCCATTGGGACGAAGTCGCACCCGTCCACGTCGAAGCATATGAGGAAGTGGCGCTGCTCAAAGCCGGCGGCATCGCGCTGGACGAGATCGAATTGCGCGAAGTCGGCGACGTGACCGGCAAGACGTTGCTGCACCTGCAATGCCACATCGGGACAGACACGCTCTCGTGGGCCAGACAAGGCGCTGTCGTGACCGGCGTGGATTTCTCGGCGGCGTCGATTGCGGCAGCGCGACAGTTGGCTAACGAAACGCAGTTGCCCGCGACGTTCATCGAGTCAGGCGTCTATGAATTGCCCAACGTCTTGAAAGGGCAGTTCGACATCGTCTACACCTCGCGCGGTGTGCTATGCTGGCTGCGCGATCTCGACGCGTGGGCACGCATCGTCGCGCATTTCCTCAAGCCGGGCGGGTTATTTTACATTATGGAAACCCATCCGATGTGGAATGCCTTTGAGGAAGTTGATCAAGGCGAGTTGAAGCCGTTGTATTCGTATTTTCACACGACAGAGCCAGCCTACTGGGACGACGCCTGGCCCGATTATGCCGATGCGTCGTACACCCCGCAGCATCCCACCTACGAATGGACGTGGTCACTCAGCGATATCCTCAATGCGCTGTTCAAGGCCGGGCTGCGCCTGGAGGCGTTCCACGAGTACGACCGTCTGTTCTTCAAGTTGTTCCCCGGCATGGAACCCTGTATCGAGCGATGGTATCACTACCCGCAGCACGCGGGGAAGTTGCCATGGATTTTCACTCTGACGGCGCGGAAAACGTAAATACACCTATGCAAAACTATGCAGAAGTACAAAAGCAAGCGCGCGCGCGTTTGCCGCGCTACATTATCGGGCGTCTGGTGACGCTGTTCTGCATGGTCGTGGTCAGCGTTTTCCTGACCACCCTCGTCGCCAATATGGGCGGCTACGTCGATGAAGTCATCCGCGCCGACACGACGTATGCCCTGGGTATGGCCATGCAGAATGACCCGTATGCCAAGACGCTGACGCCTGAACAACGCGTGCAACTTCTGGAGGACAGGGTCAATGCCGCCCTGGAGGCGCAAGGCATCAATCAGCCCTTCTTGTGGCGCACGGCGCGCTGGGTTTGGCGCGCCCTGACCCTTGATTGGGGCCGGGCCAGGGCGCAACCCATCCTATATGCCTCGCGGGTTTCCAGCGAAGTATACGTTTATATCCTGGATTGTTTGCCACGCACCTTGCTGTTCTTTGGCGCGGCCAACCTGTTGCTGTTTTTCGTCAGCATTGCGGTCGCGTTGACGCTGACCCGTACTCGGAGCGGTTGGCTAGATCGCCTCATCATCGCGCTATCGCCGCTCTCGTCGGCGCCGGCGTGGGTGTATGGTATGCTCTTGACTGTGGTGGCTATCCAAATTCCGAGTCTGCGCTTCGTTACCGCAGGCTTGAATGCCTGGCCGACCGAATTCAAGTGGTCCTACGTCTTCCTGGTGCTGCGGCACCTGTTACTGCCCACTCTTTCCATTTTCTTGAGCAAGTTCTTCCAGAGCATCTTCGCCTGGCGGACCTTTTTCATACTGCATTACGACGAAGACTATGTAACCCTCGCTAAAGCCAAGGGTTTGAAATGGCGAAAACTGGAAAGGGACTATATTCTGCGCCCATCATTGCCCGCCGTTTTGACGAACTTCGCACTACTCCTGATCAGCTTGTGGCAAGAAGTGATCATACTGGAGTATTTTTTTAACGTTGAAGGCATCGGGCGATTGTTCATCCGCGCCCTTGCCCTCCACGATACACCGATGATCCTGGCCATGGTCGTCACGTTTGCCTATCTGTTGGCGCTGACGATCTTCTTCCTGGACATCGTCTACGCGCTGGTGGATCCCCGCGTCCGCATCGGTGGCGAAACACATTTGCGGGTCAAAACACCGCGACGCGCACTGCGCGGTCCTGCAATCCGCCCACTAACATGGCAGCTACCTTCCCCTGGCGCATTAGCGCGTAATGCACACGATAGTTTCCTTAGAGTCTTACGTACGCTCAAGCAAATGGCATGTGAGTTGGTGCGTTATCCCTCAGCACTGGTGGGACTGAGCATCATTACCTTTTTAGCCGGTGTCGCTGTCTATACGGTGGCGACCATGCCCTATGCAAAGGCCGTGGCGCTGTGGCGTGGCGACCAACAGGCTGTGCGGCTGCAGCCCAAAAGTGCACAGCCGATCTGGTTCGACGCCTTTACCCGCGATAGTTTGCCCCCCACCCTGGTATTCGACAGCCGCTCAGACCCTATCGAGCGCCAGGTCACGGTGATCTCGCCGGAGATGACTGACATCACGTTGTCATTTCCTTTCGAGTACACGTATGATCGTTTCCCGAAAGAACTGGCCGTCTATTTGTACAGCTATCCGGTTGAGCGCGCGCCGTTTGTCTCACTAAGCTGGCACACACCTGACGGACGTGAAATACGCCTGGGAGATGTGACGGTGCGGAAGGAGGAGGCCTACCGTTTCGCCCACGATGAGCGCCTGCTCCGGCGACTCGACGGCATTGTCCCTGAAGAAGCGTTGTTCGCCGATCCAACCGATCCCCTCACGCCACTCAAAGGCCATTACGAGCTGCGCGTCAGCGGCCTGATGTTCGAAGAGCCGATGGAGCTGGAGGCGGAGTTCATCATCTACGGGCAAGTCCACGGTCTGGCGGGGACGGATGCTGGCCGCCGCGACCTGATGGTCGCCATCCTCTGGGGGACAGCGGTAGCGCTCGCCTTCGGGCTGCTGGCTGCCGTCGGCGCCACCTTCTGCATGATGCTCCTGGCGGCAATGGGCGCCTGGTTCGGCGGTTGGCTGGATGAGCTATTGCAGCGCATCACCGAGGTGAATATGGTCCTGCCTTTCCTACCCGTCAGCCTGATGATTTTCACGCTGTACTCCAAGAGCTTCTGGGTACTGCTCGGTGTCGTGGTGCTGTTGAGCATCTTTGGCAACAACCTCAAGAGTTATCGAGCCATCTTCCTGCAAACGAAACAAGCCCCTTACATCGAAGCGGCCCGCTCCTATGGCACGAGTGACTGGCGCATTATCTTCAGTTACCTGATCCCCCGCGTCGCGCCGGTGATGATCCCGCAACTGATCATCCTCGTTCCTAGTTATGTGTACCTGGAATCCGCGCTGGCCTTCCTCGGCCTGAGCGATCCGGAGCTGCCCACCTGGGGAAAGTTGGTCCAGATCGCTTTCTCATCCCCTATGACGGGTGAGTCTTTTCATCTGATATTGCAGCCCGCACTCATCCTGCTGGTGACAGGGCTGGCCTTCGCGTTGGTGGGCTATGCCTTGGAGCGCATCCTGAATCCGCAACTAAGGGACGATCTATGACCACATTGGCAACAGCATCATCTGGCAAGAAAATCCGAGTCTTTTCCGGCATCCAACCCTCCGGTGCATTGACCATCGGCAATTACCTGGGGGCGATCCGCCAATGGGTCGCTGGACTGGAGGAGAAGGAAAACTTCTTCTGCATCGTCGATCTGCACACGATCACTGTGCCACAGGAACCGCAGGCTCTGTTGCGCCGGACACGCGAGATGGCAGCAATGCTCATCGCCTGCGGTCTCGACCCACAGAAGTGCACGCTCTTCATCCAGAGCCATGTCGCGGCCCACGCCGAGTGCTGCTGGATTTTGAACTGTGTCACACCGGTCGGCTGGCTGGAACGGATGACGCAGTACAAGCTCAAGGCGCAGCAACAGGAAAGCGTCAGCACGGGATTGCTCGATTATCCGGTGCTCCAGGCCGCCGATATTCTGCTTTATGATTCGAATGAAGTCCCGGTGGGCGAGGATCAAAAGCAGCACGTCGAGTTGGCGCGCGATGTCGCACAACGCTTCAACAACCTTTACGGCGAAACGTTCGTCGTGCCGGAACCGGTCATCCCCAAACTCGGCGCGCGCATCAAGGCGCTGGACGATCCGGCCAGCAAGATGAGCAAGAGCAAGGCACACATCCGGCTGCACGCCATTCGTCTGGCCGACGGGCCGGACGAAATCCGCTACGTCGGCAAACGCGCCGTCACCGACCTGGGCCGCGAGATTGTGTTCAGCGACACGCCCGAAAAGGCCGGGGTCAACAACCTGCTCGAAATCTACGAGCTGCTCACCGGGAAACGACGGGACGTCATCGAAGCGCACTTCGCGGGCAAGGGCTACGGACAGCTCAAGCAGGAGGTCGCCGAGGTGGTGATCGAGGCGCTGCGCCCCATCCGCGAGCGGTACCTCACCTTCATCGCCGATCCCACCGAATTGGACCGGCTGCTGGCGATGGGCGCAGAACGCGCGCGCGCCGTCGCCGATCCAAAGATGCGTGAAATCAAACGCAAAGTCGGCTTCATCGTTACGGGGTAAGATCCATGCAGCAAAGCACGATTTTAGACAAGATTATCGCACACAAACGCGAGGAAGTGGCGCGGCAGAAGCAAGCCAAGCCATTGAGCACATGGGTAGCCGAGGCTGAATCGTCCCCGGCTCCACGCAATTTTCTTGCGGCCTTGCTCACGCCGGGCGTGCGCATGATTGCCGAGGTAAAAAAAGCGTCGCCAAGCAAGGGCCTGCTCTGCCCAGACTTCGACCCGGTGAAACTGGCGCGCGCCTACGCCGCCAACGGCGCAACGGCAATCAGCGTGCTGACCGACGCGCGCTTCTTCCAGGGCAGCCTGGACGATCTGCGCGCTGTGCGGGGAGCCGTGGACGTTCCCGTGCTGCGCAAAGACTTCGTCGTGGATCCGTATCAGGTCTACGAGGCGCGTGCCGCCGGAGCGGACGCCGTGCTGCTCATCGTCGCCGCGCTGGACGACGCAACGCTGCGCGACCTCTACGCACTGATCCGCCGGTTGAGTATGACGGCGCTGATTGAGGTCCACAACGCGGCGGAACTGGAACGCGCGCTATTGTTGCGCCCGCGCCTCATCGGCGTGAACAACCGCGATCTGCGCACGTTCCACGTCACGCTAGACACGGTCGCCGCGCTACGCCCCCGCATCCCCGATAACGTGGTGGTCGTCGCCGAGAGTGGCATCCACACGCCGGAGGACGTCGCGCGCCTGCGAGCTATCGGTGTGGATGCGATGCTGGTGGGCGAGGCGCTCGTGACAGCGCGTGATGTGGGAGAGAAGGTGCGCCAACTTACAGAGCTAACCGCGAATCACGCGAATCTTCGCGAATAGAGGAGAACGTTGGTTTACGTCAAAATCTGTGGGATTACGAATCTTGAGGACGCTCGCTGCGCAGCGGAAGCCGGTGCGGATTTCTTGGGCTTCATCTTCTATCCGTCCAGTTCGCGCTACGTCACGCCGGAGCAGGCCGGGGAAATTATACAGGCGATCCGCACGGAGTTCGGGGACGCGGGCCCGCGCTGCGTGGGCGTGTTTGTGGACGAGCCGGTCAACGCTGTGCGTGCCGCCATTAAAACCGCCGGATTGGATCTCGTGCAACTGCACGGCGCGGAATCCTCCGCCGAGGTCGCGGCACTCGCCCCGTATACGTTCAAGGCGCTGCGTCCGCAAACCCTCGCCGAAGCGCAAGCAGCTTTAGCGCAATATTTCCCTCAACGGATTGAACGGATTCAAACGGAGATTTCATCCGTTCAATCCGCTAAATCCGTTGAGAGCGTCCCCCAATTGCTAGTCGACGCTTACCACCCGCAGGAGAAGGGCGGCACCGGCCTGGTTGCGGACGTGGAGATTGCGCGCTGGTTGGCGGAGCGGTGTCGTCTACTGCTGGCGGGCGGCCTCACGCCGGAGAACGTGGCGGACGCCATCGCGCAGGTGCGCCCGTGGGGCGTGGATGTATCGAGCGGGGTGGAAGCGGTGAAGGGAAAGAAAGATCACGCGAAAGTGAGAGCTTTTGTAACAGCGGTGAAAAACAGAATCGAACAGGTAAACAATGAATAAAACAGAATCGAATCTTACCATCTCCAACGGCCCCTACTACGGCTCTTTTGGCGGCGCGTTCATCCCCGAAACCCTCGTTCCGGCCGTGCGCGAACTGGAATCGGCTTACGAAGCCGCCATCGCCGACGCGGACTTCACCCGCGAGTTCGACCGGCTGCTGCGCGAATACGCTGGGCGACCCACCCCGCTCACGTTCGCCGGACGGCTGACGGAGGCGCTCGGTGGGGCGCGCATCTACCTCAAGCGCGAGGATTTGGCACATACCGGCGCGCACAAGATCAACAACGCGCTCGGCCAGGCGCTGCTCGCCAAACGCATGGGCAAGCGTCGCATCGTCGCGGAGACCGGGGCCGGGCAGCACGGCGTCGCCACGGCCACCGTCTGCGCGCTACTGGGACTGGAGTGCATCGTCTACATGGGGACGGTGGACATCGAACGGCAAAAGCTCAACGTGCTGCGGATGAACCTGCTTGGCGCGGAAGTGCGAAGTGTGGACGCGGGCAGTCGCACGCTCAAGGACGCCATCAACGAAGCCATCCGCGATTGGGTGACGAACGTGCGCAACACGCACTACCTGCTCGGCTCGGCGCTGGGCCCGCATCCCTACCCCCGCATCGTGCGCGATTTCCAATCCGTCATCGGAACAGAGGCGCGCGCGCAAATCCTCGCCGCCGAAGGCTGTCTGCCCGACGCGCTCGTGGCCTGTGTCGGCGGCGGATCGAACGCCATTGGACTATTCCACCCGTTCCTACGCGATGAAAGTGTCGCGCTCATCGGCGTGGAGGCCGGCGGCGAGGGGATTACCGGAGGGCGACACGCGGCGCGCTTCGCCGATCCCGCGCTGGGACGGCTCGGCGTGCTCCACGGCGCACAGACCTACGTGCTGCAAGACGCCGACGGGCAGATCGCTCTCACGCACAGCGTTTCGGCGGGGCTGGACTACGCCGCCGTCGGGCCGGAGCACGCCTGGATGCGCGAGTTGGGCCGCGCGGAATACGTCTACGCCACTGACGCCGAGGCGCTGGACGCCCTGCAAACGCTGAGCCGGTTGGAGGGCATCATCCCCGCGTTGGAAAGCGCGCACGCCGTCGCCGAAGCCATCAAACGCGCCCCTGCGATGTCGCCGGATGCTCTGATGATCGTCAACATCAGCGGGCGCGGGGACAAAGACATGCATACGGTAGCGCAGGTGTTGGGAGTACAAGTCTAGAGTCGAAGGTCGAAAGTCCAAAGTCTAACGTTTTCTGCCGACTGAATCCTGACTTTTGACTTGCGACTTTCGACAGGAGTTTACTATGAGCAAAATTTCACGGACTTTTAAACTTTTGAAACAGAACAATCGCAAAGCCCTGATGCCCTACGTGACAATGGGCTTTCCGGCGCTGGAAAGCGCGCTGGATGTCGTCCCGGCGTTAGCCGAGGCGGGGGCAGATCTAGTGGAACTGGGCGTCCCGTTCAGTGATCCACTGGCGGATGGGGCGACGATCCAGGCCGCAGGGCAAAAGGCGCTGGCGAACGGCATGTCGCTGACGGTGTGCCTGGAGCAGGCGGCGACGCTCCGCGCGCGCGGCGTAACTGTGCCGTTCATGCTAATGGGCTACTACAATCCCATTATGCA
>DAIUDK010000125.1:13605-16717 GCA_036845725.1 Chloroflexota bacterium
CGCGCGGCGTAACTGTGCCGTTCATGCTAATGGGCTACTACAATCCCATTATGCAGTTCGGTTTCGAGCGATTTGCGGAACAGGCCGTGGCCTCCGGCATCGACGGCCTCATCGTGCCCGACCTACCACCAGAAGAGGCCGGAATGCTATACAAAGCAGCGACGGCGCGCAGGTTGGACGTCGTCTTCCTGCTGGCCCCCACCTCCGATGTGCAGCGCGTGCAGACGGTGACGGCGCTGTCAGGCGGCTTCGTCTACCTCGTGTCGCTCGTCGGCGTGACGGGGGCGCGGGAGAGCCTGCCGCCCGATCTGGCGGACTTCGTCGCCCGCGTGCGCGCGGTCACAGAGAAGCCGCTGGCCGTGGGCTTCGGCATCGCTACGCCGGAGCAGGCCGCGCAAGTTGCGCAGATCGCGGATGGCGTCATCGTCGGCAGCGCGCTGGTGAAAGCAATCGGCGCGGCGCAACATCCGGCAGAGGCGGCGGGCGCGTTCGTGGCAGCGTTGCGCGCCGTAATTTGACAAGTTGCGTATTTCGACTAATATATAAGCAGTTTGTGATCGAGTGATGTTGAGAAAAGTGAAGTGATGGTAACACACATTATCCTGATTCCAGTTCGCCAGCAGCCTCAGCCTTACACCTTGTGGAGGGCCGGTTAGCGCTACCTGGAATTTAACCAAAGAAGAAGTCAGCCTACCGGTTCTCGGTAGGCTGATTTTTTTATTAGCACGTCAACAACAGCCATTATGCAGTTCAACAAGGAGGAATGCGATGGAGATGAAAACGGGGTTTAAGTTAGAAACTATGTTGGTTTCGGATAATCATTTGCCGACGCTGCTCGGCGATTATCCGCCAGAACAACGCGTCTACGAAGGACTTGAGGGGGTCCTGGCGGGACGCACTGCCATCTGTGACATCGACGGCGACATCGGCGCGTTACAATTTCGCGGCATCGATATTCGTGATCTGGCGAAGAACTCAAACTACGAAGAAGTCGTGTATTTGCTATGGACGAACCAGCTACCGACGCGCAATCAGTTGTGGGCGTTCAAGGCAGCCCTGGCCGCCGAGCGCGAGGTGGATGCCGGCATCTACGAGATTCTGCGATTCCTCTCCCACTACATGAAGCCGATGGACGCACTGCGCACCGCGGTCTCGGCGCTGGCCTCCGACAATCCCGGCGAAGACAACACCAGTTCCGAATCGCGACTGGCGAAGGCGATCTACCTGACGGCCAAATTCCCCACGCTCGTTGCCTACTATTGCCGCGAGTCCCAGGGCAAAATGTGGGTACACCCGGATCCCAAGCTAGACCACGCCGCGAACTTCCTCTATATGATGCACGGCAGACGCCCCACCCCCGTCGAAGCACGGGCGATGGATTTGACGATGCTGGTGATGGTGGAGCACGGCTTCAACGCTTCGACGTTTGCCGCCAGGGTGACGGCCTCGACGCTGTCGGATATGGGCGCAGCTATCACGTCGGCGATGGGGACGCTCAAGGGACCGCTGCACGGCGGCGCAAACCAGGGTGCGCTGGAAATGCTGTTCGAGATCGAGACACTGGATAACGTCGAGCCGTACATCGACGCAGCGTTAGCGGCCAAACAACGCATCCTCGGCTTCGGACATCGCATCTACCGCAAGGCCGGCGACTCGCGCGTGCCGTTCATCAAGGACATGCTCTACCAGCTGTGCGCGCAATCGGGCGATTTCCACCTGTACGAGTTAGCGGATAAAGTCGCACAAACGGTGTGGGAGAGAAAGCGGCTGTTCGCCAATGTAGACTTCTACCTGGCGCCGATGCTGCACATGCTCGGCATCCCGGTGGACTTGCTGACGCCGTTCTTCGCCATGTGCCGCATCGCCGGGTGGACGGCGCACGTGATGGAGCAATACGCCAACAACCGGCTGATCCGGCCTGGTTCATTGTACGTCGGTCACGTGGGGCGGCCTTACATTCCACTCGACGAACGCGAAGGGATCATCGTCCCCAGCTTTTAGACTATGACGACGGTGCTATACTTTCATCTATGAGACCCAACCACCGCGCTCATAAACGGATCGTCGTCAAAGTAGGAACGAGTGTTCTGACCGGCGGAACCCGCAATTTGAGCCTGCCGCACATGGTCGAGTTGGTACGACAGTGCGCCGAATTGCACCATCAAGGCCACGAGGTCATCATCTGCACGTCGGGGGCGATGGCCGTGGGGCGGGCGCGGCTTGGGTTTCCCGATCTGCCCGCCACGGTCGCCAACAAACAGATGCTCGCTGCGGTCGGACAAAGCCGCCTGATGATCACCTGGGAGCGCTTCTTCGAGATTTACGGCATCCACATCGGGCAGATTCTGCTGACGTATGGCGATGTAGAAAGCCGTCACCGTTTCCTCAACGCCCAAGATAGCCTCAACACGCTGCTCGAACACCACATTATTCCGGTGATCAATGAAAACGACGCCGTCGCCACCGACGAGATCAAGATCGGCGACAACGACAACCTCTCGGCGCTCGTAGCCGTGCTGGCGAACGCCGACCTGCTCATCATGCTCACGGACTTGCCGGGGCTGTTCACCGCCGATCCACGTGAAGACCCCAACGCGCAGCTTATCCATGAAGTCGACGTGATCGACGAGAACCTGCTCGCGCTGGCGGGCGGCAGTCGCAGCGGATTGGGCGTGGGCGGGATGACGACGAAGTTGCAGGCTGCCGCTGTTGCACGGCGGGCCGGCGTGGATGCGGTCATTGCGGCGGGGACGGAGCCGGACGTGCTGACGCGCATCGTCGGCGGAGAAGCGCTGGGGACGCATTTCGCAGCGCTGGAGACGCCGCCGGAAAATCGCAAGCGGTGGATTCTGGCGGGCGTCACGCATACCGGGCACGTCGTCGTGGACAAAGGCGCTGCGCACGCGTTGAGTCGTCGCGGGAGCAGCCTGCTGCCCGCGGGCATCCTCGCCGTCCACGGCAGCTTCGACCGGGGCGACACAGTCTCCATCCTCAGCGAGAACAACGGCGAAATCGCGCGCGGCATCATCCGCTACACCAGCGAAGACCTGCGGCAAATCAAAGGCTGTCACTCCGAGCAAATCGCCGAGCGGCTAGGATACACATACGGCGC
>DAIUDK010000126.1:0-16400 GCA_036845725.1 Chloroflexota bacterium
ACGTTGTAGTAGTCGCAGAGCGTCGGCATAATGTCGATGTTCTGCGTGAGCTGCGCGCGGTGCTCACCCGCGTGCGCGTCGCCGGGCAGGTGCACCATCAGCGGGATGTGCGCCAGCTCGTTCCAGGCGTGCCAGGCGTTCTTGCCGGTCAGGCCGCGCTCGCCGAGCAGATGCCCGTGGTCAGTGGTGACGATGATAAGCGTATCCTCGAAGGCGTTCTGGCGCGTCAACTCGTCCAGCAGCTTGCCGAACCAGGCATCCATCATCGTGAGCGTGGCGGCGTACTGCCGGCGCAGGTGACGGGTGGCCTCACTGTCCTCGTCCACCTTGTCGTAAGCACTCCAGTTGTAGAGTGGGCCGTCCCAATCGTCGCCGTACATGTCGAGATAGTGCTGCGGGCAATCGAACGGCTCGTGCGGATCGAAGACTTCCACCCACAGCAGATAGTTATCCGCGCCTTCGTTCGCTTTCAGCCAATCGGTTGCGCCCTGAAACGTCTGCGGCGTCGAATAATCGGCCTCCGTCTTGAACGTCTGTTGGTTCTTGGCGTATTGCGCGTGCCACTGCCCTAGATGCTCCGGCTCCTCCGGCGACGCCACCCGCGACACGAATACGTCGCCTTCCTGTCCACGGTGTAAGGCCCAGGTGTTGAACGAACTATGGTAGTTCTCGCCGCCGACGTGGAAGTAGTGATAGTGGTCGGTCTCCATGTGACAAAACACGCCCGCGTGGTCGCGCAGCAGGTGTGGGAACGGCACATCGAACGGCTCAATGCCACCCCACTCACGCTCGAGGAAGTTCAACCGTCCGGTGAGCATGTCGTGCCGCGCGGGCATACACGGCGCGGAGCCAATCCAGTGGTTGTCGAAGACCACCGACCGCTCGGCAAACCGCGCCAGATTCGGCGCGATCACCCAATCGTTGCCGTACAGCGGCAGGTAATGACGATTCAGCGAATCGGATAGAATGACGATTGTTTTCATAGGTGTGCTCCTTTGTTAGCCGTCAGCGATCAGCTTTCAGCTATCAGCCAGATTAGCCCAAGAAGCTGAACGCTGACGGCTGAAGGCTGAAAGCTATGCAAAGAACTCGTAGCGCCGCGTCCACTCCTGTGTTTCGCCAGGCTGGACGTCGAGCGAGACGAAGATTTCGGCGCTGGCGACGTGCGTCGTGCCCCACACGACCACACGGGCGGGCGTGAAGTCGTCGAACTCGCGCATCCCCACGCCGCTCGGCTCGTGGACAAGCTCCCATTGCGCGTCATCGGTCGCCGCAAACCCGAGCGGACGGCAGTAGAAATTGCCCTCCGGCGTCGCCCGCCAGCGAATATCGCCACCCCGCACGTCGAGGACGGCCATCATCTGCGCCATGTGCTCCACGAACGCCGCCTGCGGTGTGGCGAACGCGATTGTGTTGGGCATCCGCAGCCGATAATCCGGCCCAATTGCGTGGCCGTCGATGCCGGCGAAGTTGTGGACGTACTCCGTCGTCACAATGGGTTTCTCACCTACATTTTCCAGGACGTAGGCAATCGTCAACCCCGCGCCCTCCACCGTGACCGTTTTGGTCAGCCGGACGGCGTAACCCCGGCAGTCCACCGGCTCGACGGTGAACATCGCCTGGGTCGGGCCGGTCATCACGTGAACCGGGAACGGCGTGACGATTTCATAAGGCCGGAAGAAATTGTACGGTTGTTCGTCCAGGCGTGCCAGCAGGCCAATGCCCAGCTTAGGGAACAAGTCGCCCGGCTGTGCCTCGTCATAGCCGATGACCTCCTCGATGCCGAACTCGCCGCACAACCCGATGCCGCCGCTGCCCTGCCCCGGCTCAAGCGATTCCGGCACGCAGAACGTGTGCATCCCATCCAGCGTCACCTGCATGATAAAGGCCGTCCAATCGAAGCGCGATCCGCTGTAGACGCTACCCGGTGGGGCGATCTCGACCGTCAGGCGGTCGCTTTGCAAAACGATAGGGGGATTCTCTATTGGTTTCATGTCGATCACTCCTTCAAATGACAAATGGCGAAAAATCCGGTAGACGCTTACAATCTGGTAAGCCACGGGGCGCTTTTGAGCACGCGGGCTGCAAGCCATGTCAGAGCAGTGCTTAAGAGCATAGCGCCGGCGACAATCAGGATAACATTTGTAGCGGATAGAACCGCCCCACTGCGCGCCAGAAGCACAAACGGTGCGACTAAAATCAACACGCCAACCGTTGGCGCGAATTTTTCATCCGGGATAAGGAGAGTGGTGATGATACCGACACAACTCGCCAGATACGCCAACAACAACGGTGCAAGGAAGAATACCCAAGCCATAGACACAATAACGTGTTGCAGGTCTAGCACGGATAGCGCCAGCAGCCCCAGGACGGAGAGTTGTGACAGAAGATAGGCGGCAAAAGTCGCCGGAATAACCTTTCCCATCACGATTGCCATAGACGGCATATTCGTCGAAAGCAAAATCTCCAGCGTCCTGGTCTTTTTCTCGCCCAATAGGGAATCGAGGACAATTTGCCCGCCCATCCCTAGCGCAATCAGGATAGGAAGGCCGCTGTAGAGGTAGTCAAGCGGCACCACACTTCGCGTTCCATCTCCTGACATCGCCAGCCCAACTGCCACCAATCCGACCCCCGCAAGCAGCCAGAGCAGACTTTTGGTAGAATATCTCAGCTCCCACAATTCCTTACGTGCGACCGTAATCACATCTCTCATTGCGACACCCCGGCATTATGCTCACTCGTCGTCACCTGCAAATAGGTCTCCCGAAGCGACTCGGCGTTGCCTTCCAGACTACCCGCATAGACGCAACGTCCATTTTGCAGAATGACGGCTTGCGCGCAGATTTGATGCACGCTATGGAGATCGTGGCTGCTCAGAACAATCGTCGTACCCTCATCGTGCAATTCTTGTAAGAGACGCACGACGACCGCCAGGCTTTCAGGGTCCAACCCATTTGTAGGTTCGTCCAAAAGCAAGAGTTTGGGCTGGCTGATCAATGCGCAGGCCAGGGATAGGCGCTGCTTCATCCCTTTCGACCAAAATCCAGCTCTCTCATCCCCTTTTTGGAGCAATCCCAACCTGGACAACCACTGCTCGGACAACCCTCGAATACGCTCTGGTTGCACCCATGCCGCTCTGGCGCGGAATTCCAAATTCTGAAAGCCGGTCAACTTTTCGTATACCCCGGTGGTCTCGGGCATATAGGCGACCATACCTCGGGGCGTGTGAGAACTACCGGGCATAAAACCGCCAACACGAATATCGCCCGAGTGTGGTCGCAGAAGGCCCATCATCAGCCTCAGGGTCGTGGTCTTCCCCGCGCCATTGTGTCCCAAAAGCGCCAGAGCTTGCCCCTGGGGAACCCGCATCGTCAGGCCCTCCACAGTTCGAGACCGCTTAGTGTAGGAAAATGTCACATCATGGAAATCAATCATGCTTCTAATCTAGCCTGCGCCATCAACTCGTGAATTTCCAACGGCGAGGGACGCTCCAGCGCACGCGCCAACGACAACGCCTCTTTGGGACACGCGTTGACGCACACCCCACATCCCATACACGCCGCTGCATCCACCACGACATGCCCATCCTGCAAGACTAGCGCGTCGAACTGGCACTTTTCGACGCACGCGCCGCAGCCCACGCAGCGCGCCTCATCCACCTGGCAGACGTAGCCCGACGAAATCAGCATCGGGATGCCGTTCCGGTGGGCCGACATCGCACCGCAGCAGCACGAACAGCAGTTGCAGATCGCGTAGAAACGTTGCAGCATCGCATCCTTGAAGAAAGCGTGATGCACGTGCCCGCGCTTATCCTCCGCTTCGAGAATGTCCACGGCCTCGTCCGGCGTGATGCGGCGCGCGTGAGCCGGCTGGTGGTCGAGGATGAAGCTGGTAAACGGCTCGCCCACAACGAGGCACACATCAAGGGGCAGACACGGATTCTCGCGCGCCATCCGGCACGGACAGTCCATCACGACGATGTGATTGGGATGCTCCATGACGATGTCGCGCGCCACGGCGAAGGGGACGACGTGCTCCGGGACGGTCAAAGTCACGTCTTCGTTCACCTGCACCAATCGTGCCGCCGCGTCCAGCGGCACGACCTTGCCATGGTAGGTATCGGCAATCGTAGGCGACGCCGGTTCGTGCCCATTGCCGTCTTTATGGCGGCTCATTTCACGGCGGCGGATTAGCCAATCGGCGAACTGTGCCAGCGGGCGCAACAGACGCGGCGGATTGAGTGCCGTCCCGATGTAGAAATAAGGCCAACGTCCATAAATGTAACCGTGGATGAAATCGAACAGTGAAAAACCGGGAGTCTGACGCGCTTCTTTAGCAAATGCTCGAGTTGACGATTTCATAGAGGATCTCCTTCAGTTTGACTCCATCAACGAAAGAACAGACGACTTCACTTTCTCATACACCTCCTCAAACGGCCTGCCGGCATCCACAAAATGTACTCCAGACGGACGATCCAACTGCAAAAGATAGGCCCATATCGCACGATTCTTCGGTTCAGTCGTGTACACCTCCGGAGGATCATAGTAATCCGGATTGACGGCATGTCGCTGCCGAACGCGCTCGATGCACGTTTCCAATGGACAGCGAAGAATGATAGGCAGAAATCGCGTGTGAGGATACCGCGCAAGAATGTCGTCTACCTTCTGCCATTGGAAAGCCCACCCCATCGTCATATCCAGGATCACCGGCATTTCTGACTGGACGAACTCTTCGCATAGGGCAAAGAGCACGTCATACGCGATCCAATAGGGATCGCCGTCTTTAATGCCCTCAGACGACCGAATTGCCCGCCCGATTGTATCGGAGCCAAGTCGTGGTATGTGCAATTCGGCAGATAGTTGCCGGGATATGGCACTCTTACCCGTCCCGGCGAAACCGCCGACGATAACTAAAATCGGTGAGTGAGCAGGCGCCATCATAAATACAACGAAAGCAGCACATCTGCGCTTTGCGCGTGTCGAGTAAAGGCCTCGGCATAATCGCAGCCACATTCCAGGCCCCGGAAGGCTTCCATTTTGCCGTGACTGTCGGCGTACCACTCGGCCACACGCTGGCTTTCATGCACGAGACACGCCTGATGTTTGCGTTCGATGACGGCGGTGATGTCCACGTAATCGGTAGGGAAGAACTTGTGGCTCTGCTGTCCCGCCATACATTCAAAGTAAAGCAACGGAACGCAGCGCCCCATCCGCAGCCAGGCATCGTACACCAGCGTGGAACACGCACGGTGATCGCGGTGCGTGTCAATAGGCCAGTGCGTGAAGATGAGATCGGGCTGCTCCTGCGCCAAGAACTGGTAGATATCATCGTAGCGCACCGGATTCACCTCGCATTGCCCGTCGATCTGCCCCAGAAAGACGGCGCGAGCACCTAGCAACTCGCACGCACGCAGCGCCTCTTGCGTGCGAGTGGCGGCAGCGGCATCGTGTGAAGTCCCTGGAATCCCCGCCTCGCCGCGAGTCAAATACGCCGCCACGACCTCGTGGCCTGCTTGCGACAGCAGCGCTATCGTCCCGCCGCACGCCGTTTCTGGATCGTCCGGGTGCGCCCCAACAACGACAATTTTCTTGCAGGATTCGTTCATGTTAAACTCCATACGCACGTTCCTTCAAGACAAACCGCGAATCTTCTAGAGAATTAGCGAAGATTCGCGTGATTCGCAGTTAACCTTGTCTGCTCCACAATCTCCGCCGCCAGGTCGTAGCGGCTGAAGGCGGGCATCAAGTAGATGCCGCCGGCCCAGTCGCGCATCTGCGCAATCAGTTCCAGCGCGATTCGCACGCCCTCGCGGGGGGAATCCGAGCCGGCCGCTTCCAGCCGCTCGAAGAATTCCGGCGAAATGGTGATGCCCGGCACTTCATTGTGCAGGAAGCGTGCGTGCTTCACGCCGTACAACGGCAGGACGCCGACCAGAACCGGCTTGTCCAGCGGACCGTACTTTTCCGCGTACCGGTCGAGGAACGCCCGTGCCGCCGCCGGATCGTAGACCGGCTGCGTGAGGAAGAAGTCCGCGCCCGCGCGCAGTTTGCGCCGCAGCACCTTGATCTCGTTATCGGCATCCGTCGGCGTGAGATTGAGCGCCGCGCCCACGAAGTACGTCGTCGGCTGGCCAATGTCGGCCCCGGCGCGATCCACGCCCACGTTGAAGCCCTTCTTGATCAGCTCAATAAGGCCCGTGGGCGCGAGATCGTAGTTATCCATCGCCTCCGGGTAATCGCCAATGGACGTCGGATCGCCCATCACCACGAAGACGTTGCGGATACCCAGGGCGTGCGCCGCCAGGAGATCGCCCTGGACGCGCAGCAGGTTGCGCCCGCGAATCGGGAAGTGCAGCGTGGCCTCGATGCCTATCTTGTCCTGCACCAACGCGCAGACCGCCCAGGGACTCATCCGCATCCGCGCCATCGGGCTGTCAGCCACGTTGATGACGTCGGCTCCGGCCTCGGAGAGCAGCGTCGCGCCCGCCAGCAGCTTGTGCGTGGAAAGGCCGCGCGGCGGATCCATCTCCACGGCGAGCACAAACTGCCCCGCGCCCAGCTTTTGAGACAGACACGAGGGCCGATCAGGCGAAATGCCCTCATGAACCGGCTGCAATGCCGCCGCGCGTTCGAGCGGCGCGCAGACCACGGGTGGTCCGGCGTCCAGCGCCGCGCGGAAAGCGGCGATGTGCGCAGGCGTCGTCCCGCAGCACCCGCCGATCAGGTTGGCGCCGGCCTGGCAGAAGGCCCAGGCGTACTCGCCAAAATACTCCGGCGTTGCCGGATACATAATCCGCCCGGCCACCTGCTCAGGCCAACCGGCGTTCGGCTTCACCCAAAAACGGCCTTCCGGCACAGCCTCTTTCATCTGTTGGACAAGACGCACGAGCTGGACAGGGCCGCCGGAGCAGTTGACGCCGATTACGTCCGCGCCCGCATCCCACAACTGCTGGGCAACCTTCGCAGGCGAATCCCCAAGCAGCGTGCGGTCGTCGCGGGTGAACGTCATCGAGACAATCATGGGTAAATCGCAGAGCGTCTGGGCGGCAGCGAGCGCTTCCAACGCCTCGTGCAGATCGGACAACGTCTCGATTACCAGCAGGTCAACGCCGGCCTCCACCAGGGCCGCAATCTGCGCGGCGAAAGCCTCACGCGCCTGCTCCTTGCTCACCCGGCCAAACGGCGCGAGCCGCACACCCAACGGCCCAACATCCCCAGCCACCAGCACATCCTTGAACGACGCCGCAACCACGCGCCGGGCCAAATCCACGCCCGCGCGGTTGATTTCGGCAGCTTTGTCTTCGAGGCCGTGCGCCGCCAGTTTGTACGGATTCGCGCCGAAGGTGTTGGTGAGGATGATCTGCGTGCCCGCTTCGATATAGGCGCGGTGGATTTCCCCCACAAGCGCGGGACGGCTCAGATTCAGTTCGTCGAAGCACGTCCCGAAGGGAACGCCGCGCCCGTGCAGCATCGTCCCCATCGCACCGTCGGTCAATACCGGCTTCGAGGTTTCCGCCAATAACGCTAGAAATTTCTCTTTGAACATCCTTTCCTCCTTAACCCTCAGCCCGCTCCCGTATCTGCCGCACAACCTCTAACATATTTCGCAGCGCAGGGATCACCTCGTCCCACGCGCGGGTTTTGAGGCCACAATCGGGGTTCACCCAGATTTGCTTCGGCTTGAGATGTTGCACGAAGCTCTCCAGCTTGCCCGCGATAAATTCAACGGTGGGCACGACCGGGCTGTGGATGTCGTAGACGCCGGGACCAACCTCACGGGGATAGCCATATTCGGCCAGCGCGCGCAGCATCTCGTCGCCGCTCCGCGCGTTCTCAATGGAGATGACGTCCGCATCCAATCCGTCAATCGCGGAGAGGATATCCTGGAATTCGGAGTAGCACATGTGCGTGTGGATTTGCGTTTCCGGCGCGGCGCAGCCCACTGTCAGGTGGAAGGCATCCACGGCCCAAATGAGGTAAGTGTCCCAGCGGGCGGGTTTGAGCGGCAGGCCCTCACGCAACGCCGGTTCGTCCACCTGGATCGCGCGCGCGCCGGCCGCTGCCAGGTCGGCGATTTCGTCGCGCAGCGCCAGCGCGATCTGGTAAGCGATCACGTGGGGTGGGATGTCGGTGCGCGGGTACGACCAGTTGAGGATCGTCACCGGGCCGGTGAGCATTCCCTTGACCGGCTTCTGCGTGTACGATTGCGCCACGCGAAACTCGCGCACCGTCATCGGCTGCGGGCGGCTGACGTCGGCGTAGATGATCGGCGGGCGCACGTAGCGGCTGCCGAAGCTCTGCACCCATCCGTTCTGTGTAAAGGCAAAGCCCGTCATCTTCTGCGCGAAGTATTCGACCATGTCGGTGCGCTCGGATTCGCCGTGGACGAGCATATCAAGCCCCAGGCCATCCTGCACGCCGATCGTGTAGCCGATGAAAGCGTCAATCCCGGCCTCGTACTCGGCCTGGCTGACCTCGCCCTTGTTGAAGCGCGCGCGCAGGCGGCGCACTTCCGGCGTCTGCGGGAACGAGCCAATCGTCGTCGTGGGGAATGGCGGAAGCTGCACTTGTAGCGGGCGGCGCTCGGCGTAGGGCAGCGCGCGGGTGAAGTCTGACGGTTGCAGCGCATCCAGCCGCGCTCGCACGGCGGGATCGGCGGGCGCGAAGGTACGGAAGGCATCCCAGGCCGCGTCAATGCCGGCGGTTTCGCCAGTCGCCAATAGCCGCAACTCGGCGAGCTTCTCATCGGCGAAAGCCAACACGCCGCGCAGCGCGTCGGGCAGCGCCTTCTCGCGGGCAGCAGTGTACGGGACAAACTGCAACGAGGATGACGCGCCGATGCGCACCTGCGGTGCATAGCCGCGCAACGTTTCCAACAACGCCATCGTTTCGGCGGGACGGACGCGCCACACGCTGCGCGCATCCACCACACCCGCGCCGAGCGTTTTATCCTGCGGCCACCCGTGCGCCCGGATCAACGCCAGATTGTCGCCACGCGTAAAATCGAGCGAAATCACATCCACGGGCAACGCGACGATCCAGGGATAGCTCTCGCCCAAATCGTCGAAATAGGTGACCAGGTTGATCCGCAATCCGACCGCGGATAGGTCGACGTAAGCTTTCTCAACGTGCGGGCGCAATGTAGCGGCGTCGCCAAGTACAAGCGCCGGTTCGTGCATTTGCACCTCAGTCACGCCCAACGCTTTGAGTTCATTGAGCAATTGGCGATAGAGCGGCAACAGCGCCGCCAGTGTCTCGCCGAAATCCGCCGAGAGCCGTGCCAGCCGCAACAGCGTCACCGGGCTGAGGACGACCGGTACAGCGCGCGCACCCAACACGGTCTGCGCCTCGCGGATGAGCGCCAGGAAATCGCCGAAATTTGCGGCGGGCTTGGTGCTTGCATCAATCTCTGGGGCAAGGTAGTGGTAATTCGTGTCGAACCACTTGGTCATATCCAGCGCCGGGATGCCGGGGACGCCCCGCGCTATCGCGAAGTAGCGGTCCAGCCCGTTCAGGTCGCGGAAACGCGGCGGAATCAGCTCAAAGCGCGCGCTCCAATCCAGCACGTGATCGTAGAGCGTCTCCATCCCCACGCCGATCAGGTCAATGCCGGCCGCCGCCTGCGCACGCCAACCCTCGTGCATGACCTCGAGGAACGTTTCCAACAACGTGTCGCGGTCCAGCGCGCCTTTCCAATACGCCTCCAACGCCCGCTTCATCTCGCGGTTTTTGCCGATGCGCGGGTATCCGAGCGTTTGTGTGCTTTGCATGAGGCCTCCCTTTTACCGTAATTATACGATTCTTGTCTGGTAAAATCGTGAGGGCAGTGTACCTTAAGGCAGGAAGATGTCAATTGCTCAAGATGCTCGTGTAGCCAATCCTCAGATTTATGGTAAAACGTATGCACACAAATTCTATTCAGACAGGAGCCACGCCATGACCTATACGCTCATTCCCTTCACCCAAGAACACCTTGATGCCGCCGTCGCCCTCTTCCGCGACAGCTACCGGCAAGAGCGAGAACACAGTCCGCTGCTGCCCACCCGCGCCATAGACAATCCAGCGTGGATACGGGGTATGCTTGCCACGCGCCTGGAAAATCCCGGCGTGGCGGTGATGCAAAATGGCCGCCTGGCGGCCTATATGGTTACCGGCGCGCAATTCCCGTGGAAGGGCCAGCGCGTCGCCCTCGTGCCGGAGTACGGTCACGGCGCAACGCCTTCGGACAAAGAAACCCTGTATCAATTGATGTACATGCATCTGGCGCAGATGTGGGTCGACAACCACATCCATCTGCATACCATCGGACATTTCGCGCACGATGACGTTTTGCGCGATACACTGTACCGGTTGGGCTTTGGGGCGATTTTGGCGGAGCGGCTGCGGGAACTCTCGCCGATTGACGCGCCCACCGATATTGCCATTGTCGAAGAGCTGGATATCCACAAACTTGCCGATCTTGAGCTTGAGCACAACCGCTATTACTTCAAAGCGCCGATCTTCCTCACGAAAGACACGGACAAAGGCGCAATGCTGGCCGATCTAGATGAACACGCGCAAGCCGGCGACGTCTTTTTCACCTACTATGAAGACGGTGTGCCGCGCGCCAATATGATCGTCGGACGCCCAAACCCAAACCAGGAGGGCGAAGGAGTTCTACTTTGGGATACCAACACTGCGCAGGTCAAATCGGCTTACGTGCAGCCAGAAGTCCGTAGCAAGGGCGTCGGTACAGCGTTGCTGAGCCGAGCCATCCAATGGGCGCAGGCGCAGGGCTGCGCGCGCCTGTTCGTGGAACACGAGACAGCGAACTTCTACGGCAGCCGTTTCTGGCGCAAGTATTTCACGCCATACCTGCACTTCTCAATGCGCTACGTCGATAACACCATTTGAGATCGTCCCCCGTTCGCACGTTTGGATGTCATATCAACAGGAGGATTTTTCATGACACTCTCGAAGGAAGAACGGAAATCATTACTGGCGCTGTTTTCCGACTTACGCGTAGCGGATGTCCGCGACGGCATGGACTGGATCATGCAGCACCATCAAGGCTCGATGATCCCCGAAATCCGCCCGCTGTGGCGCACGCGCGCGGTGGGCATCGCCCGCACGGCGCGCTATCTGCCCTACAAAGGCACCATTCCCACGATGACACCGGACGAGTACAGCGCGTGGTCGGGCTGGTACTACAGCAGCGTGTGCACCTACCCGTGGATCGATACGATCGAGGAAGGCGACTTCTGCGTCATCGACCAGAGCGGCGTCAACGCCGGGCTGATGGGGTCGAACAACACGATGGACGGCGTCCTCAAAGGCGCAGTCGGTTACGTGAGCAACGGCGGCGTGCGCGATACCGACGAAATCATCCTGCAAAAGATCCCCTTCTGGTCCAGGATCGTCTCACAGGGCATGGTGCAGGGCCGCCTGCAATTCGACGCCTTCGACATCCCCGTCGTGGTCGGCGGCGTGCTCGTCCATCCCGGTGATGTCGTAGTGGCCGATGGCGACGGCGTCATCGTCGTGCCGCAGGCGCTCGCCAAAGAGGTCTCCATCTACGCCCACCAGGAATTGCGCAACGACAAAATCTCGCGACGGCAAAAGTACGAGGCGCTGGGGTTGGAGTTGGACGAGACAGTTTGCTAAATGGGTAGACGGTAGACAGGGTTTGCTCTACAAGTCCCCCGTCTACTGTCTACCGACTACCGTCTACCGAAAGAGAATCCTTTGACAACAACAAGTCTTCCTAAAAACTACCGCCGGAACTTTTGGGGGTTGGCGGCGGACTTCACCTTTTTCGGCATCGCGATGGCGTTTTTCGGCCAGAATACGATCATCCCGAGCTTTTTGACCGAGCTAGGGGCATCGAGTGCGACCATCGGGCTGATGACGACACTGCAACGCGCGTGCTGGCTGCTGCCGCAGTTGTTCGCGGCGCGCTACATGGCGAACAAGCCTTACAAAAAACCCGCCGTGCTGTGGGCCGCCGGGATCGGGCGTTCGATGTTGCTCTTTCTGGCCGGGCTGATCTGGGCGACGGGCGCGCACCCACCAGGATTGATCACCGTGCTCGTCGCCTTCATCATCTCCGCCTTCTGGATCAGCGACGGCTTTGGCAGCCTCTCGTGGTTCGACTTGTTCAGCAAAACGATCCCTGCCGGCCGGCGTGGACGGCTCATCAGCGTGGGACAGGTCACATCAGGCATCTTGAGCTTCGTAGCGGGATTTATCGTCGAGTGGATTCTGAGCGACCGCGGCCTGCCCTACCCTAACAATTACGCCGTGCTGTTCCTGATCGCGTTCGGGATGCTGGTCGGCTCGTACATCGCCATCGTGCGTCTTATCGAACCGCCCGGCGTGACGTCCGGCGACACGCCTAGTTGGCGCGAGTATCTGCCGCAACTGTGGCGCATCCTCAAAACGGATCACGCCTTTCGCAACTACACCATCGCACGGCAACTGTTCAACCTGAGCAACCTGGCCGGGCCGTTCTTTATGACCTACGCGCTGGACGCGCTCTATCTGCCGTCTCAGGTCGCCGGGCGCTACACCTCGATCGGCGTGGTGGGCGGCATCCTGGCAGCGGTCTTCTTCGGCTGGCTCAACGAAAAGCGCGGCACCAAACGCACGCTGCTTTACAGCATTTATGTGACGGCGCTCATCCCCATACTAGCGCTGGCGATCCCCAGGCTGTTCAGTGGAACGGCGTTAGGATGGGCCTACAGCTTGGTTTTCTTCGCCATCAACGCTTCAGGGAGCAGTTTTATGCCCGGTTGGACAGCCTACGTGCTCGAACTCGCGCCCGAAGCCGAACGCCCGGCCTACGTCGGCCTGAACAACACCATCAACGGCGTCTCCACACTCTTTTCTACCCTGGGAGGGTTGATTTTGCAGTGGACGGGCAATAACTACGGCCTGCTCTTCACCATCACCGCCCTCGGCACACTCACGGCACTGCCGTTGAGCTTGCGCATCCCCGATCCACGTGAACAGACAAGAGCGTGAATCCTTCCCCTTGAATCTTCGCTGTTTTACGCTACTATAAAGGTATCCCAGGTCAACGTGACCTTAGGAGGTACACGATGAGTGAAAGCATAGCGACACAAGCGAATACGGTTTTGACATTACTGCGCCGCTTGCCCCCGCGCGAGCGTTTGCGAGTCATTGCGCAAGCCCTGCCGGAAGCCGAGCGGGAGTTGGAGCCATCTGCCGTGTCTGCTACACCGGATAAGGAGAATGAAGGCTCATTGACCGCAGCCGAGGCAGCGTGGGAATATGAATTATTAGAGAGAGGATTGCTTTCAGAAATTCCTGAACCGCTTTCGCCGTCAGAATATCCCTTGCCAAAGCCTGTCGAAGTGCCGGGCGCGCCTCTTTCACAACTCATCATCGCCGAGCGTCGCTAGATGACCACTTATTACCTCGACACCAGCGCGCTAGTCAAAGGTTATGCCAATGAAACAGGCTCGGACTGGGTGCAGAATTTACTTCATGCACCACAAACGCATCTATTCTACACTGTGCGTCTAGCCGGCCCGGAGATGATTGCTGCTCTGTATCGAAAAGTGCGCACCCGAGAGCTTTCACATTCAATTGCCGCCCGGTTAGCGCGAGATTTCAAAACAGACTGGAGACGGCGGTATCGTATTCTTGAAATTGACGCAGAAATTGGCAATCACGCGATGAAATTAGTCGAGAAACACAGTTTGCGCGGCTACGATGCCGTGCATCTAGCGGCAGCGTTGTTGCTTCAAGAAACACGACGCGCAGATCACCTGCCCGATATGGTCTTCCTGGCTGCAGATGACGATCTATTGCAAGCTGCCAAAGCGGAAGGACTCAGCACGGATAATCCAAATCACCATGCATCACTGACCTCCGAGTAAGCTGATGATCATCACCGTAACCCCCAACCCCGTACTGGATCACACGCTAACCGTACCACAAATCGCATTCGATGCCATGACGCGGGCCACTGCCTCGCGCGTCGACTGGGGCGGCAAAGGCTTCAACGTCTCGCGCGTGCTGCTGGCGCTCGGTGTGGAGAGCACGGCGCTCGGCTTCGTCGGCGGTGCGACGGGACAACGGCTGGCGACGGGGTTGGCCTCACTTGGCATCCACACCGACTTCGTGATCATCGCTGGAGAGACGCGTACCAACGTCGTCATTGCCGAAAGGGACAGCGGGCGTTACGTCAAGGTCAATGAGGCCGGACCGACGGTGCAACCAGAGGAAATCGCCCAATTCCTGGACCAAGTCCGGCAGCGCGCTGCGCTTGGCGACACGTGGGCGCTCTGCGGCAGCCTGCCGCCCGGCGTCCCGGATGACTTCTACGCCCGCCTTATCGAGATTTTGCAGCCACACGGCGTCCGCGTGCTGCTGGACACGAGTGGGGTGGCGCTGCGTCTTGGCGTAGAGGCACGCCCGTTCCTCGTCAAGCCCAACGCGGAGGAAGCCGCAGCGTTTGCCGGACATCCCGTGGATACCCCTGACACCGCGCGCAATGCCGCGAACACCTTTCTGGAACAAGGCATCACACAGGTCGCGCTCTCGCTCGGTGCGGCGGGGCTGCTGCTGGCTACGCGCGAAGCTGCTGCCATCGCCATTCCACCGGATGTACCGGTCAAGAACGTCACCGGCGCGGGCGACGCGCTGCTCGCGGGTCTGGCCTACGCACTGGAACGCGACCTGCCGCTCCCCGAACAAGCCCGCTGGGGCGTCGCCGCAGGGACCGCCTCGGCGATGCACGAAGGCGTCGGCGTCGTGACGCGCGCGAGCGTCGAACAGATTTATGCGGGAACTGTAATCCATGGGAGATAGGGGGAATTTCGAATTACGAGTTGCGAGTTGCGAGTTGCGAATCAAAACTTGAGGAGGGAAATTATGTCGGAGAAAATTCGTTGGGGGATTTTGTCGACGGCGCGGATCAACCGTGCGCTGATTCCGCCGATTCGTCAATCGGAGCGCAGCGAGCTGGTCGCCGTCGCCAGCCGCAATCTGGACAAGGCGCAGGCTTACGCCAAGGAATGGGACATTCCCACGGCCTACGGCAGTTACGAGGTGCTGCTCGCCGATCCCGGTATTGATGCCGTGTACATCTCGCTGCCCAACACCATGCACTGCGAGTGGACGGTGAAAGCCGCCGAAGCCGGAAAGCACGTCCTGTGCGAAAAGCCGCTCGTGCCCACGCTCGCCGAACTCGACCAGGTCGAGGCGGCAGCGAAGGCTAACGGTGTAACCATCTTCGAGGCGTTCATGTACTTGCACCATCCGCAGACGCGCACCGTACAGGCATTGGTACGCGAGGGCAAAGTAGGCCAGGTGCAACTCGTGACCAGTTGGTTCAGCTTCTACCTGCCGCCGGAACAATCCACGAACATCCGCCTGAGGCCGGAACTGTCGGGCGGGTCGCTGTGGGACGTGGGCGTTTATCCCAACAGCATGGTCATTGCGATGCTCGGCGCAGCCCCTGCCGAAGTCTGGGCGCACCAGACTATCGGCGAAACCGGCGTGGAAGTCACGCTGCTCGGTCAGATGCGGTTTGCGGAAGACCGCAACAACGCGGGCGGTCCGGTGGCGCAGATCGCGTCCAGTTTCCGCATGCCGTTCCGTTGGGGGACGGAGATCATCGGCGACGCCGGCATCCTCACCATCCACAGCCCGTGGAAGCCCGGCTCGGACGGACACGACACGCACGTCACCTTCACCCCGCGCGACGGCGATCCGGAGACACTCACCTTCCCCGCCGTCGATCCCTACCTGTGCGAGGTCCAGGCCATGGAAGCCTGTATCCTCGACGACGCGGAACCCGTCGTCCCGCTGAGCACGAGCCGTGATTTCCTGCGAAGCGTGCTGGCGCTGTACGAGTCGGCGGAGTCGGGGAAACCGGTGACACTATAATCTCAACCATCTGAGCAAGATATGATGGACCCAGCAGATAACGAACGTAAAATCCGTCGACGGACCAAAAACGAAAGGATTCTATGATTCTCATGCTTGCGATTGCTTCTCTCTTTGATAACAGGCGTTAATGGAGACCCGATGAACCAACCTGTTAGCAAAGACGAAGAGTCAAACCAGCAGACCACCGCCAGAATCAACGAGTTGCTCCGGTTCCTGCCGCTGTTCGAGGAACCGAGGCGGTCGTTCATCACACAGTGGACGAAAGGCAAAACCACGGCAGATGGCGCGATCACCATGCCTTACCCCATCTATGCCGAGGATGTCGGAGAGTTTTTCCGGTTGGCCGGCGATCCGTTTTGGTGCGACTACGCCTACAATCCAACAGAAGCCGGGAAGCTTTTGCAGGATGACGCCTTCATTGCGCAAGCCACACTGGACGAGATCAAGACCTTGTTGACCTACTGTGTGCGCGGCGAGCGCTTCTGCGATGGGCACTGGGAT
>DAIUDK010000127.1:0-16145 GCA_036845725.1 Chloroflexota bacterium
CAGCCGATGGGTAACACCGCCTGCATTGTCGCTGAAACCAGGCCGGAGGGTCTGACATGGATTGAATGGGAGGGATAGAAGGATGGAACTTTTTCCTGAACTTAGATTTGGACTGCTCAACGGTTGGATTTTCCTGGGATTGCTCTGTCTGGTCGACGGCATCTGCTTCCTGGTTTTCCCTAAAGCCGTGGTCAAGCGGCTCTTCGACCGCTCCGGCTGGAGCCAGAAGCAGGTCGTTTTCACCGTGATCGGCAAAGTATGCGCGCTGGTGACCCTGTTTCTGATCGTCTTCACACCGCTGAAACTGGGCACTCCCGTCTTCATTGTCGGCGCGATTGTGGCCGGCCTGGGACTGGTGGGGTTGCTCGTTGCCCTGCTCAACTTCAAAAACACGCCCTTCGATCAACCGGTGTCCGGCGGTCTCTACCGCATCTCCCGCCATCCCCAGATCGTGATGGCTTCTACTGTGCTCTTGGGGGCTTGTATCGCGATGGGTTCGTGGACCGCGCTCATCGCGCTCGCCGTCGCCAGGATTCTCAGCCATTTCGGAATTGTGGCGGAGGAAGAAATCTGCTTAAAGCAGTACGGAGATTCGTACCGGGCTTATATACAACGTGTGCCACGATACTTCGTGTTCTTTTAGGGGGCAAAATGGCAGAGAAGCAATCTTCTCATACCAGGAACGATATGGCGCTCACCGGCGAGTGGAACGACAGCCTGGCCGGCGACTTTCTCTGGACCAACGCCAACTTCGCCGAGGCTATTTCCGACGTGATGACGCCCTGCACCTGGTCGATGTGGCAGATGTACATTGCCCAGGTCGTCCCCGTCCAACTCCCCGGTAACTACCCCTTGGCAGGCAATATCGCCGGACGACCCTACGTCAATTTGAGCATAACCGCCTCCTTTGGTCGCGTTTTCGGCCTCGATCCCAGGGAGGCCTTGCACCGCGCAGAAGGCTTGTTTGGACGTATCCCTGAAGATATTGAGATTCCCACCATCCCCATTTCTTTCGGGACAGTGCTCAAAATTTTCCTTTCTGGTCTGTTCACCGTTCGCAAGCAGATGCGAGATTATGTCCGGCAAGCCCAAACATTCCCGGATACGGCGGCCGAGTGGTGTAACGCCATGTACCAGCGCATCGAGATAACTCGGGACAAAGCGACTCTGGTCGCGTTGTGGCGCAGTGAACTGCTCCCCTACTTCCAATGCACCTGCCGTATGCTGCGCGCTGTGACATCACAGTTTTCCGGCCCAACTGGGGCGTTACGTCGCCAGCTCCTCGACCTGGTAGATGAGGCCGATGCCAACGCGCTGTTGTCTAATTTGCGCGGTGAGGGCGCTTTAGCCAGCCTCGGCCCGGCGATGGGACTGGCTAAGGTGTCGCGCGGAGAGATGACGCGCGAAGCCTATCTGCAACAGTACGGTCATCGCGGCCCGCGCGAAATGGAGCTATCCTTTCCGCGCCCGGCAGAGGATCCGGCGTGGCTCGACCGGCAGTTGGCAGACTTCGCCAAAGCGCCGGTGGACGTGGACGCTATGCTCGCCAGCCAGCGCGCCACTTTCGACGTGGCCTGGGTGCGTTTCGCAGCGCGTTTTCCGCGCAAAGCGAAAGTGGTGGAACGCCAGTTAGCGGAGATAGCGACGGCTGCGCAACTCCGCGAAGCGACCCGCTCCGAGGCCACACGCGTCATCGGCGTGGTACGCGCTTTTGCGTTGCGCGCGGGCGCGCTCACCGGCCTGGGCGACGATGTGTTTTTCTTGTCACTCGATGAAATCCTGGCCGTTCTCTCCGGCGACACAAGCGTGGTTGCGTGGATCCCTGCCCGGCGCGAGACGCACGCGCGCTACGCGGCACTGCCACCTTACCCTGCCCTCATCGTCGGACACTTCGATCCGTTCGCCTGGGCCGCCGACCAAAACCGGCGCAGCGACATCTACAATGCGCACGCTCTGCAACACGTTGCGCGCGCCGAGACCATCAAGGGCTTTGCCGGGGCTGCGGGTATCGTTGAGGGCATTGTGCGCAAACTGGAAACGCCCGAGGAGGGCGACCAGTTCCAGGCCGGGGAAATCCTCGTCACCATGAAGACCAACGTCGGGTGGACGCCGCTCTTCCCGCGCGCAGCCGCCGTCGTCACCGACGTGGGCGCGCCGCTCTCTCACGCGGCCATCGTCGCCCGCGAGATGGGCATCCCCGCCGTCGTGGGTTGTGGAAACGCGACGATGCGTCTCAAGACCGGCGACCGTGTGCGGGTGGATGGGGGAAAGGGTATCGTGGAGATTTTGTTACCACTCAAGCATTCTTCAGGGAGACTACAGGAATGAAAGGTTGCCCCCGAAGGATATTGTAGAGCGCCGTGATGATATTCATGTAAATAAGCAGAGAGCCCCCATCAGGGGGCTCTCTGTTGTATCACCACCCTGGAAAATACCACAAGTCACTATGGATCGGGCCAATGCGTTGGCGCTTTTCGGCGTAAATGCGGCGGTATTCGGGATGTTCGCGCAGGTCGCCCCAGTAAGCGTCGTTTTCCCACTTTTTGACATCGTACAGCGGTGGGTTTATCCAGTAGTTGAGTGCGCGCTGCAACGCATCGAACGCTTTGTCGGAATCTCCCGCTGCCGCAGCTTCGCGCGCGATCAAGTACCAACCCCACTTTCCATACTCGTCGATAGCTTCGATGCCGTTTTCATTGAGGGTACGCACCAGCTCCGGCGGCGCCGGTTCACCGCGTGTCGCGGCGATGTCGATGAGGAAACGGGCGGAAATCGGGTATCCCAGTTCCTCGATTGCCCGGTAGGCCAGTGCTTCCGCTCTATCGAGGTCGTCCATTTCGAGATAAACCCAAACGTTATACCGCAGCCAATCCCAGTGCGCGCGCAACCTCTTGGTCTCTTTGTTTTTGACTGTGCCCAGCAGTTCCCACGTTGCCTGTGCCCACGTGAGCAGAAGGTCCGCTTGTTGGGTATGTCGGAACGGCATACCAACTTCGTTGCTGAAATGATCCAGAACGTGCCAGGCTTGAGCGTTCATACACTGCTGTACCCATTCAAGCCAATCAGGGATCAAGGTCTGTGTGTCCTTTGTCCAGGCGCGGATAGCGAAGACCACACCTTGATCCTCCAGGCTATGTTCAGCACGGGATTCTGCTTGCGCGCGCAACGTCGCTGCAACATCATCCAGTAGCAATTCGGCCTGATGGAAGATGCGCAGCCACGTGGCATCGGCGCGTTTGTGCGGCTGATCGCGGTACTGACGCGGGATGGCGTTCAGGTCGCGGCAGCGCTCCCACGCCGTCTGCGCAACGTGACGGGCACGCGCCATCTCACCCGCCGACGCGAAGCAATCAACGAGGGCCTCTGCACCGTGTTGCACGACCTCCATCACGTCTTGGGCTTCGCCATCTTGCGATAGTGCTAACATCGCGTCCCATTGGATCTGTGCCTGTTCGTAGTCAGCGACGCAGCCCTTCGCCCAGGCCAGCATCGCCAGCCGGTCGATTTGTGCCCCTTTTTGAGAGATCCAACCCTCGACGAAGTCGATAGCCTCTGGCATCGCGGGCATCGCCAGCAGGGTACGGGCCATCTCGTGGTAAATGTCGTCGAGGTTTTTCGACGCCTCGTCATCACTGCCCGAGGCAAGGATGGCCTGCCCGTGTTCGACCAATTCCGGTAGCCGGTCCCAGCGTCCGGCATCGTAGACGCTGCCGCGCATCACGGCGCGGTTCAGTTCTCGCAGCGCGCCCGTGTGCTGGGGCGCTTTGCTCAACACATCGCGCAGTAAATCCTCAGCTTCGCCATATTGCCGCTGTTTGTTCAAGTCCGCCGCCTGCGCGACGGCCTGCGCCAATGTTTCCCCTGTGAAACTTTCCGGTAACGCATTGCTCTGTAGTGCATTTCGAACCATATCAAACATCCTCTCTTTGAGGCGTTGCCTCGACGTGTGGAGCCGGCTTTTCACCGTCGACGGTGACACGTCAAGGAACGCCGCGATTTCGTTTTGGCTATATCCATTGATGTAATAGAGCATGGTCACGGCACGCTGGTTCTCAGGCAAACCTTGCACGGCGGTTAACACTTGTGTCTGTATGTCACGTCGTTCAACCACCGCATCCGGGCCAGGCGTGCCAGCGGCGAGTTCCACCGCGACATCCAACGGCGCGATTGGGACACGCTTGCCACGCATCAGCCGGTCGCAGTGCTTGAAGACGATGCGCTTGAGCCATGCCGGGAATGCCTGCGGGTGTTCCAATCCTGACAAGCAGCGGTACGCTTCGATAAACGCTTCCTGCGCGGCATCTTCCGCCAGGTGGAAGTCGTTCAGTATAGTGTAGGCATAGCCATAAGCCATATCCTGGAAGCGTCGCACCAACTCCCCATAAGCAGCGTCGTCGCCGTTCTGTGCCTGTTTAACCAGTAATGTCCAGTTGTCCATGTTCTATTCCTGTGAAGGCCCTCTGTATATAGAGTCCCAAGTTTGTTTGAAACGGTTGATCACACTGTTATCAATGCTTTTGACAAACAACCTAATTATGCCACACTATACTCAATGAGAACATCTCACAACCCGCATGACATTCTGACAAAAGAAAGGTATTTTAACCTATGGTGCAAAGCCTTGAACTCAACAGAGCCTATTATCACGACTGTATCGCTCCAGTACTGAAAAACCATTGCCCGGAAATCGCGCAACGCTGTGCCACCGCACTGATTGGTTGGGGATCTGAGGTTCTGGGGAACGATGACGAATTTTCCAAAATCTACGGCTGGGGGCCGCGCGTGGTTCTCTTTTTGGCGCCGGAGGACCTCGCCCAATGGGGCCACAAAGTTGTGGATATGCTTCACAAGTACGTCCCCTCAGAAATTATGGGACAGCCCACGCGCTTCACCGATCCAACGACGGGACCGCCCACGCCCACAACAGAGCCGGGCGGCGTACTACAGATCCCCATCACGACGTGCGCCCGTTTTGCCAGGCTTTATCTCGGCCTGGAAGAAGCGGAGGTCGCACAATCTGCCCTTCCCGCACGGCGATGGCTGCTTATCCCGGAAGCGGGATTGCTGCGCCTGACGGCGGGCGAGGTTTTCCACGACAGCGTGGGGACGCTCACCCAACTGCGTGACACCTTCCACTACTTCCCCGATGACGTCTGGCGCTATCGCCTGGCCTACCAGTGGACGATGCTGAGTTGGAACATTGACCTCATCGGGCTGTGTGCGCATCGCGGCGATACGCTCTCCGCCAGAGTCACCCTGGCGAGATCCGTGGAAACAATCGTCGGGCTGATTTTCTTGCTGAATCGCGTCTACAAGCCGGGATATTTGAAGTGGCTGCATCGCCAGTTTTACAAGCTGCCGCACCTCGCTGCCGATCTCGGCCCGGATTTAGAGGCGCTCCTGGCGTCTGATGACGTGACGGCCAGCACCGCGCGACTCTACCCAATCCTCGACGCGCTCATCGCGTTCCAATGCCGCTGCGCCGATTTGCCGGCGCTGGATTACAAAAAATCGCCACACCTGGATCGCGGCTTTTTAGCCTATGACTTGCAGCCGATCATCGACACGCTCAGGACCACCATCCATGGGGAGTTGCACGAACTGCCCTTCAAAATCGGCGCGATGGACCAATGGGTCGGTGATCAGGATTTGTTGATGTGGCCGGTGCATCTTCAATCTCTGGCCGGTATCTATGACTGTGAAGACCCGGTGGCGGCGATCTTTCGACGAAACGACTTTGAACATTTCCTGTAGTCTGTATCAACGTTGAAGAAGAGAAAGGAGAGCATGATGTCTGTTGGTTTGATCCTCGTCGACATTCAAAATGATTATTTCCCGCGCGGCAAAATGGAGTTGGAGGGCAGCGAGCAGGCGGGTCAGGTCGCCGGGCGATTGTTGGACTTCTTTCGCGCGCGCGGACTGCCTGTGTTTCATATCCACCACCTCGCTATCCATCCCGGTGCGACTTTTTTCTTGCCGGGTACCACAGGCGTCGATATCCATCAAAGCGTCAGCCCCATCGATGGCGAGACGATCATCCAGAAGCATTTCCCCAACAGCTTCAGAGAGACGGACTTGCTGCAACATTTGCAGCGGGCAAACGTTCGACAGGTGGTAATCGCCGGTATGCAGACGCATATGTGCGTGGATGCCACGACTAGAGCTGCGGCTGATTACGGCTATGCGTGTCTGATCGCACATGACGCGTGCGCTACCCGCAGCTTGCGATTCGGCGACAGGGCCGTTTCGGCGGTGGACGTCCAGGCGGCGTTTCTGGCGGCCCTCGATGGTTCGTATGGCAAGGTCATGTCGGCGGAGAGCGTCATAGCTGAGTTGAGCGGTGGTCTGTAAGTTAAGTTTTTGTCGTATCGTTAAGCTAAAATCTAGGAGGTGAAAAGATGTCCCCTGTAGGTTTGATTCTATATCTGTTGATCGGACTCGCTGCCGGTTGGCTCGCCGGCCGCATTATGAAGGGCGGCGGCTTTGGCCTGGTCGGAGATTTGATAGTGGGCGTGGTTGGCGCTTTCCTCGGCGGCTGGTTATTCGACCTGCTCGGCATCTCACTCGGCGGTCTTCTCGGCTCGCTGGTGACGGCGCTGGTTGGGGCAATCGTACTATTGTATCTGCTGCGGCTGATCAAGAAAGCCTGACCGTTTCTTACTCCTCCACCGCGATGTAAAGCTCCTCGCTGTTCCAGAGTGTGCTGTACGCAGTGCCATCAGGGCGTAGACCGCGTACCTGTGGCCGCGCAATAAACCAGAAGGGTCGCCAGGTCAGGAAGACGGTGGGCAGATCCTGGAGCAGCAGGGCATCGGCTTCTTGCAGCGCTGTGTCTTGTTCGTTGATATCAATGGCCGATAGCGCGCGCTGGCAGGCCGCGTCATATGCTTCTGAGACATAGCCGCTGAAGTTTTCACCCACCCACTCTGTGTCTTCGGTAGGAATCCGACTGGAAAGCCAACCCCCGCACAGTTGCGGCAGTTCGGCGCGCCAGCCGAACAGCGCCATCTCGTATGTGCGCCCAAACAGCGGGCTGACAGCATCGTTGGCGTAGAAAAGCTGGGCTTCGGTTGGTTTAAGCTGCACTCCGATCCCACACGTCTCCAGATTGGTCGCGATATGTGCTGCCGTGACGAGATACTGCGGCGCAAGGTGCATTGTCAGACTCAACGGTGTGCCGTCGTCGAATTCTGGCACATCGTGTGCCTCACGGATGCCATCGCCGTCCTCGTCGCGCCAGCCGATCTCATCCAGTAATGCCTGTGCTGTAATGGGATCGTAGGCCGTCAGCGTCGCGACGTTCGGATCGTAGGCTGGATGTCCCGGCGGGACGAAGCCGCTGGCGGGTGCGAATGCTTGCCCGGAGAGTGCCTCGCTCAATGCGGTGCGGTCAACGCATTGCACCAGGGCGTGGCGGACTTGCGGATCGTGCAGTGGGGAAAGCATCTCCTCTGCCGGTTGCAGGTTGAAGTCGAGCCGTACCACTACTGGTTCTACATCGGCCCAGATCATCGCCTCGCCCTGCCCTAGCAGGTACATCCACGTCTGCCAGTCGGTTGACATCACCGGATCGGGCAGTAGCACATCGCACTTCCCGGTGAGCAGCAGGTCGCCTAATGCGTCGGGTCCCAATGCGGGAAAGCGGAAGATGATGGTTTCCAGCATGGGCGGTGTGCCCCCGTAGTGCGGATTGGGTTCGAGTCGCACCTCGCGCCCCGCCTCCCAGGCAACGATGTGGAATGGGCCGATCGCGGGCGGGGTGCGATCCTCCAGGACTTGCGGCAGGCTTTTGTTTTTCCAACGGTGGGCTGGCTGGGGCGGGAAGAGGAAGCCCGGATAGTCGGTGCTGAGATAGCCGGGAATCCCTTCCCAGCGTGCGATGTGCCGGTTCACGGCGACAAAGCTGGCGGTGCGCTCGACCAAATCCCGCCAGCGCCCATAGGTTTCAGAAGACTGCGCCAGGTAATACCCCAGAATGACATCGTCCGTTGTCACCAACGTACCGTCAGACCACTTTGCATCGGTTTTGAGGGTAAAAGTGATAACGAGTTGCGGCAAGAGCAGCGTCTCCTCGCTCTCGTTGGTCAGGATAGCGCCCGTCGTGTCGGCGTAACGTGTGCCGGGCGGAACGGGGACCGCGCGGGTAATCACGTCACCGGTGGCGACGGATGGCACGCGCTCTACCAGACGTGCTTCCCAACGATGGCCTACGCGCTCCAGTGGCTCCTCGTAGAACAGTGCCAGCAAGTCGTTGGCCGATTGTGAAGGAGTGAAGGGGCTGGCGTACTTCGGCTCTGTGGCGCATACCACGAGCTGCTGTGGATGCGGCGTAGGTTCCGGCGTCCATGTGGGGGCGGCTGTTAGCTCCAATGTCGCCGTCGGTGTGGGGACAGACGGTGTGGGGGACGGTGTGGGCGTCGGTCCGGCGCAGGCTGCCAATACAATGACGCCCAGACCGGCGCGCAGGATCCAGCGCAGGCGAATCATACGGCATCCTTTCGACTGAGATACAACAATAAGGCCAACGTTAATCCTCCTAGCAGCGCCAGGGCGACTAGTTTGTAAAGGCGTGAAGCCAACATCAGGCCCAACGCCCCAGCGATTGCACAAAATACCCAATAGCCAAAAACGATAATGCGGGTCGAATATCCGGCGTCCTGCAAGCGGAAATGCAGGTGGCGGCGATCCCCATGAAAGGGACTTGCCCCATGCCGCCAGCGATCCAGGATCGTCCACGCTACATCGACGATGGGGATGCCCATCACCAGCAGCACGGTCGCCACGCGTCCCCCGGCAATCAGGCCAAGCGCGCCAAGCAGATAGCCGACCATAAACGCACCGTTGCTCCCCATAAAAACGCGCGCCGGCGCAATGTTGTAGACCAAAAACCCCAACGCTGCGCCGAACAGCGCCAACGCCTGCGGAATCACACTGTATTGTTCGGAACGGAACATGTGAATGCTCAACACCGCTGCCAGAATCGCAGCGACGCCCGCTACCAACCCATCCAGCCCATCCAGCCAGTTTACGGTAACGATCATCCCAGTCATCCAAAACAACGTGAGCGGGATGTACAGCAGCGTGGGCAGGACAACTAACGTGTTAGTCAATGGGTTGTTGAAGCGTTCCAGAATAATGAGCGTGCCGATGGCGATCGCGGCAGCCAGCGCGTAGCCGCCATACTGTGCCCAGGGCGGCAGGTCGTAGCGATCGTCGAGCACACCCACGATGAACATCACCAGCGCGCCGATGATCAACCCCCACAGACGGCGAGTTTCGTTGGGGTCGGCGGTGGGGATGGCGTTGAGCCGCGAAAAGAGCAGCGCACCGAAGAATCCCACCGCAAGCCCCAAACCGCCGAGCTTGGAGACCGCGCCGCTATGCCGCCGTCTTCCGTCTGGAAGTGCGATAATATGAAAGCGGTGGCCGAGCCGTCCACCTAACGGTGTAGCAAGCAAGGCCAAGCCAAAACCTACCAGCACAATTAGCGCGTACTGACCCGCATAGTTCACGACAGTTCCTTAGCCTGTGCCAAACTGCCTATCTCCGGCATCCCCTAGTCCCGGCACGATGTAGCCAATCTCATTCAAACGCTCGTCCACCGACGCAACGTAAATATCCACGTCGGGGTGTTGCGTGGACAGTGTCTCGATCCCCTCCGGCGCGGCGATCAGCCCCATAAACTTGATGCGATGCGCGCCCCATGCCTTCAAAATCTCCACCGTCTTTACTGCCGAGCCGCCGGTCGCCAGCATTGGATCCAGAATTAGGCATACGGACACCGTCGGGTGAATCGGCAGCCGGTTGTAGTAAGCCACGGGGCGCAGTGTTTGCTCGTCCCGGAAGAGGCCAATGTGCCAGACTTCCGCCGCCGGAATCATCTCCCAGATACCCTCAACCATCCCCAGGCCGGAGCGCAGAATGGGAATCAAGCCGATAGGTTCTTTGAGTTTATAGCCCGTTGTGGTGGTCAGTGGCGTTTCTACCTTGGTGGGGGCGATTTCCAGGTCCCTGGTGGCTTCGTAGGCCAAGAGCAGCGTGATCTCACGGATCAATTCGCGGAACTTCTTGGGATCGGTGTTTTTGTTGCGCAGATGGGTCAATTTGTGCTTTACCAGCGGATGATCGGAAACGTATACCTTGGCCATGCCCCTCCTTCAAGTCAACGGATTTATCGGATTCAAACGTGATACGTGATGTGTAAAACGTAAAGCGTCAGGCGTGAAACGTGAAGCTGTTTCGCGCTGTGGCCGGTCTCCCGACCGCACCACCGTTGATGCCCGTTTTTGCCAAACAGAAGGCATTGTACACGGGCAAGGGTGATTGTCAATGGATGATAAGTCAGCACTAGCCATCAGCGATCGCCGGTAGCTGATGACTGTCACTGCATCCAACGGCGGGTCAATGCCTCTAGTTCACCGTTGGTCTGCATGTCCTCGATGATGGCGCCGATGGCTTCGACGAGTTTGGCGTCTTCTTTGCGCGCGGCGACGGTGTAGGGTTCATCGGTGACGAGTGGGGTCAACACGCGCAAGCCCGGCGTGTTAGCTAATGTCATCTGTGCGGTCACGTTGTCCAGGATGACGGCGTCCACGATGCCGGCCGCGAGCACGGAGGTGATGGTTTCGGGAGCATCACCGGTCATCAGGATGGGTGGCGTGGGCATCGTCTTTTCCCATTGCAGCGCGACCATGTGCGCCTCTGTGCCGAAGACCAGGGCGACCTGTTTACCTGCCAGATCGGGTACGCCGGTGATAGGCGAATCTGCGCGGACGATGAGCACCTCACCCGCGTTGAAGTAGCTGGAGCTGAAGACGAACGCCTGCATGCGGGCAGGATCTGGGTATAACGCGGAGATGATCACATCGGCGCGCCCCACGGTGAGCGCATCGTAGAGGGCGTCGTAGCCGGTGGTGACGAAGTGTGCCTCCACACCGAGCCGTGTTGCGATGGCCTGCGCCAGTTCTGCGTCCAATCCGGCGATCTGGCCTGCACCGTCCACAAATTCGAACGGTGGAAATGAAGGGTCCATCGCCACGCGCAAGGTACCCGTAGCCTGAATCCGCTTGAGGGCGTTGGTCCGCGAACCCGAACACGCGCAAAGCAGCAGTGCCACCACGATCACATGTGCTGCGCGTACACTGCGCCTCAGTCTGGCATGGAATCTATCAGACGGTGTCTGGCAAGTCTGCCGCGCCTTGACTGGCGTGTGGGTCTTGTGCATCGTTTTCTTTGGACTCCACATACATGTGCAGCGCGCCGTTGATCTCGTGCGCCAGCATATCGCTCATTAGCAACATATTGAGCAATTCCGCTTCCGTAAAAGGATCGTCGGACGAGCGTGTCTGCCACGCCGACTCCAACGCACTGCTCATATCCTCCAGGTGCGTGAGCAGGTCTTCCAGGATCAACGAGGGGAAAGTCATCCACATGCGCAACATCACCAATGGCCCGCTCCAAAAACCCTGCATCCGCAGCTCGGCCCGCAGGAGAGGAGTGAGCATCTCTAATGCCTCCAACCCCTCGATGATGACGAACGTCTCATCGGTCTCCACGAGATATTCGAACATCTCTGGGTCGATCCAGGCCATCAGCCCCTCGTCCTCCAGCGTGTTGTAGAGGTCTTCCAATGGGACCAAGATATGTGATGATTGCGCCAAGAGTTGCGCTGTGCGCGCGGTAATCGGATCTTTCATACAAGCTCCAGTCTGTTGCCTACTTGTTTGGTTTTCGCCTGCTTAGAAATTCCACGATACGTTGTTCGTAACCGTACCCCTTCGGCCGGTACCAGCCGCCGAGGACGCCGTCGGGCAGATAGTGCTGCGCCACCCACCCATTGGGATAATCGTGCGGGTATTTGTAGGCCGGGATTGTGCCCCGCTCTTCTCTGAGCAGCGTTTTCTGATCCCGCAGATAAGCAGGCGGCGGCGTGTAGCCGTGTTCTTCGAGATATTTCAGCGCCTCCCAATACGCGCCGGCACTGTTCGATTTGTGGGATGTCGCCAGGTAGAGCGTGGCTTCGGCCAAGTGAAACTGGCCTTCTGGCATTCCCACCCACTCGAACGCCTGGGCGCAGGCCATGACCACAGCAATTGCCATCGGCGAGGCCAGCCCCACATCTTCGGCCGCCGCGATCAACAACCGCCGGAAGATAAAGCGCGGATCTTCGCCGGCCGCGACCATCTTCGCCAGGTAGTAGAGCGCCGCGTCGGGATCGGAGCCACGGATGGACTTGATGAAGGCGCTGATGGTGTTATAGTGCTCGTCGCCCGATTTGTCGTACTGCATCGCGCGGCGTTGGATGGACTCTTCGGCCACGGCCAATGTGATGCGCTGCACGCCATCCGCATCGGGGGGGGTCGATTCCACGGCCAGTTCGAGTGCGTTGAGCGCCGTGCGGACGTCGCCATCGGAGAGGTCGGCCAGATGGTGCAGCGCGTCTTCATCGGCGATGATGGTGCGCTTGCCGTAGCCGCGTTCTTCGTCTTCAAGGGCCTGCCGCATCAAGTCTTCGATCTGCGTTTCGGTCAACGTCTCGAAACGGAAGATACGCGAGCGGCTGAGGAGCGGTGCGATGATGGAGAAGAACGGGTTTTCCGTGGTCGCGCCGATGAGGGTGATGGTGCCGTCTTCGACGACGGGCAGCAGGCCATCTTGCTGCGCCTTGTTCCAGCGGTGGATTTCGTCGATGGCGAGGATCGTGCGCACGCCGTACATGCCACGCCGATCCTTCGCCTCCGTGACCAGCTTGCGCAGGTCGGCGACGCCCGCCAGCACCGCGTTGAGTGTCTCGAAGTGCGCGGACGTGGTGTTGGCGATGACGGCGGCCAGCGTCGTCTTGCCCACGCCAGGCGGTCCCCAGAAGATGATGGATGAAAAGAGGCGGTCGCTTTCGATGGCGCGGCGCAGCAAGCGCCCCGGCCCGATGATCTGCTCTTGCCCCGCGAATTCATCCAGCGTGCGCGGACGCATCCGCGCAGCCAGCGGCGCTTCGCGGCGAATTTGTTCCTGGCGACTGTGTTCAAATAAGCTCATACGGGCCAAGTATACCCATAGTCGCCAGAATCGCAATCAACTCATTCATTTCCTCAAACTCAAACAGTAATGCTGCCTTTCGGCAATTCCATCCAATATCGCGTGCAAAACTTTCGATTTGTCTTTGACGCTCAATCCAACGGAATCTTTCCTCGCCTGCATCAACGCCATGTCCAATTCCTCAATTTCCAAGACAGTTGCGGCGATACAGTAATAGCGTTTAGAGCGGCCTTCGTTGAATTCTCCTAGCACTTCGGTCAGCCAACGTTCTCTCACTTGTTGTATTTCTACAAATGCGCTGATGCCATGATCCTCAATGAAGGCGATATTATCTTCGAGTTTTTGGTAACACACAAAAGAATCATGGTCCAGTCCGAGGTCTCTGTGCTTACGCCACTTTTCGCAGGTACTGCTTTCGGTGCATTGCCAACAAAATTCGATACCCTTTCTCTTGACTGCGCATGTGATAAACGGGCATCCAGCCGCCATACGATATTCGCTTTTGCATCCCCCACATGTGCTTTTGCCCGCTGTGTGGAAATTAGGGCAAAGCCGGCAAGACAATCCGCAGACGCCAACTTCTGGATAGTTGATGTGCATTGACTTCCTCTGTATTACAGGATTGGCGCAAGTTACCTGAATTTTACCGCCGAGAACGCAGAGAATTTATAGGTTCTCAGCGTCCTCGGCGGTCTCTACGGTGAAAAATAACTATGTCGGCGTAGGTCTTATCCTGAAAGTTTACGCTGCCGTTATCTCGATCGACGCTTCGAGCAGCGCAGCGTCATCCGAGCTAGGCCCGACCATCACCCGGTACATGCCCGGCTCCAGCCGCCACTGCTTGGCTTGCGCATCGTAATACCGCAGTTCGTCGAACGGGATCGTGATCGTTACCGTCACCGTCTTACCTGCCGGAATGGCGACTTTCTCGAAGCCTTTCAACAGCTTCTTCTGCCGTTCCACGCGGGAGTTTTCCATCCCCACGTAAACCTGGACGATTTCCTCGCCGTCCCGCGCGCCGGTATTGCCGACCTCGACCGTGATTTCGAGATGCTGGCCCTTTTGGACAACCCGCGCATCGCGGTAGGCGTAGGTGGTGTAGCTCAACCCAAAGCCGAAGGGATAGGCCGGTTTGAGACCCCACTTATCCAGCAACGTGTAGCCGTGGTACAAGTCGTAGGTAATCGTTGGATCCGTGCTGCTGAAGTAGGGTAGATGCTCGACGCTGGTCGGGATGGTGAAGGGCAGTTTCCCGCTCGGATTGACATCGCCAAACAGTAGGCGCGCCAGCGCTGTGCCGCCTTCCATACCGGAGTACCAGCTGTAGAGAATCGCCGGGACGTTTTCCGCCCAGTCGTCGATCATAATCATACTGCCGCATACCAGACAGACCACGGTGTGCGGGTTGATCCCGGCGACTGCCTGAATGAGCGCGGTCTGTTCCGGTTTGAGCGACAGGTTTTGGCGGTCGCCGCCGGGGGCCAGCCCTTCCAGACCTTGAGCATTGGGATGCGGCGATTTTCTCTTCATCTCTAGCTGGGCCGCTTCGGCTGGCCGTCCCATATTCTGATAGCCGATGACAATGGGATCGGGCCCTTCCTTGTCACTGGGTAATACAAATTCTCCCTCGTCGTTGAAGTCATTTCCGGCGACAACGATAACGCAATCTACTTCACCTGCCAGTTGCCGCGCCTCGGCAAGTTGGGTTTCGTCGCGGTGGAGGATTTCCACACCCGCGCCCAGATGCTTCTTTAGTCCTTCCAGTGCTGTGACGACGTAGGGCGCATAGACCCGGCTGGAACCGTGATCGCCCGTGTTCTCCTGAGTAGCCAGTTTGCCGAGAACGAGCACCCGCTTCACGCCCTTGTCGAACGGCAGTGCCGGTCCTTCGTTCTTGATCAGTGCCATCGACTTTTCGGCGGCCTCGCGCGCCAGGGCGACGTGTTCCGGGTTAGCAACCAGTTCTTTGGGATACGGCATCGGATCGGGCGTGTGCTCGAAAACCAGCAGCGTCCGCAGCACCCGCAAAACGGCCTGATCGACGACGCTCTCCGCGACCTCGCCATCCTCCACGGCCTTCAGCAGGTTTTTCTGGTAGTGGACGGGTAGCGGCATCTCCACGTCCAGCCCGGCTTCGATGGCCTTTTTGCCGTTCCGCACGCCAAAGATGAAGTCCGAGATGGTGAATCCCTCGAAGCCCCAATCCTCGCGCAGGATGTCGGTGAGCAGCAAGTGGCTTTCGCAGGCCTGATCGCCCCTGAACAGGTTGTAAGCACCCATTACCGAAGCCGCACCCGCCTGGACGATTTTCTTGAAGTGCGCCAGGTAGATTTCGTGCAGCGTGCGGTCATCGGCCTGGACATCGACGAAGAAGCGGCTATTCTCGATGTTGTTGAAGGCGTAGTGTTTGACGCAGGCCATCACGTTGTGCTCCTGGACGCCCTCCGCGAGTTTCTGCCCCATCTCACCCACGAGGAACGGGTCCTCGCCGTAGGTTTCCTGCGCCCGGCCCCAGGCTGGATGCCGGAGCAGGTTGACACAGACCCCGCCGAAATAATTGGCGTCCTGCGCGCGGGCCTCCTTGCCGATAGCGTCGCCAATCCGTGCTTCCAGCGCCCGGTCGAAACTGGCCCCGCGCGCCATCGACACCGGGAAGCACGTCGATTTCCCCATCACCACGCCGCGCGGGCCGTCGGTGAACTTGATCGGCGACACGCCAAGCCGTTCGACGCCGTTGGTCGCAATTGGCGTGGGGTTGTAGGCGTTGTTGTACTTGATTTGGTTGCCGACCATATCCCAGTTGCCGTTGAGCAGCCAGACTTTCTCCTTCAACGTCATTTGGCCGAGAAGTTCGTTGGCCTTTTGCTCGATTTCGGCGTGAGACAGCGTACACTTGGTTTCTTTCTTGAACACAATTACCTCCTTGAAATAGTTGAATAGTCGTTGGTCTTGTAGTCGGATGGTCAGAAAGTCTGACACATTGAGGAGTATAGCCCGATTGTGGATGGATAACAAGTGTTATTTTACAGTTTGGAACCGTTACCAAAGGCGGAAAGCATGTATGCAGAGCAGGGTCGAAATGGAATCGCAACACAATTGCAAGGCTGGAT
>DAIUDK010000128.1:0-16050 GCA_036845725.1 Chloroflexota bacterium
CCAGCCACAAGGGATGGCCGCTACTAACCGCGCTGTTCGCGCTTGGCGGGGCGGCGACCTTCTTCAAACGCAGACGGCGCTAAAAACATCCAGACCGGTCGGGGTATGAAAACCCGACCGGTTTTTCTTTAGCCCCCCTACCCTGCGCTGAGTTTCAAATGGTCACTTGTATTATTAGAAGTTTGGTAGAGAATTTCCACAAACCATTTAGGAGACGATTCACGTATGCACGAAACAGCACTTCCCTCGCCCCTCGAAGTATTGCAAACGCTGGTGCGGTTCGATACGACCAATCCACCCGGAAACGAAGCTGCCTGTATCAGCTACCTCGATAGCCTTTTCAAGCAAGCCGGATTCACCACCACGATTCTCGGCAAAACGCCGGAGCGGCCCAACCTCATCACCCGGCTGCCCGGACGCGGCGAAGCGCCACCCGTCCTCTGGCAAGCCCACGTGGACGTGGTCACGACGGCGGAGCAGATCTGGCAGCATCCGCCCTTCGCCGCCGAGATCGTGGATGGCATGTTGTGGGGACGCGGCACGCTCGACGACAAGGGCGCGGCGGCGATCATGACCGTCGCGCTGCTGCGCGCCAAAGCGCAGGGCATCACCCCGCCCGGCGACATTATCTTCACCGCCCTGGCCGATGAAGAGGCTGCGGGCGTGTGCGGCGCGCAATTCCTGGTGGAACAACATCCGGAGCAGTTCGAGGGCGTCCGCTATGCCATCGGTGAAGGCGGCGGGGTTTCCGTCACGATGGGCGGCAAGAAGTTTTACGTCATTATGTTGAGCGAGAAACAGGTCTGCTGGATGCGGTTGACGGTGCGCGGGCGCGCCGGGCATGGCTCCGTCCCGCTGCGCGGGGAGGCAATGGCGAAGCTGGCGCGCGTGCTGGACACACTCGACCGCAGGCGGCTACCCGTCCACATCACGCCGGTGGCCCACGCGATGATTGCCGGTATCGCCGGCGCGCTGTCCTTCCCGCAAAACGTTGTCCTGCGGCAGTTGCTCAATCCCGCGCTCACCAATCGCCTGCTAGGCCTGCTCGGCGATAAGGCCGGACATCTCGGCGCCAGCCTGCACAACACCGTCAGTCCGACGATCGTGCGCGGCGGAGAGAAGATCAACGTCATCCCCGGCGAAATCACGCTCGAGCTGGATGGGCGCTTGCTGCCCGGTTTCACCCCCGACGATATGCTGCGCGAGCTGCGCGCGCTGTTGGGAGACGACGATGTAGATATCGCCGTCGAGCGCTACGAACCCGGCCCGGAACCGGCAGATATGGAGCGTTACACTGTGCTCGCCGACATCATTCGCAAAGCCGACCCGGAGGGCATCCCCGTGCCGTACCTGGTCTCCGGCGTCACCGATGCGCGGCACTTCGCCAAACTCGGCATCCAGTCCTACGGCTTCATCCCCACGCAGCTCCCCGACGAACTCATCAAGACAATCCACGCCGCCGACGAGCGCATCCCCGTGGCGACGCTCGAATGGGGCACGCAGGTGTTATTGGAGACGTTGCAGCGATTTAAGGGATAAAACGTGATGCGTGATTGATTACGTTTCACGCATCAACATAGTCCATTCTATTCAAACAACAAGGAGTTCTCTTATGCACAACCCCAAAATCCTCATCATCGGCGCAGGCGGGCGTGGCACGGGCTACGCGACGTATTTCCGCGAATTCCCCGACCGGGGACAGGTGATCGGCGTAGCGGAACCGCGCGATGCTTACCGCGAGCGGTTGGTGAACGCGCACCATATTCCGGCGGACAACGTCTTCACCGATTGGCAAGATGCTGCTGCGCGGCCTAAGTTTGCGGATGCGGTCATCATTGCCACGCAGGATCAAATGCACACGGAACCGGCAATTACGTTCGCCAACCTGGGCTATCACGTATTACTGGAAAAGCCGATGGCCCCCACCCCGGAGGAATGTCGCGCCATCGTGGGCGCGGTCAAAGCGGCGGGCATCCTCTTCGGCGTGTGCCACGTGATGCGCTACACGCGTTTCACGCAGCGGCTCAAGGCCGTCGTCGAGTCCGGCGCGATTGGCGACCTGGTCAGCATCCAGCACCTCGAGCCGGTGGGCTTCTGGCACCAGGCGCATTCCTTCGTGCGCGGCAACTGGGGCAACGAGGCCGCTTCCGGCCCAATGCTGCTCACCAAATCGTGCCACGACGTCGACTGGTTGAGCTATATGATGGGCGTCCCCTGCGAGGCAGTGTCCTCGTTCGGCACGCTCAAGCACTTCCGCAAGGATCAGCAACCGCAGAGCGCGAGCGACCGCTGCCTCGATTGCGCGGTCGAAGCGATGTGCCCCTATTCCGCCAAACGCATCTACCTGACGGCGTTGGAGCGCGGTTACACCGGCTGGCCCGTGGACGTGCTCACGCCCCATGTCAGCCGCGAGAGCGTGCTGGAGGCGCTGCGCGTTGGCCCCTACGGGCGCTGCGTCTACGCATGCGACAATGACGTTGTGGATAACCAGGTGGTCAATCTGCAATTTGCGGGCGACCGGACGGCCAGCTTCTCGATGATGGCCTTCACGCAGATGCGCAACCGCGAAACGCGGCTCTTTGGAACGCGCGGGGAACTGGTCTGCGACGGGCGCTTCATCCACCACTACAACTTTATGACCGACAGCACGGAGACGATCGACACAGAAATCGACACCGGCTCTGTGCTCGGCGGACACGGCGGCGGCGATTACTGGCTGATGCATCACTTCAGCCAGGCGCTCCTCGACGAGGATCAGAGCCAGATTCTCTCCGGCCCGGACGAAACGCTGGAATCACACCTGATGGTCTTCGCGGCGGAGCAGGCGCGGAAGGAAAATCGCGTGGTTAGACTGTAACGCTGCACAAATGCCACAAAAGGCGCTACGCTTGAACATGCGTAGCGCCTTTCTGGATGAGAAATTCCCTGATTAGCCGTCAGCTCAACTTGTGATACACTTACGGTGTCTGCCAAAGACGTGAAGGAGGTTGCGATGTTAGGATTTGATCGTATTACATTTGACCCTCAAATCTTAGGGGGGAAAGCCTGCATTCGGAAAATGCGCATTTCCGTATCGCTCATCGTCAATCTGGTGGCAAATGGGATGACAGCTGCGGAAATCCTTGAGGAGTATCCCGACCTGGAAGCGGCGGATATTGAACAAGCTCTGCATTATGCCGCATGGACGGTCGAAGACGTCGTGTATCCATTAACGGGAGTGCCGGCGTGAAATTCTTGCTGGACATGGGACTCGCGCAAAGCACCGCGCGCTTTCTGCGTCAACAAGGTCATGAGGCCGTTCATCTACGTGACCAGGGATTGCAGCAGATCGATGATACTGAGATCATCGAAAAAGCATGTCGTGAAAATCAAATCGTATTGACGCACGATCTTGATTTTGGACGCATCATCGCGTTGAGTGGCCGCGATATCCCCAGTGTTATCACCTTCCGCTTGAGTGATATGCGCGCGTCAACGGTGAACCGTCACCTAGCAGAAGTCCTCTTACGATTTACCGAACGCCTTATCACAGGCGCTCTGATCAGCGTGACCGACCGCGATATCCGCGTTCGACGCCTGCCCGTAGCCCGATATCAGAAATAGCATAACCCCGCCCGTCTACCGTCGCGCGAATCTTCGCACTCTGTCTACCGTCTACCCTCCCCATACCCCCGCGCGGATGACGGTTTCCACGCCAACAACCGCTCGGTCAACCGCGTGTTGCGCTGGGCGATCTTGTCGTTGTGCACAGCAATCGCAATGGCGCGTGGGTTTCCCACCAGAACGACGAGTTTGGCGGCCCGGGTCACACCCGTGTAGAGCAGGTTGCGCTGCAACATCATATAGTGCTGCGTGAGAATCGGGATCACCACCACAGGGAACTCCGACCCTTGCGATTTGTGGATGCTCACCGCGTAGGCGTGAACCAACTCGTCCAACTGCGTGAATTCGTAGCCGACGAGCGCTCCATCGAAGTTGACGGTCAGCGTGTGCTCCTCCAAATCCAGCGCCACGACACGCCCCATGTCGCCGTTGAAGACCTGCCGGTCATAATCGTTTAGAATCTGCATCACACGGTCGCCCACGCGAAACGTCCGAGAGCCGTGGACTGACTGCACCTTGCGCGCGTCCGGTGGATTGAGCGTTTCCTGCAATCGCCGGTTCAGCTCGCCGACGCCCGCCGCGCCCCGGTGCATCGGACTGAGCACCTGAATGTCGCGGTCGGCGTCGTAGCCGAACTTCGCCGGGATGCGCTGCGCGACGACGTCGCGGACGAGGTCGGCAGCGCGCTCGGCATCGTCCGCCGCGAACAGGAAGAAATCCCGTGCCGGACCGTTGCACACCGGCATCTCACCGCGGTTGATGCGGTGCGCGTTGACGATGATGTAGCTATCCTCGGCCTGGCGGAAGATCGTATCCAGCCGCGTGACGGGAATCACGTCGCTGGCGATCAGGTCGCGCAGCACGTTCCCCGCCCCCACCGACGGCAACTGATCCACGTCGCCTACCAACAGCAGGTGGCTGCCCGCTTCCACAGCTTTGAGCAGGTGGTTCATCAGCAGGATGTCCACCATCGACGTTTCATCCACGATGACCATATCCGCGTCGAGCGGGTTGTCCTGATCGCGCGCAAAACGGAAACCCTCGGCGGGTTTGACCTCCAACAGCCGGTGGATCGTCTTCGCTTCCAGGCCGGTCGCCTCGCTCAGACGCTTGGCGGCGCGGCCCGTCGGCGCGCACAGGAGGACAGAGCAGCGTTTGGCGAGCAAAAGCTGGATGATGCTGCGCGTGATCGTCGTTTTGCCGGTGCCGGGGCCGCCCGTGAGGATGCTCACCTTCTCCGTGAGCGCCATTTGCACCGCCGCCTGTTGTTGCTCGGCTAAGCGAATAGGATTGCGCTCGTCAAGCCAGGCAAAGGCCTTGTCCCACTCCGCGCTCTGGAAAACCGCCAGCCGGTCGCGCGAACTGGCCTGCAACTGCCGCAGCTTGTTGGCGACGCCGGTTTCGGCGTAGAAGAACGGCGGCAAAAAGAGGCAAGAGGCAAGAGGCAAGATTCCTTTTTCCTGCATCCTGCATCCTGCATCCTGCATCGTGCTGCCTGCATCTTCCGCGATGACTTCTGCCAGGCGAATGAGCGTGTCCAACTGAGGTTCGCACGCCTTACGGGAGACTTCGAGGAGGTCGGCGGCGGTGGTGAGGAGATCGTCGCGCGGGGCGAAGCAGTGGCCGTCGTCGCTGAACGTACCGAGCGCATAGCGCAATCCGGCCTGGATGCGTTCCGGCGCGTCCACGGCGAAGCCCATCTTCTGCGCGATTTTGTCCGCCGTCTTGAAGCCGATACCGTAGATGTCCTTCGCCAGCCGGTAGGGATCGTTGCGGACGATGGCGAGGGCCTGATCCGCATACTGTTTGTAAATCTTCACCGCCAGCCCGGTACTGACGCCGTGGCTTTGCAGGAAGATCATGATTTCCTTGATGTGCTTCTGCTCCTCCCAGGCGCGCGCGATCTGCGCCGTGCGTTTCGCACCGACGCCCGGCACCTCGCGCAGGCGGTGCACCTCCGTTTCGATCACGTCCAGCGTCTTGAGGCCGAAGTAATCCACGATGCGCCCGGCGTTCACCGGTCCCACACCCTTGATCAAGCCGCTGCCCAGATATTTGCGGATGCCCTCGACCGTCGCCGGGAGCTGCACGATATACTCGCGCACCTCGAACTGCCGCCCGTACTGCGGATGCGTGATCCACATCCCCCGCAACCGCACCGACTCGCCCGGATTGACGCCCGTAAGCGTGCCGATCACGGTGACTTCGTAGTGCTTTCCTTTGGGGATCAGCTTGGCAACCGTGTAGCCGTTCTCTTCGTTCTGGAAGGTCAGACGTTCCAACGTCCCTTCGAGGGTTTGGAGAGGGGTGGTTTCGGACATAGTTACCGGCATCGAATTGACTATAACACGTGATGCGTAAAGCGTGACTCGTGAGATCGTCACGGATCACGGATCACGCATCACGCTTTACGAGCTACTGCGTGACCAGGCTGCCGGCCACCGTTGCCGCCAGTGTGCCCTCAATCGCTGGGGGATTGCCACCCAAGCCGTAGATGACGATCTGGCTGCCCTCCTCACGGCCAATGCGCTCCAGAACGCCGAGCCGGTAGATTTCCATGGCGCGATCCGACATCAGCGCCGCCGCCTCGTTGTATTTCTCGGCGATGGCCTTCTCCGCATCGGCCTCGGCGATCTTGGCCTGCGCCGACCGGCGGGATTGCGCCAGGATACTCAACTCCTGGATGAGATCGGCGGGCACGCGGACATCGGTAATCTCCACCGAGGTCACATCGACGCCGAAGGATGCCGCAGCCGTATCGATGATCTCCTTGAGCCGGCCCGACACCTTATCCCGCGATCCCAACAGTTCTGACAATTCCAGCATCCCGATGGTATCCTTGAGTGCGCTGTTGGCAGCTTGGAAGACGGCTTCCTGGTAGTTCGCCACGCTCAATGCCGCTTTCTGCGGGTCCTCCACACGCCAGAAAATGACGGCCTCGCAGCCCACCGGGACGTTGTCGTCGGTGAGCGTCTCCGCCGCTGTAATGACGCGGGTCTGGATGCGCAAGTCGATCTGCGCCGTGACCGATTCGTTGAACGGCGGGTACGGGATCACCCAGAAACGCCCCGGCCCGCGGACGCCCATGAATTTGCCCAGCTTGAGCACAATCACGCGCTCGTATTCCGAGACGATGTAGAGGCTGCTGCTGAACATCCCCGGAATGATCAACGCGAGAAAGCCGCCAACGATGAGGACGACAATCCCGACCGCCGTCCCTATATCGGGCAACAGAAATCCTGCCGCGAGAGCCAGGACCACGGTGATGATCCCGATCAGAAAGAAAATGCCGAACCACACCAACGCGCGCTGCACGCGTTGCACGTTGTTGAGGTTCCGCGCTGCGGGGTTGTAAATCATTTGTTGCATCGGTTGTACTGCCATAGTTCCCTCCTTGAAAGTGGTCTGATTGTCTTTGGTCCAGTAATCGAGTGGTCAACACACGCATTCGACGGCTGGTGAATCCACTTCTAATTAAAGCACGAAATGGATAAATGAACAGAGCGTAAACCGGTTTGCCAGTCACAGTGCTTCAAGTATAGTAGTGTGAATGAACACTTCACTTTGTGAAGGGAGGTTGGTCCGATGACGACGCAGTTGCTCATCATTTTTGTGCTGACCGTGCTGGTCAACACCATCGACACGAGCGCCTACGCGGCGCGACTGGCGGGGGTGCGCACCGGACATCCGGCGCTAGCCAGTTCGCTCTACCATGTGTTGACATTGGGATCGCGCGCTGCAAACGCACTGGCTGGGCCGCTGCTCGCCAGCCTGACCGATCTGGCCGTGCTGGAGCAGAACACCGGATCGCTGTTGGACGTCTACCGCATCGTGGTGCTCGCGGCGTCGGTGGGGACAGTGATTGCGGCGCTCGGTATCCCCAGCCTGAGCCGCATCCTGGCGCGCGGCATCGCTTCATACGAGAACCGCCGCTCGTTGCCACAGGTCGTCGTGCGCGGCGCATCGGTGCAGGGCCTCTGGCGGATGACCGGCGATCTGACGCCGCCGCGTCTGGGCGCGGTGCGCGAATCTCGCCGCAGTCCCTTCCCCAAACGGTTCCTCATCGCCAGCGTACTCGTCACCGCCATTTCTGCCGTGAGCAACGCCGCCGCGATGTATGCCAGCGCGCTCGTTCCCGCAGGCGCGCGCACGGCGACCAGCCTCTCGCCGATGTTGGCGGGCAGTGGCCTAATCCTCTCCATTTTCGTCGTCAATCCCGTTGCCGCACTCGTCACCGACGAGGCGCTGCGCGAGAAACGCCCGCTCAAGGACGTGACTTACATCACCATCTGGCAGGTGGGCGCGCAACTGCTCGGCACGCTCGTGGCGCAACTGTTGCTCTGGCCGGCGGGACAGGCCATCGCCATCGTCACCCGCTGGCTGGTGGCATGAAATTGACAAGCGCGCAAAGTTGATTATGCTCAACGGATATCACGGATTCAACGGATAAATTTCCGCTAGCTTCGCTGAGAAAAAGAGGTCAAAATGGAAAAATTAGAAACGCCCTGGCAGCCGGAACCGATCGACGCAGAAATGTTTCACCGCGATGCATGGGCCAACATCAACCGCGCGCCCTACGATCAAGACTTCGGCGTCACCTACAAACGCGCGGCGCACATCAGACGCGTACGGTACAGCCCGGCTGAACCCGCGCCGGAGATGCCCGAACCCTGGCAAGGCAGCGGCGAAGCTGTGGTGCGCTGGCTCTTCAGCGAACTCCCCGGCACGGCGGAGCATCTGTTGGAAGGAGCGACCTTCGCCTTTCTGCACGACCTGACGCTTCCACCCGGTGCGGCGACGGGACAAAAGGCCAATCCCGGCCTGGACAAAATTTACTACGTCGTAAGTGGCGTGGGGAAACTCTACCACCGCCCCACGGACGGCAGTCCCGTTATCGCGCGGCTGCTGCGTCCCGGCGACACGATGCTGGTACGCGGCGAGGAATATCACAACGTTGCCAGTGAGGCTGATGCCGGTGATGACCTGCACATGATCGTCCTGGGTCTGCGCAGCAGATCGGGCGGGACGTCCGACTATGACGCGGGCGAGACCCCCGCGCTGCAGGAGAATAAATGACCCGGCGCGTCATTGTCATTGGGGCCGGGGCAGCGGGCTTGATCGCTGCCGGGCGCGCCGCCGAGATAGGCGCTGACGTCATCCTCCTGGAAAAAATGCGCGAGGCAGGGAAGAAGATCCTCATCAGTGGGCAGGAACGCTGCAACATCACCAACACCGCGCCGTTGGAAAAGTTCCTTAGCCATTACGGGCGCAACGGGCGATTTCTGCACAACGCCTTCCACCGTTTCTTCCGCGATGAACTGCTGACATTGCTGGCGCGTTATGGCGTACAAACGCAGGATGAGCGCGGCGGACGCGTCTTCCCGGCCTCTGGTCAAGCCGGCGACGTGCGAGATGCGCTGTTGCGTTACACGACGTCGCACCGGGTCGAAATGCGTTATCACACTGAAGTGCGGCGGCTACTTGTCGAGGAGGATGCGGTCATCGGCGTGGAAGTGGCGAACGGGGCGCGCATCCCGGCACACGCCGTCATTCTGGCAACAGGCGGCGCATCGTGGCCCGCCACCGGCTCCACCGGCGACGGCTATCGTATGGCACAGGAAACCGGACACACGATTGTGCCGCTGCGCCCGGCGCTCGTCCCCTTGACCGTCGCCGAACGCGCGCTGGCGAAAACGCTGCAAGGTGTGAGCCTGCGAAACGTGTCCTGCACGTTCTACACGCAAAAGGGCGATGACCCGGTAAAAGTGCTGCGCATCCCCTACGCTATGCCGCCGACCGGCGAGATGCTGTTCACGCACTTCGGCGTCTCCGGGCCGCTGATTCTCACGGCGTCACTGGCAGCGGTGGACGCGCTGCGCGACGGCGCAAAAGTCACGCTTTCCGTTGACCTCAAGCCGGGGATGACGGCACAGGACGTCCACGCGCGGCTGCAGCGCGAATTCGAGGAGTACGCCCACCGCCAACTGGGAACCTTGCTCAAGGGCTGGGTTCCGGCGACCCTGGCAGACGCGCTCGCCGGATTGAGCGGTGTCGCCGCCGACCGCCACGTCCACACCATCCGCGCCGAAGAACGCGCGCATCTTGTGGCGTTGCTCAAAGATTTCCGCTGGCAGATCACCGGTTCGCTGCCGCTGGCATCGGGGATGGTCACGGCGGGCGGGGTAGCGCTCAAGGAAGTGCATCCGGTGAGTTTCGAATCGCGCCTCGTGCGTGGCCTGTACATCGTTGGGGAGACATTGGACATTGCCGCCGACACAGGCGGGTTCAACCTGCAGGCAGCGTTCAGCACCGGTTATCTCGCGGGCGAACACGCGGGTAGCGAGGAGACGTAAAACCACTGTAAATCCAGGCTCGCGTGCATAGTATTTATTGCTTTTGATGTAAATCCGCACAATTTAGTATAATCCCCTTGACTTTTCCACCGACACGAGTATCCTTTATGCGTTTGAACGTCCCAACGTATGAACGTTTGAACGTCCCAACTTTCCAACGATTTTTCAGGGAGACGAAGTGACCGAACACCATCCTTACATCGCCATTGAAGGCGTCATCGGTGTGGGAAAAACCACGTTGGCGCGGCTGCTGCAATCGCGTTTCAAAGGCAGCACGATCCTGGAGGCCTTTGACGAAAACCCCTTCCTCTCCGACTTCTACGGCGACCGCGCGCGTTACGCCTTCCAGACGCAGCTTTTCTTCCTGCTCAGCCGTTACCGCCAACAGCAGGCCGCTGTCCAATATTTACATCACGGCGCGCTGCTTTCCGATTACTTCTTCGCCAAAGACCAGCTTTTTGCTCATCTCAACATCACAAGCGAGGATGAGCTGGCGATGTATGACCGTCTCTACGACACCCTCTCCGAAAGGGTAGAAACGCCCGATCTGGTCATCTACCTACGCGCCGAGATGGACACGCTGATGGCGCGGATTGCGATGCGCGACCGCACCTACGAGCGCCAGATGGAACGCGCCTACATCGCCGCGCTGCGACAAGCTTACGAGACGCTCTTCGCCAATTACACCGCCACACCGCTCCTGGTGATTGAGACGGATGAGATCGATTTCGTGCGCCAGATGGATGATCTGGACGACATCGAAAACCGGGTCCGGGCGGCCCTGTCCGGCGTGCGCCAGCCCACTCTGCCCGATATCGTCATAACTGCCCCGCCGCGTCCCGCATGGACGCTCGTCACGGCCCCAGCCCCAGAACCACGTAGCGAGGCCAACTGGCAGGCGCTTGGCGATTTTCTGGCGCTGGCCGAAGCCGTCGGACGGATCGGCGGTGCGCTTTCGCAACAGCCACCTATCGGCCCAGAGGGTGCGCCGGAAGAGATTCAGATCGCGCTGCAAGATGCCGCGCGCGCGCTCAATATCCTTTCGCTGCGCACGGGGGTGGATCTTGAAGGGCAGGAGGAAACGCGATGACCAAACACTTCATCGGTGTCGCCGGTAACATCGGGGTGGGCAAATCGACGCTGACAGCGTTACTCAGCCAACACCTGGGATGGGAGCCGTTCCTGGAAGGCGTACAGGACAATCCCTACCTGGCGGATTTCTACACGAACATGTCGCGGTGGAGTTTTCACTCACAAATCTTCTTTCTGGCGCGACGACTACGTCACCACCGGCAACTGCTCGACCGGCCCAATTCGGTGATCCAGGATCGCACCGTCTACGAGGACGCCGAAATCTTCGCTCGCAACCTGTACGAGCAAGGGTCGATGGAGGCACGTGATTACGAAACTTACTGTGAACTTTATCAAGCCGTAACCGCCATCCTCCCTCCTCCGAATCTGGTGCTCTACCTGCGCGCTTCAACGTCGACATTGGTCAAACGCATTCATCAACGCGGGCGTTCCTACGAACGCCAGATCACGGCGGACTATCTGGAGAACCTGAACAGTCTGTACGAGGACTGGTTCACCCATTTCGCACTATGCCCGGTGTTGACCATCCCAGCAGACCGGTTGGATTTCGTTGCCAACGGTGAGCATCTCGACCTGATCATTACCCGCATCCTGGAGAGACTCCACGGAAAGGAGGTTGTAAACTTTGACTGATACGACGACCAGCACTTTTCTTTATGAAGCCGCGCTCACAATCAGCGCAAAACTGAATACCGACGAAGTCCTGCAGCAGTTGATGAGCCTGACGCACCAGCACTTTAGGCCCGATGCAGCCTCTGTAGCCCTCGTCAATCCCGACGGCTCCCTGGTCTTTCGTGCCGCTTCCGGTGAAAGAGCACAGCAAATTGTGGGAATGGAGATGCCCAGAGGGGCGGGTATTGTCGGATGGGTCGCCGAAAATGGGCAGCAGTTGTGGATTCCGAACGTCTACCAGGACAGGCGTTTTTACCCCAGTGCGGATCAAGAAACCGGTTTCAAGACCAATTCCATTCTCGCCGTACCGGTGCGCTTGGGAGATCAGACATTAGCCGTCGTCGAAATGATCAACCCCAATCCGAATACTGATTTGCAGGAAGCGCAGGAAACGATCACAGCACTGGCGTCATTGGCGGCGCCCGCTATTCAGAACGCGCGCCTCTTCGAGCAAATACAACGCGCTGAGGGCCGTTACCAAAGTCTTTTCGAGCAAAACCTGAATCCGATCATCATTCTGGATCCACACGGTCACTTTTTGGAAGTCAACCAGGCGGCACAGAAACTTCTACCACTGTCTGGGCCGGAAGACGAGGCCAAACTCGCCTCCCAGACCGATCTCGAACAACTAAACCTCACCACTGCCGAATACGATGGACTCAAAGCGCGCGTGGATGTCGAAGGCGTCATCACCTGGGAAATCAAAACCCGGGCGCAAAACACAGAAGAACGCACGCTGGACGTTTACTTTTCCTATCTCCCACACTATCTACCCAACGGTGCCTACCAGTGGCTGGCTCACGATATCACCGACCGGGTTGCGCTGGACGAGATGCGCGAACAACTCTCGCATATGATCGTCCACGACCTGCGGGTGCCGCTTGGTAACATTACCAACACGCTGGAGCTGATATTGACAGCCTGGCGCGAAAAAGACGTATCCGTTCCCTTCGAGCAGGTGATGGAAATTGGATTGCGCAGCGCGCATCGCATGGAGCGACTCATCGCCAACATCCTGGACACGCGGCGACTGGCCACGCATAAAACGCTGACGATCTCGACCATCCGCATCCCCGATATGATTGCCGATGTTATCGAAGTCATTCAGTCGTCCATCCGGCGGCGCCGGCACACCCTGATTCGCCGCATCCAAGACAACATGCCGCCGATGCAAGGCGATCTGGACCTCTTGCGTCGTGTACTGCTTAACCTGCTGGACAATGCCGCCAAATATACACCAGATGGCGGCGCAATCACCCTTTCTGTACAGGCCGATGATAACAACTTCCACTTCGCTATCAGCGACACCGGCCCCGGTATCTCGCAGGAGGATCAGGTACACCTCTTCGAAATCTTCCACCGTGCACGGGGGCAACAACAAGGTGGCGCGGGCATCGGCCTGGCCTTCTGCAAGCTGGCGGTCGAAGCCCACGGGGGGGGAATCAATATGCGCAGCGAATCCGGCAAAGGCTCGACCTTCGCCTTCAGCATTCCACGTCAACTGCCGGAGAGCGCGATCTACCACGAAGCAAGCCTGGAGGAGATGGGCCAGTGACCCACCGCCTCTATTACGACGACGCGACTCTAGCCACCTTCGACGCACGCATCATTGCACGGCAGGAGACCGAGCGCGGCACGGTGGTGCAGTTGGATCGAACGGCGTTCTATCCCACATCCGGCGGACAGCCGCACGACACGGGAACGCTCGCCGGGATTCCGGTAGTGGATGTGTGGGACGAGGGAGACGCCGGGACACCGGGGACAGTCTGGCATCTGCTGGGGGCCGAGCCTGCTGCCGTCGGTGACATCGTCACAGGCGTCATCGACTGGCCTCGGCGGTTCGATCATATGCAACAGCACACCGGGCAGCACATTCTCTCGGCGACCTGCGTGGAACGCTTCCAGGGCAATACCATCGGCTTTCACCTGGGCAGCGAGGCCAGCACCATCGATCTCGACCTGCCACAATTTGCGTGGGAAGCAGCGTTCAAGGTCGAAGACGCTGTCAATCGCGTGATATGGGAGAACCGTCCGGTCACGATTCACACCGTCACCCGCGACGATCTGAAAGACATTCCCTTGCGCAAACCACCACAGGTAACCGGAGATATCCGCGTCATCTGGGTCGAGGGGTACGACGCCTCCGCCTGTGGGGGCACGCACGTCCGCACCACAGCCGAAATCGGACTGCTGAAAATCACGGGGATCGAGCGTTACAAGGGCGGCGTGCGTATCACCTTCCTCTGTGGCGGACGCGCCTTGCGCGACTACCGCCGCGTGCTGCACGCTCTGCGCGTGACAAGCAGCGACCTTAGTGTAGCCCAGGACGAGGTCCCGCAAACGGTCACCCGTCTACAGGCAGAATTACAAACCACCCGCCGCACGTTGAACAAGGTACAAGGACAACTGCTGGAATTCGAGGCCGACCATCTGTGGGAAGCTACGCCAGAAGTAGATGGCGTCCGGCGCATCAGCATTCACTGGACAGATCGCCCGTTCGCCGATGCACGCGCGATTGCAGGGCGGCTGCGCGATCGCCCACGCACGCTGCTGCTGTTAGCCGCCAGCGAGAAGGACGGTGTGCGCCTGGTCTGCGCCCGCAGCGACGACCTGTCGCAGTTCAATGCTGGAGACATCCTGCATGAAGTTGCGCAGGCGCTCGGTGGGCGTGGTGGTGGTTCATCATCCATCGCGCAGGGCGGCGCGCCACTCCATTCCCAGGAAGTGATCATAAAAGCGGCGAGGCAGGCCATTGAGCTGCGACATTGAAGATTGAAGGATTGCGAAAGAGGTAACTATGCAAGAAATCGTACCTGGTATCTTTGTCGAATCCGCTTATCCGCCGTACAACCTCGGCTTGATTATGACGGATCACGGCTCGATTGTGATCGACATTCCGCCGCGCCCGAGCCACGCCTGGGCATGGCAGCAGCAGGTTGAAGAGGTCGCGGGCAAACCGCGCTATACCGTCCTCACCGATGCGTCACCGGAACGGCAGATTGCCGCGTCGTTATGGAATGCGCCGCTCATCGCCGGAGAAGCAATGTTACGCGCGCTGATCGCTTACGACGAGCGCACGTGGCGCGAGATGCTCCAAGTCTACATCACCCAGCATCCCGAAGAGGCCGATGAGGTATTGCGAATCAAGCCACATCCGCCCACACTGACACTCGACAAGCACTTTCTGCTGCACTACCGCACGCCCCCGCTGGAATTCGAGAGCGTGGCAGGTGGCGCACCCGGCAGCCTGTGGGTCACGATACCGGAACACGGCTTGTTCTTTGCCGGGGATACCATCGTCGTGGATGAACCGGCGCTGCTGGAGCGCACGCCGGATTCCAAGGCCTGGCTGAACACGCTGAGCAACCTGGCACGGCGAAACACCATCCGCCATATCGTACCAGGGCGTGGCACAGCACCCATCCAACACAACGACATCGAAGCACAGCGGGAATTTTTGCGGGTGATGCGCCGCACCGCGCGCACCCTGGCGGGGAACAACAACTTCCGACTCGTCCAATGCGCGCAGGATTTGGGGCAGGCTTTCTACAACGCCCAGGGGCAAAAAGCCGTCAGGCGCATCAGAGCAGGTTTGGAACATCTCGTCGCCGAAATCCAGCAGGCGAAAGCGACACCGGAGGAAGAGGGAGAGAATAGCGAGTAGCGAATTACGAGTTGCGAGTTACGAGTTGCGAACGAGTAACCACCTGACTATCCGACTACTTGACATCGATTATCCGACTATCCGCGCAAGTAATCGAGAAGATGCTGTAGCGTGGCGTGGGCAGCGGCGGCGTTGTTGTCCATACGGTCACCGGTAAAGAGATGCCGCCAGGCGTAACGCTCGTTCGGCGTCGCCAAGCCGAGGTAGTACAGCCCCACCGGTTTTATGGCGGTCGCCCCCGTCGGCCCGGCGATGCCGGTGACACTGACCGCGACGTCCACGCCAAGCGCGCGACACGCCCCCGCCGCCATCTCCAACGCCACGACCGCGCTCACCGCGCCCCAACGGATCAGCGTTTCCTCGCGCACGCCCAACACCTTTATCTTGACGGCGTTGTCGTAGGCGATAACACCACCCCAAAAGTACTGCGAGCTACCCGACACCTGCGTCATCAGATGCCCGATCAAACCGCCGGTCGCGGATTCGGCCACAGCCATGCGCCAGCCATGCGCGCGCAATTGATTACCGATATCTTCTACGAGCATTCCTCCTCCTCAATTTGACTAACTGCCCATGCTCCGTATACTGCACCCTGCAACCATGTTACGCTTTTCGTAAAGTATAGTACGTAATGTATGTATCACCATTCCCCAAGGGAGAAAACTA
>DAIUDK010000129.1:0-15929 GCA_036845725.1 Chloroflexota bacterium
TGGAATTGTCGTCGTAGCTGTCCTCGCCGGGCAGGGACGTGACTTCGGCGGTATTAACCAACACCGTACCGGGTAGTGCATCGGGGTTCACATCCAGCACGACCTCGAAGTTGTCGTTGAAGCCGTTGTCTAGTCCAGTGAACTCCCACACCACGTAGCCGTCGCCGACGTGGAGCGGCGGGAACGGGTATTGTTGGCCGAACTGGTCTCGCCGCCATGAAGCGAGGAAGGTGGTTGATACCGGCAGTGTGTCGGTAATGCGGAATGTGCCGGCGGGGATGTTGCCATTGTTGTGGGTGTTGATCCAGTAGTGTAGTTCGCCGCCGGGTACGAGCTGCCCGCTGCCCCAGTTCTTGTTAAGGCTCAGGTTGGTGTGCGGATCGTTGACGCTGCCCGACCACCAGGCCTCATCATCGTTTGCGCTGAGATCGTTCGCAGCGTAGACGACGGCGTGGTTCCACAGTTCCATACCCGGCCAGGCCGCTGCATCTACGTGCGCGCTGACGTAGATTGTCTCACAGCGCCATCCCAAGAGTGCAGGTTTGGCTATGACAAGTTCCTGCGGGCTGCTGTTGACTTGGTACCAGCCGGGATTGTCGCTCCACCAGAGTTGCAGGGTCAGTGAAGGGTGCAGGGTGTCGGTGATTGTTACATCGCTGCTGGCTGTGCCGCCGTTGTTGCATGGGTTGATCTGGAAGACGACATCGTAATCCGCGGCGGGATCGCCGGTCCATGCCCATTTGCCGATGTTGAGCTGTGTGTCGTTGGACTGCACATCACCGCTCCATTCGGCCCATTTCTCCGAGGGGTCGCCTTGGTCGAAAGGATCGCTCGTGCCGATCTGCACGGTATTGGTGACGTGCTCGCCCTCTATCGCCATGACTTCGGCAAAGACGTAAAAGGGAATCCAATCGCCCGGATCGACTGTACCAAAATCCCAAACGACCTCACTGTCGCTGCCGGTGTGCTCAAAGCCAGAGGTGTCGGTGATGTACGTCATTCCTTGCAGTGTGTCAGTAATGACTACATTCTCGGCGGCGGCGTCGCCCTCGTTGCGATATTGCACGTAGAAGATGGCGTTACCGCCTTCGCCGAGATTGCCGTTCTCCAACCACTTCTCCACGCGCAGATGTGGCGCTGGTTCGTAAACCACGTTGCCAACCTGGTCGTGATCCGGCTCATGGTACCACAACCAGACGTTCTGACCGGGTTGTAAATCCCAGCCCATCGCCCCCAAGTCACAAACGGCGCTGCCGCCGTCTGGGTCGAGCGTAAACCTGGTTCCCGGTCCGTTTTCGACATTACAATCAACGTCGAGCATTTCGGAGAACCAGTCCACTTGCAATGTAATGGTGACGAGATCGCTGTTGGTATCCACCTCACCGTTGATCTCGCCGATTTGCACGTCGCTGGCGTAGACGCCGTCAAGGACGCCGTGAACCCAGTCACCGAGCGCGATGTCCGGACGCTCAGGCGACCAAGGATTGTCGAGATTGGTGGAAAAGCCGGTCTGACCAATTCCCCACCAGGGGATGATGCCGGTAGTCAATTCTGCAGTGGCTTTGATGTCGCCCAGATCATTGGTGACGGTAAGCCAGAGGGTGTGACCCGCTTCGTAATGGCCCTCGATCCAGTCGTGAGCGTAGTTGATCTGTAGTGCCAGATCCGGGTTGACCAGCCGGTGATGGAATCCGACCTGTGCATAACCAATCTCGGTCCAGTATCCTACATCGCCCTGCGCACCGCGTGGAATGTCAGGGTAAGAGGCGCTGTAATGCCCCTGGTCATCCGTTTCTACCCGTTGTGTCGGGAAGCCCCACAAATCCACCTGCACCGTTTCATGGTCGAGTGCGTCAATCTGCCCCCAGACTGTGTCGGTGATCGAGGAAGTCTGGCCGGTAAAGGGATCGGGGACGGTGATGATCACGGGGTACTGTCCCGCTTCCGCTGCGATGGTGACAGTCTTGCCGGGATCGAAGGTGTCGGGGAAGTTCTGGTCGTCCCAGCAGTTGCCGTAGACCATCTCCGCAGCAGCCGTGGTTACAGTGACTGGGCCTTGCGGCGCGCAGCCCCAGATGTGGGTGCGGTACACATCCAAATCGACCCATTGCAACTCGCCACCGCTGAAGTTAACAGTCTCGTCAGTGTTGTCATCGGGATCGGCATCATCCACCGGCAAGGTGATCTCCACCGTGTTGGTGAACCAACGCATCGGCACGCCGGATTCGTCGAGGTTGGCATTGAACTCGATCTGGCCGTTATCACCAGGATACAATTCCGAGAACTGCCAGGCCAGCACGTCGCTGTCAAGCGATTCTGAAACCAGACGGTTCTGGTCGAAGTACAGGTTCCACCCACCGTCCCAGGTTGTGCCGGTGGGCAGCGTGTCGGTGATCCAGACGTTGGAGACGGTTTCATCGCCCATGTTGTAGAAGTAAATGCGATAGCCCAACTGCCCATCGCCGTTCCACCAGGATTCTTTGGTCACGCGCAGGTTCGGGCCGGAGTCGTTGAGTGTGACGCTGTAGCAGCTTTCGTTATCCGTCGGTGTGCTTTCCTCCCCATCGGATCCGGCTATAGCGCAGTTGGTGATGATGTCACCTGCGTCGAGGGTGTCGGCGATGTTCATTTGGACGTGGAACCAGCGGTTGCCGCTCACCGGCAACTCGCCCAGGTCCCAGACAATTTGATCGCCATCGATGGTGGGATCGGGCAACGGCTCGTTCTCACCCGGCTGCCCGCCGCCCCAGTGCGCAAAGTCGAAGCTCAGACCGGCGGGGATCGTGTCGGTAACCCAGACGTGGGCCGTCGTGTTGCCTTGATTGTTGTACGAGATGAAGTAGTTGATCCACTCGCCGGGGACGAGGACGCCGCTATGCATATTCTTGTCCAGGTGCAGATCGTAGCGCGGCGCGCTCACGTTGGCGTCTTGGTTGAGACGCCAGTTGTTGGCTTCGTCTACGTCGTCGGGAACGGCGATGATGACATGGTTGCTCAGGTTTGCGCCGAGTGGCGCACCGGCGTCGAGCAATAGGCGCAGGTGGATGGTGTCGCAGAAGTTGCCGGGGAAGCCGGCCGTTGTGAGCGCGAAGATACCTGCCGGGGCGGTCACTTCCTGCCAGCCGACGGCTCCTGGGTTGTCGTGGTGCCACTCTACCACCGAGACATCGTTGGGCAGCGTATCGGTGAGCAGCACCGGGCCGGCCATGGAGCCCCGGTGATTGCACACCCCGATGTGGTAAGTGAACTCCTGTCCCGGTGTGGGGTCGCCGGGATCGGGCCATTTATCGACGCCCATCTCGACTTCGTCGTTCCAAACACTTACCGGAGCGCTGCACGCCTGGTCGTTTCCGGGGTCGTTATCACCGGGCGTAGGGGTGCTGATGGTGAGGCAGTTCTCCGGAATCACATTGTCGCCTTCCGGGGCGCTTGCATCCACGTTGAGCGTGACGGCGAACTGACGATATGCGCCGGGATCCAGGTCGCCCACGTGCCAGGTGATGACGCCCTCAGCGCCGATTTCTGGCGTAAAGCCGCTATTGTCGCCCGCGTACGTGGTGGAAAGCGGCAGGGTATCCACGATGACCGTGTCGGCGGCGGTGGTGTTGCCGTTATTCTGGTATTGAACGCTATAGTTGATTACGCCGCCGGGCCGGGCGTAACCGGGCGGATTTGATTTCCACACACCCACCTCCGGCACAGGGAGCCAGAACACCGACTCGACGTTGTGTCCGCCTGGCGCGTGGTAGTACACGTGGAAGTCGTCGCCGGGGAGGATATCCCACCCCATAGCGCCGAAGTCCAGCGTGTACACGCCGCTGGCATCCACTTGCACATCATCAATGCTCGCCTGGTCTCCGGGACGCTGTACGAAGGCGTTCAGTTGTCCTCCTGCCGGCGCGTTGCCAATGACGATGTCTGTATCGACGTTAGGATCGCCGGTGATGGACACCACCTCGACGGATTCAATCATCCCTGGACCACCGTCCACCGTTATACTGACCCCGGCGGAGAATGTCCAATCGGGGAAGTCGAGCTGGTAGTCGGTTGGAGCACAGCCATCGCATGTCCCGGCAATGGTGCTGTCGGCGGCAATGACACCCTCACTGGGATGTGTGATGGTGATCAGCACGGTACTGCCGGCGACAGCGTTGAAGCCGAAAACATCATTCCGCCCGTCCATCTGGTACCTGGCGTAAATTTGCGGCGATTGCGCCGGTCCTGCTATCCCATTAGCCTCGTCCGCAGGTAAAAGCGCGATCTCATTCAAGGGATAGCCGAGGCTCGGAGTCGAGGGTCGCAGCAGGATTGCGACGATGATTAACAGTGCGCAGCTCAGACCAAAAGTAAGTGAAAAAAGTAAAGGTTTCCGTTTCATGATGCCCCTCCTTTATAGGCATGAATTGAGTGGTACGAAAAAAGACATCTATCAAAGTCCGCCCGCTTTGACAGACTAACATGACGGCTACCCATTATGCTGCGGATAATCAATGGTAGAATAAGCGGAATCCTGTTTCGTGTTATAGCTGATTGTGCACTTGAGTGTTCTTATTGTATCCCGAATTGCGCCAGAACGCAATATCCGATTTCGGAAGCGCGTTATATAATGGGGGTTGGAGATGGATGTTGTGAACAACGTGAAGGAGGCGCAATGACCGACCTTAAGCAAAATCCGTTTTTGATCCCTCCACCGCAAGGCGAGGCTTTACAGCGCGATTGGCACACCGGCGCGTGGCCCTCCCGCTGGATCGCGCACCCGGAAGCGGCTAAGCTACCAAGCGTGGTCGCGTACAAACGGCAATTCACCATTGCCGAGGATGTCACGCTCTGCATCCACGTCTCCGCGGACGAACGCTACATTCTCTATCTCGACGGCGCGCGCATCGGGCGTGGGCCAGAGCGCGGCGATCGTTATCACTGGTTCTTCGAGACGTACACGTTATCGCTGGCGGCTGGCGAACATTGCCTCGTCGCGCTGGTGTGGGCGTTGGGCGAGGGCGCGCCGCTGGCGCAGTTCAGCGTGCGCCCTGGCTTCATCCTCGCCTGCGACGATCCGCAATGGCGGGTGCTGCTGGCGACCGGCGTGGCCTCGTGGAAGACGAAACATCTGGATGGGCTGACGTTCTTCAAGAACAACCAGGGCTTCGGTGTTGGCGCGAATGTGGAGATTGATGGCGCGCGTTTCGCCTGGGGTTTCGAACGCGGCGAAGGTGACGGCTGGGGCGCGCCCCACATCGGCGATGAGGGCATCGGCGCGGGCGGCTTTGACCAACACGGCACGCTTGGCGCGGCGCATCACCTTACGCCCGCCACGCTGCCGGGCATGGTCGACGCGCGCTGGCCCAAGGGTATGGTGCGGCACATCGCCGTGGTCGCCGCCAATGCGGACCTGCCGAGCATCCCCATCCGCAACGCCGACGATTTGCCGGATGAGCACACAGCATGGGACGCTCTTTTGCGCGGCGCAACGCATGTGATCATCCCCGCGCACACGCGCCGCCGCGTCCTCATCGACCTCGAGGACTACGTGTGCGCCTACACGCGCCTCGTCACTACGGGCGGCGCTGGGGCTGCGGTGTACGTTAGCTGGGCCGAGTCCTTGTACAATGGCATCATTCGCGCATGGTGGGACACCTTCCACACGCCCAAGGGCAATCGGGACGCCGTCGAGGGCAAATGTTATTGCGGCGAGGGCGATGTTTTTCGCCTCGATGGCGGCCAATCTCGCGTCTTCGAGAATCTCTGGTGGAAGGCCGGACGCTACGTCGGAGTTTTTGTTGTCACGGAAGAGGAACCGCTCACCATCGAAGCGCTCGATTTTCTGGAAACGCGCTATCCGCTGGAGCCGGAGGCTAAATTCCACGCCAGCGATCCCCGCTTCGCGCGAGTGTGGCCGATTATGGTGCGCGCGCTGCAAATGTGCTCGCACGAAACCTACATGGACTGCCCCTACTATGAGCAATTGATGTACGTGGGCGACACGCGCCTCGAAGCCTTGGCTACGTACTGCCTCACCCGCGACGACCGCCTACCGCGCAAGGCCATCACGATGTTCGACGTTTCGCGCTTTCCCCATGGGTTGACGCAATCGCGCTACCCCTGCCGCAGTACGCAACTCATCCCGCCGTTCTCGCTGTGGTGGTGCGGCATGGTCTACGACTACGCGCTTTGGCGCGACGACGCCGATTTTGTCCGCGCGCGAATGCCCGGCGTGCGCGCGGTGATTGATGCATTTTTGTCCTACCGCAACGCCAAAGGATTGATCGAAGCGCCGCCTGGCTGGAACTACGTGGACTGGACGACCGATCCGGCCTGGCACAGAGGCGTCCCGCCCGACGGTGAAGGCGGCGTCAACGGCATCCTCAACTGGCACTTTGCCCTTACGCTTACCTACGTCGCCGCACTGGAAGATTGGCTCGGCGAACCGGAGAACGCCACGCGGATGCGGCGCTATGCGCAGGCTGCTGCACAGGCGACCACGGTGGCCTTCTGGGATAAAAGACGGGGTCTATTCGCCGATGACCTTGCTCACGAACACTTCTCCGAGCACGCGCAATGCCTTGCGTTGCTCAGCGATCTGGTGGACGCGGACAAGCGCGCCCGCGTTGCTGACGGACTGCTCGCGGCGAGCGATCTCACGCGCGCGACGATCTACTTCAGCCACTATCTCTTCGAGACGTACCGGATTCTGGGCTGTGTAGATGCGCTTTTCGACCACCTGGACGAGTGGTTCGTGTTAGCGGATCTCGGATTCAAGACCACGCGGGAGAAGCCCGAACCTTCACGCTCCGACTGCCACGCCTGGGGCGCGCATCCCATCTATCACAGTTACGCGACCATCCTCGGCATCCGTCCAGACGGCCTGGGCTTTCGGGAGGTCGTTATCCAGCCGATGCTTGGGGCACTCGCGGCGGTCAGAGCCACACTGCCGCATCCCCAGGGCGAGATTGCCGTCGATCTGACACAGCCTGAACCGGGCATTTTGCGCGGCACGCTCACGCTCCCGCCCGGCGTCACCGGCAAACTGATCCTCGGCGACGAGGTTTACCCGTTGTGTGGGGGTGTGCAGGATATTCAGTAGATGGAGGTTATGCTATGTTAAAACTGTCGTTTACAACGCTGGGGTGTCCCGCTTGGACGTTGCGCCAAATTGCGGAGAATGCGGCGGCGATGGGCTACGATGCCGTGGACTTTCGCGGCTTGCAAGACGCGCTCGACATCACGACGACAGAGGAATTCACCATCAACCTGGCAGCGACGAAGCGCCTGTTCGCCGATCTCGGCGTTGCCATCTCCGGCATTGCTACGTCGGCGCGCTACGCCACCGTTGATCCTCTGGAGCGCGAAAAGCAGTTCGACGAGACCCGGCGCAATATGGAACTCGCCGCCAGACTCGACGCGCACGTCCTGCGCGTCTACGGCGGGCGCGTGCCGGAAGGCCACACCGCGGACTCGATTTTGCCCGCCCTCGTGGAGAACCTGCGCATCATCGGCGACGAAGCAGAAGCGTTCGGCGTCACGCTGGCGCTGGAAACCCACGACGACTGGACCGACTCGGCGACCTTCGCCCGGCTGATGCGCGAGGCCAACCATCCTCGCGTGCGTGTGCTCTGGGATTTGCACCACCCCTTCCGCACCAACGGCGAGCCGCCGGACGTGACCTACGCCAACCTCGCGCCGTACACCGTCAGCCTCCACGTCAAGGATTCCGTGCCCACCCCCGACGGACGTCACCAGTACGTGCTGCTCGGCGAGGGCGATGTGCCTGTCAAGCGGATGCTCGACCTGCTCGTGGGCGGCGGCTACGACGGCTACGCCATCCTCGAGTGGGAAAAACGCTGGATCCCCACCTTGCACGAGCCGGAAATCGCCTTCCCGCAATACGTCGCCAAGATGCGCGAATGGCTGGCATAGTCAAGCAGTCCTTAGTCGGATAGTCGTTAGTCCGGTATTCTACGGCTGATTCGCTGATTCTTCTGTTCACTGATTCTCTGATTCGCTGATTCACTTATGAAAACCATTGGACTGATCGTAAACCCTATCGCCGGGATGGGCGGCAGTGTGGGCCTCAAGGGTACCGACGGCGGCATGGTCGAGCAGGCGTTGGCGTTGGGCGCCACGCCGGTCGCGCCACAACGCGCGCGGGAGGTGCTGGCGCAGATGCAGCGCCAGGCCGACATCGCGTGGCTCGTCGCGCCGGGTGGGATGGGCGCGGACGTTGTCGAGGACTTTGGCCTCGTCTACCTCGTCGTTGGCGCGGTCGGCGAGCAGACGACCGGCGAGGACACGCGGCGCATCGCCCGGCTGATGCTCGATGCCGGCGCGGAACTCCTCGTCTTCGCAGGGGGTGACGGCACCGCGCGTGACGTGTACGATGCACTGAGCGCGCTTCCGCCTTACCAACGCATCCCCGTTGTGGCGATTCCGGCGGGCGTCAAAGTATACAGCGCCGCCTTCGCCCTCAGTCCCCACGCCGCCGCCGAACTCGTGGATGCGTTCGTCGAGGGGACGGGGGTCGTCGAAGAAGAAGTGCTCGACATCGACGAGGACGCGTTCCGCGAAAACCGGCTGGATGCGCAGCTTTACGGCTACCTGCCGGTTCCGGCGGTCGAACGTTTCCTGCAGCCAGGCAAAGTCGCCTCGAGCGCCAGCGTTTCCGTCGGAGAGAACAAGCGCGACATCGCTGCCTCTTTCGTCGAGGCGATGGCCCCGGAAACGCTGTACCTTCTCGGCCCTGGCACCACCGTCAAAGCCATTGCGGATGAACTGGCGTTGCCCAAGACGCTGCTCGGCGTGGATGCAACCTGCGATGGGACGTTGGTCGCGGCAGACGTGAACGAGCGCGCGATCCTCGACTTGCTCAGACGCTATCCTCAGCGTAAAATCGTGGTCACACCGCTAGGGGGCAATGGCTTTGTCTTTGGGCGGGGGAACAAGCAGTTCACGCCGGAGGTCATCCGCCAGGTGGGACGGGAGCACATCCTCGTTGTCGGCACGGAGGACAAGATGCGCCAGTTGCCCGGCCTGCGCGTCGATACCGGCGACGCAACGCTCGACGAAGCGCTTGTTGGGTATTTCGAAGTCGCCGTCGGCTACAAGCGCGGGCGAGTGATGAAGGTGCTGGTTGCGTGAATTAGCGAACTATATTTACCACTAATCTTCACTAATTTTGGTTTCTGTTCGTGAAGATTGGGGATTATTTCGGAAGGAATGGAGCTATGACGCAGAAAATGACAAAACATCCATTGGCCGAAGTCTTTGGTTTTCCGCCGGATAATTTTTCGGCGAAAGCACAACACTATCGAAGGCACAAACTCTGCCCGTATAACAATCGTGTGCCCTCTTGTACCAAAGATAAAGCCAATGCTCCATTGGGCGTGTGCAGTATCCATACTGGGGATGAATTGGCGATTACGTGCCCAATTCGCTTTCGGCAGGATTGGCGGATCGCCAGCGATGCGGCGGCTTTTCTCTTTGATACGTCGGCGAATTGGACATCGTTAACTGAGGTACGGCTCAATACCGTGAACGGGCAGAGCGCCGGCAACATTGATGTTGTGCTGGTTGCCTATGATGATCGAGGGCAGATTGTTGACTTTGGTTCTCTGGAAGTGCAATCTGTTTACATCTCTGGCAATATCCGGCTACCTTTCGAGTTTTATCTTGCCGCGCCGGAAGCGCGCCATAACATGGATTGGTCAACACAGAGATCGTATCCCCGTCCTGACTATCTTTCGTCGTCGCGTAAACGTTTAGCCCCGCAGTTGATCTATAAGGGTGGTATTCTCAATGCCTGGCAGAAGAAGATGGCTGTGGCGCTCCATAGTGGCTTTTACCAAACGATGCCTGTCCTACCAGAAGTATCAGAAGCGTCGGCCAACTTGGCCTGGTTTATCTATGATCTCGAATATGATGACGCGCAAGGTGTTTATCAGCTTGTTCTAGCGCGAACCATCTACACACAGTTCAAACCTGCTCTGGATACCATTACGACACCTGCTCCCGGCCCGGTCGAGGATTTTATGGCTTATCTACAGGAAAAGCTGGATGCGCATCTTGAGGAGCAGAATCCTCCCGACGCACCTATCTTGACCGATGTTTTGGAAGTGTAGTGCGCTTTATGCAACAACTAAGTTTTCTACCAGAGAATACGCACAAAATTGTCAACGTGGCTTCTGTGAAGCAGCGCAGCCCTTTTCGTTATCCGGGTGGCAAGACGTGGCTCGTGCCGCGTATTCGTCGTTGGCTGCTTAGCTTACCAGAGTCTCCTGCAGAGTTTTTCGAAGTCTTTGCCGGAGGCGCGATCGTAGGCCTGACGGTGGCGGCTGAGAAATTGGCCGCGCATATTACGTTGGTGGAACTGGATGAGCAAGTTGCAGCGGTTTGGCAAGCCATTTTGGGGGACGAAGGTGAGTGGTTAGCCGAAGCGATTGTCGCATTCGATTTCAGTCCGGAAAACGTAGAACAGGTGCTTTCGCGCGGTTCGGCATCGCAACGCGAACAGGCATTTGAGACCATTCTCAAAAATCGTGTTAATCATGGTGGCATTCTTGCGCCCGGAGCCGGGAGGATCAGAACGGGTGAGGGGAGTCGGGGAATGCGCTCACGTTGGTATCCTGAAACATTAAGCCGACGCATTCTCAATATCGCTGCTATCCGTGATCGCCTTTCTTTTATCCAGGGAGATGGTATGCAAGTGCTCCGTGAACACGCCAGCGACGCTAACACGGTTTTTTTCATCGATCCACCCTATACGGCTGCCGGAAAGCGCGCTGGTTCGCGTCTTTACACTTATCACGAGTTGGATCACGAGGCTTTATTCACTATTGTAGAAACTTTGCGAGGTGATTTCTTGATGACCTATGATAATTGTCATGGTGTGCGCCAGTTGGCGCGTAAACATGGCTTCGATATGGAACCGATAGCGATGAAGAATACACACCATGCCGAAATGACAGAATTGCTGATTGGCAAAAATCTCGATTGGTTGAGATAGAATACATCCCCAGTTCTTAGCCCCTATTACTGATGGAGGAAAAGATGACTCGAAAACTTTCGCATAAAAATCCGACAAATTTGAAGACGTTTTACTATGGTGCGCCGTACTATCCCGAGCATTGGGACGCCGCCACCCGCGCGAAAGATCCGGAGTTGATGGCTGAAGCGGGGTTCAATGTGGTGCGTATGGCGGAGTTTGCCTGGGGCTTGATGGAGCCGCAAGAAGGCGCGGCAGAAGACTGCCGCTTTGACTTTGCGCTGTTCGATGAGACGATTGCCCGGCTCGGCGAGAAGGGCATCGCGACGATCCTCTGCACGCCGACGGCGACGCCGCCTCGCTGGCTCACGCGCGCGCACCCCGACGTGCTGCGCGTCGACGCGGACGGTGTACGGATGCAGCATGGATCGCGGCAGCACGCTTGCCCAGGCAGCCCCGTCTTTCGCCTGTACAGCCGTAGAATCACCCAGGCGATGGCCGAACACTTCGCAGACAATCCGCACGTGGTTGGTTGGCAGACCGACAACGAGCTGAATTGCCACTTCAGCGAGTGTCACTGCGAGAATTGCCAGGTCGCCTTCCGCGAGTTCCTGCGCGAAAAGTATCACGACGACATCGGCGCGCTCAATGCCGCGTGGGGCAACGCGTTCTGGGCGCTCACCTTCGGCAGCTTCGACGAAATCCAGACGCCCAAGAACGCCAAGCCCGCCTATGCCAATCCCGCGCACCTGTTGGACTACGCCCGCTTTATCTCGTGGAACGTCACCCGCTTCCAGCGCGAGCAGGTGGAAATCCTGCGGGCGGCGAATCCGGCGTGGTTTGTCACGCACAACGGGACGTTCCGTCACATCGATTATCGCGGCGAGTTCACCCAAGACCTGGACTTCCTGGGCTTCGACGTGTACCCGTTTTTCGTCCCCGATCCGGCGCAGCGCCCCCTAGCCCAGGCGTTTATGCTCGATCATACACGCGCTTGGTCGGGCAACTTTATGATCCCGGAGCAGCAATCCGGGCCGGGCGGGCAGGGCGGCTACTTCCACGACATGCCCGAACCGGAAGAGATCAAGCGCATGGCCTACACGTCCATTGCCCACGGCGCGGACAGCCTGCTTTTCTTCCGCTGGCGGACGTGTCGCTTCGGCGCGGAAGAGTACTGGTGCGGCATCCTCGATCACGATAACGTCCCCCGCCGCCGCTACGACGAGGTCAAGACACTCGGGCAAGAGCTGCAAGTCGTCGGGGCGGAGGTGTTGGGGACGCACGTGCGGGTGGACGTGGGGATCGCGGCTGCCGATATGGAGGTCTACGACGCGCACGAGGCCCTTTCACTGGGTTTGCCTTCGCCGCATCAAGTCGCCGGGATGATCCATGGCTTTTTCTACAAGCGTGGTTATGCGGTGGGCTGCGTACATCCTTCAGACGATTTGAGTGGACTGAAAGCCTACATCATTCCCCATTGGGCGCTCTTCAACCCCGAATGGGTGCCGAATCTGACCACGTTCGTCGAGAACGGCGGTACGCTCGTCATCGGCGCGCGGACGGCGACGAAGGACTGGAACAACAACGTCGTCGCCGAGACGCCACCGGGCGTGCTGCGCGAGTTGACGGGAACGCGGGTCGCCGAGTACGGTCGCCAGAACGCGCCGGATAAGCGTCCATTGTCGATCAACTTCCCTAAGGCGAAAGTCCCCACCGCGCACTGGTACGAGCAAATGGACGTGTTACCTGGTTGCGCCGTCATGGCACGTTGGGAAGGCCGTCTGCATCTCGAACGCAAACCCGCCGTGATGATGAAGAAAATCGGCGCGGGCGCGGTGTTGTACGTGGGTACGTACTTCACCGAAGAAATTTTCGAACAGTTGCTCCCCGCGCTTCAGGAGCGAAATGACCTTGCTCCGTTGTGGCCGTCTGTGCCGGAGGGCATCCACGTCGTTGTGCGGGAGAACGATGAGAAACGGCTGTGGTTTTTCATCAACGATGCCGACGGTTTTGTGTCAATGGAAAACATCCCGGAGGGCGAGGACCTGGGCAAGGCGCGGATCACGGGCAAGTTCTACCTCAAGCGCAACGAAGTCGCGGTGGTGAAACAAGTGCTTGGTTGAGAAGGTTGTTGGAACGTTAGAACGTTCCAATGTTTTGCCTCAGGAGGCAGCGATGAAGCGGCAGGCTACGTTGGGATTGTTGTTGGTTGTTTTAGTGCCGGTATTCGTTACAGGAATGTTTACTGCCGGTGCTGCGGTTCCTCTACAAGGGCCTGTGGAATTGACACCGATGGCGTATCTGCCGTTTGTGGCTCGAGGCGGCTCCTGTCCTGGCAATGTCGTGCAGAACGGCGGGTTTGAGCTTGGCGATGCCGGCTGGTATACAAGCACCACCGGCATCGGCCCAAAGGTGCATCCATTGATTGGTGCAGTTGGGGACGGTTTTCATCCATACATTGGGCAATATGCTGCGCGTTTGGGCGGATACGAGGGCGTGTGGGATGTGCTGACTCAGACGGTAACGATCCCTGCAAACGGACAACTGGGCTTTTGGTGGTGGATGGGTACCTACGAGACGCTACCTCACCACGATGGATTTGCGGTGAAGTTGCTCACACAGGAAGGTTCGCTGCTGCTCACCTTGGCCTCACACGACGATCAGGCCGCTGAACAACAATGGCAGCAGGATGTGATCGACGTTTCGGCTTATGCGGGCCAGACGGTGACGCTGGCCTTTGAAGCCTACAACGACAACTATTATTTCACCTGGTTTGATCTGGACGAGGTGTGTCTCGGCAGCTTCGCAGGAAATTGAGCAATGTTTCAACAAAATTTTGAGAGGAATGTGCATAATGGCCGATTTGTCAGAACGTTCCAATGATCCATTACTTGAGGTGACGGCCCATTACGAAGTCAGCGACGAGGCCGGGCGGCTGCTGCAGATGACGGGGCAGCTTGAGCGCATCCGCACGCAGGAAATCCTCACGCGTTATCTACCTCCGCCGCCGGCTGTCATCCTGGACGTGGGCGGCGGTGCGGGGATTTACGCGCTGTGGCTGGCGGAACTGGGTTACACGGTGCACTTGATCGATCCGACGCCCAAGCACGTCGAGCAGGCGCGCGCGGCATCGGCGGCGCAACCGGCGCATCCCCTCGCCAGCGTCGAAATCGGCGACGCGCGGGCGTTACACTGGCCCGACGCCAGCGCCGATGTTGTGCTGATGCTCGGTCCGCTGTATCATTTGCCGGAGCGCGAAGAGCGGGTGCAAGCCTGGCAGGAGGCGCGGCGCGTAGTGCGGGAAGGCGGCCTGATCGTCGCGGCGGCTATATCGCGTTTTGCTTCGACGATGGATGGTCTGTTCTCCGGCTATTTGGACGACCCCGTGTTTTTCCACATCGCGCAGGAGGACGTGCGCAGCGGGCAGCACCGCAATCCCACGCAACATCCTGGCTATTTCACCACCGCCTACCTTCATCATCCAGAAGAACTGAAATGTGAGATCGCTTACGCGGGTCTGCAACACGTGGCGACGCTGCCCGTAGAAGGTATCGGTTGTATGTTACAGAATTTCGAGGATCATTGGCAGGATGCCGGACGGCGCAATCGGCTGTTGGAGGTATTGCGCTGGCTGGAGTGTGAGCCGTCCCTGCGCGGGGCGACCGGGCATCTATTGGCGATTGCGCGAAAGGAATCTGACCGGCAATGACAGACCATGATGCACGCCTGGAATATGTCTTTGGATTTACACATGATGATTTACGTGCCAACCTTGGGGAGCGCTTGACAGATAGTCAGATCGCAGTTTTGCAGGTACAGCAACGCAACTACGGGCTTCTGCTGATTGTGGTGTGTGTTGTTCTTGTTCTTATCATCGTCACTTCTTATGCTGGGATGAGCATCAATCTGGAAAACTGTTTCGGAGCGGGTATTCTCATTCTGGCGGTGTTGATCGCGCTCATCTACGTTGGGAAAAAGTTCATCGACTATCGAAACGATATAAAACAGGCGGTTGTTAAGCGGTTGTGCGGCGAAATCACGCTTGACATCACTGCATCTCGATACGGCGCGCGTTATTATCTTGCACTTGAGGGCCGAAGGTTTCGCCTGCGTAGCAAAGAACAATTATTGGCGCTCCGTGATCAGGAAGTTTATTGTATCTATTACGCGCCCAACAGCCGGTACATTTTATCCGCTGAGGCACAGTGAGAGGCATACAAAAACTACAATGACCGGAATGATCGAAACCCCTGAAAGTGTGTTAAAATTCGGTGAGAGCGATTTGCTTGTTAATCGTCAAGGAAAACTGACGGAACGACAGAAGGCGCATTTGAAAGAGAAAGCAAAGTCTTTCTTGATCCTATCGGCTGCAGTGTGCCTTGTTGCCGGGGTGGTTATCCTTTGGATCGCAGGAACATTTGACCTCGTAACGGGGATATTCTTGTTTGGACTCGTGCTCTTGCTGGGGAGTGTACTTGTCGGGCCAAGATATCTAGATTGGAAAGAGGATATCAATTCGGATAGCGTGGGTAGAATCTGTGACCGTGTGTTTTTGGACATCCAGTACAGACGCGACCGAATCGGATACATTAATTTCAGATTGACAGTAGGATCGCAAATTTTTGATGTATCGAAAGATATGTTGTTATCATTCGAGAACGGTCAGAATTACTGTCTTTACTATGCACCAAAGACAAAAACGATACTTTCCTTTGAGAAAGTGCCCTCATCAACGTGTTCAACAGACTCACAAAGCTTGCATGACAACTCTCCTTTGCACGCTCTGGAGGGTAATTGATGACTATGACAGATGAAAACAAGCGTTTACGTAAAGCCTTTTGGTTTGCACAGGACGATTTACTTGCTAATCGTCAGGAAAGGATGACGCAGCAACAGAGAGCTGTGCTAGAGGAGAAAGCGAAGTCTTTCTTGATTTCGTCATCGTTGTTGTGTG
>DAIUDK010000130.1:0-15759 GCA_036845725.1 Chloroflexota bacterium
CGGCAAGTGCCTTCGGCGGGAGTTTGTCTCCCCCGGATTATTGATAAGATACCTCCTGAGTGACTTCGTAGAAGCGCTCTACGGCAAGTACAACGCGCTCTACAATGACAATGTCCCCATTCTCAGCCTGAGTACAGAGGAAATCGGTGAGAAGATGCGGGGGCGTATGGCCTATAACGACTCCGGCATAAGTGCCGTGTGGAGCTGCGGCGACGCGATTACGCTGACCACGACCAATGCCGCGATCATCCCTATCACAGGCATCAACGCAACCCAGGCAACCCACACGGAAAGCTACGCGGGACAGGACATTTCCTACTTCGACATGGAAGCGAATGATGCCCTGTTTATTCCCGGAGCGCCAACTTCTATACCCGAACAAATTGGTGGCCTGTCCGTCGTCGTTTCAGACACACAAAACGTGCTCACTTGGAACGCCGTAGCGATCGATACCAACGGCGCGCCCGTGCAGGCACTCTTCTACCGCGTTTACCGTGACGGTATACTGCTCGCCGACTCATTGACTGCCACAGTCTACACCGATACCAGTCCCATTCCTGGTGCGACCTACGCCGTCACCGCCCTCGGCAATAATTGCTGGAAACTTGAGTCAGAAGATGCAAGCGCCACGCCAACCACACTGCTCGACTTCACAACCAGCACACTCGCAGAAACCGTAACCATCACCTGGACAACAGATGTAGAGACCAACACCTTTGGCTTCAACCTCTATCGTGCGACGACCATCGATGGCCCATGGACACGTCTAAACGCTGAGGTCATTCCGAGCAAAGGCGGTGGCGTATACACCGCCACCGACACGGGCGATGAAGGTCAACGCCTCTACTACCGAATCGAGGAAATCGAAACAGAATCCACCGGCAGCGCCTCACTATGGTACAACCCAAGCCACGCCGACATCGGCATAGCTTCTACCCCATATCAAATCACCGGCCTGAGTATGGACGTTGCAAGCGACCAGAATGTGCTCTCGTGGAACGAAACCGTCAGCGATACGACAGGTGCGGCACTTAACGCGCTCGTTTACCGCGTCTATACCAACACTGATGCGGAATCTACGCCTAGTAGCAGCACGCTAATCGCCGAGGTAGCGAACCCCATTTTTACGCATACGACTCCCATTACCGGCGTTACCTATCTTGTCACCGCCATCGGCGCTAACGAATGGCGACGCGAATCGGGCGCAATACGCGCTACACCTACCCACCTGCTCAACTTCTCTGCTGGCGTGATAGCAGGTGCGGTTACAATCACCTGGACTACAGATGTGGAGACGCACACACAACATTTCAACCTGTACATCTCTACCCCAAGCACTCCGACCTGGACTCTGATTGGCACTGAAAACACTAAAGGGAGTGGCATATACACCATATCCGATCCAAATGACCGGCGTAACGGAACGTTCTCCTACCGGCTTGAAGAGGTCGAAGTGGCAGCAACCGGCAATGCCAAATTGTGGTATCCATCTATTTCCGTCGGCATCGGGCCGAACGCCGTATCGCTCATGAGATTGCAGGCGCAGTCGGCTTCCGCAGCTATTTGGGTACAGCTTGGCGGGGTCCTTTTAGTCGTGGGCAGCGTGTTTGGTGTCAAAAGGAGACGGCGCGTCTAGTAGACGGCGCGCTAGTAGACAGCGCGTCTGATAACACAGAAGGTGACAAGCGATGAACTTCCGATTCTGGAACCCTACCCCAAGCCACGCCTCCGTCTTGCCAATGATCCAGGAGGAAAATGAGGTCGAGACACGCAGCCTGACGGTGTGTCTCGTCAACGAGGGAAGCTACCCGCACTACAAAGGTGGTGTCAGCACGTGGTGTGATATGCTCGTGCGGGGGTTGCCGGAGGTCAACTTCGTACTCATCAGCCTAGTCGCCGATCCAAGCGCACGGCCGGTTTACGAGTTGCCGGACAATGTCACCGGCTTAATTTCAGTGGCATTGTGGGGTACCAGCGAAGTGCTTGAATTGCAACGCGACCTGAGCCTGGCTCAAGTAGTGCGGCGCAAGTTCAGCGCACCCCGCAAAGCTATCGAAACGCAGTTTCTGCCGCTCTTTGAAAACTTTCTAGACGCCATCTGGGCCAATGAGAATACGTCACCACAACTGGTCGAGACGTTGCGCGCGCTCGCCACCTACTTTCAGCTCTATGATTACGACGTGACTATGCGCTCGCGGGCCGTCTGGGACTGCTTCCGTGCGCGCAGTGTGGCAGGCTACCAACAAGCGCAGGATATGCTGTCTCCTCCGCAGCCGATAGCGTTACTGGACGTGACCAACGCGATGCGGCTGCTCTATCGCTGGCTGACGGTACTCACTATCCCAATCCCCCAGGTCGACATCGTGCACGCTGCCGCCGCCGGCCTGTGCAGCATATTCGGGATCGTGGCTTCCCGCAATCCACGAACAGCCTTCCTCCTTACCGAACATGGCATCTATCAACGCGAGCGCCTGCTCGCGCTGTCGCGCTCCGAAGAGAGCCATTTCGAGCGCGTGTTTCAGGCACGTTTCGCGCAACGGATCACAGAAGCAAGCTATGCCTGCGCCGACAAAATCGCCCCTGGCAGCAACTACAATCACCGGTGGGAAATCCGCAACGGCGCAGCGCCGCAGCTCATTCAGACAATCTACAATGGTCCCGATCCACAGCAATTTACCCCCTCCACGCACAACAAACCGGCGGATGCCCCGCCCGTCATCGTCTGGCTGGGACGAATCGATCCACTTAAGGACCTGGAAACACTTATCCGCGCCGCCGCCATCGTCTGCGATGTACGTCCCGATGTACGCTTCATTCTATACGGCAAACCGCCTAAAGGCAACGAGTGGTACTACCAGAAATGTCTCGATATGCGCGAGCGGCTTAAACTTCAGGACAACGTCATTTTCGCGGGATTCGCCGCCAGCGCCGCCGCCGCCTACACCGAGGGGGATTTCGTCCTTCTCACCAGCATCTCGGAGGGCTTCCCCTACAGCGTCGTCGAAGCCATGATGTGCGGGCGCACCGTCGTCGGCACGGATGTGGGTGGTGTCGGCGAGGCGCTGGAAGATTGCGGCCTGGTCGTCGAACCGCGCAATCCCGCCGATATAGCGCGCGCGTGTCTAGAATTGATCTGGGATACAAAAAGGACGCGCAAACTGGGGCATCAGGCCAGGGAAAAGGCGCTCAACCAATTCAGCCTACAACAGTGCAATGCCGGGTATCTTACCGCCTACCAACGGTTGGTGACGGAAATTCGCTACCGTCATCCGGAACTGGATTTCGTGTACGAGACGGCAGAGGACAACCAGAAGGAAGGCCACTCATGACGACTCTCGACGCCCCGGTCTTCGACCCGAGAGTCTCCCCTTACGAGCCACCCGATGCACTTATCGAGGAAGTCTACAAAACGTGCGCCCAGCCAATAAACATGCTGCACATCGCCGCCCTGCTGGAAACAGCCGGTGTGACCGACACCACCGCCCGCCAGCGTTACGGCTATCCCGACGTTTTCGCGTTGGCTGAGAACCTCGCCGATCGCATGCGGACGATGCCCACCCACCCTCCTGTCCAACCTATCGAACCCGACATCCCCCGCGAGAACTGGAAAACCACGCTTATCGACTATGGGCGCGGGCCAATGGGCTTGCTGCCGCTCATCTTACTCACCGTGCTGATTAACCTCTACCAGAACTTCGGAGGATGGGATAGTTCACAAGTGTTGACGTTGAGCATTTCGACCATCGGCAGCCTACTGGTGACCAGTGGGTTCGTGCAGATCGCGGCCCGCAAAGGGTCCAGCTACCTCAGCCAGGGCTATGTACGGGCCGGAGGACGCATCATTGTGCAGATTATAGGATTGTGTCTTGCCGTCGTCCTCGTCTCCGCACTGATATTGACGTTGAGCCTGCGCTCGGCGGTCTGGTTCGATCAAAACGACCACGGGCTGCTGCTGACGGCTTATATCACACTGTCGTGTCTGTGGATGTTCTCGGCAGTACTTGCGATCCTCAATCTGATGCACTGGTTTGTAATCGCCCTGGGTGCAGGCGTCGTCGCCACCTATACCAGCATCGAACTGCTACTGCGAGCACACCTACCCGCCCCGACAGTGATGCTTGTGGCAACGGTCGTGGGTCTGCTGACCATGGCGGGACTGATGGTCGTGGTGATCTCCCGTACGTTGCGGCAACGCACAACAGCCTCGCCCGTTGGAGACCATCGTGTGGTGTTCGCGCCACTGCCGCACATGATCGTCAACCTAGTGCCCTATTTCGTCTATGGAATCACCTACATCGTATGTGTGTTGGCAGGACACGTTGGCGGATGGATCGGTAAACTGTCTACCGGCATGGCGCGTATGCAAGGGATAACGCAAAGCGAGCTGGCGCTGACACTCGCCCTCACCGGTTATATCCTAGGTGTCGGGGTGGCCGAGCGCACCATGCGACGCTTCTGGCAACGGGTGAACGTCTATCAAAAGCTGGTGTTGGCCGAGTCGCCTGGTGACTTTGGAACCACCCTGCGCGATTTTATCCACAAGGAACGCACGCAGTTCACGTGGGCACTCAGCCTGTGTAGCGCGGCGGTGCTGGTCACCGTCATTGGCGCTGTGAACGCATCAACCAACCACATCATGTTGGGGTTGTCCTGGGATGGGACTACCATTCTGATCTTCGTCTCCGGGTTGGTCGGTTACGGATTGCTGGCGCTGGGGGTATTCGACAGCATGTTCCTCATCACGCTTTCGCGTCCCCTGTACGCGCTCAAGGCATTGGGCATCAGCACTGTGGTAACGCTGCTGGTCAGCATCACTGCCGGACTGCTGATCTCCTATGCGTATGGTACATTCGGCATTATAGTGGGCAGTGCGATCTTTTTATGGTTGACCAGGCGTGCTCTAGTAGATATAACCAAGCATGCAGATTATTACTACTATGCATCTTTTTAGGACTGCCGACTGCAGGACGCACAATGTTAGCCTTTCCAGCAACCAAATGCGTCAAACTCATAGAACGACATAAGGGGGGAAAACAATGAACTGGAATGGGTATGAAGTGTTGATTACTGGTGCAAGCGGCTTCATCGGCAGCCATCTCGTCGAGGAACTGGTGCGCCGTGGCGCAAAGGTCAAGGCCTTTGTGCATTACAACGCGCGCGGAGACATCGGCCTATTACGCTACGCCGACCCGAAATTGCTCGAGCAGGTCGAACTGTATTTTGGCGATCTGAAGGACCCGGTCGCCGTGCGGCAGGCGATGGAGGGGACGCGGGCAGTGTTCCACCTGGGCGCGCTTATTGGCATCCCCTACTCCTATGTCAACCCCTACGATGTGGTGCAGACTAACGTTATGGGCACGCTCAACGTGCTCACCGCGGCCCGGCAACTGGGGCTGGAACGGGTGATCCACACCTCCACCAGCGAGGTCTACGGCTCCGCGCGCTACGTCCCCATCGACGAAGCACACCCACTGCAAGGACAGTCGCCATATAGCGCCAGCAAAATCGGCGCGGACAAGCTCGCGGAGAGCTTTCATCTGGCCTTTGGACTACCGGTAACGACCGTGCGGCCTTTCAATACTTACGGGCCACGCCAGTCAATGCGCGCCGTGATCCCCACGATTATCGTCCAGGCACTCACCCAAGACATCGTCAAACTGGGGTCGCTCGACACCACGCGCGATTTCACCTATGCCATCGATACGGCTAACGGCTTTATCGCCGCCGCGGCAACTGAGGCCACCATCGGGGAGACTTTCAACCTAGGCATCGGTGAGGAAATCAGCATCGGCGATCTGGCAAACCTTATCATCGAAATCGTCGGGCGCGATGTGCGCATCGAGAGCGAAAGCGCCCGCATGCGTCCGGCAGGCAGCGAAGTCAACAGGTTACTATCCAACAACAGCAAGGTCAAGCAACTCACAGGCTGGACACCGCACTACGACTTCATGCACGGATTGACCGAGACCATCAAGTGGATATCGCAGCATCTCGAAATCTATCAAGCCAAACGTTACACCATTTAGCAACGCTAGCCCGCTCCCAACAGCACAACCTGGACCAAACTAAAGGAGGACTACAATGAAAGCTGTCATTATGGGTGGGGGAAAGGGAACAAGGTTAGCGCCGTTTACGAGCGTGTTGCCCAAACCGTTGATCCCCATTGGGGACTATCCCATTCTGGAAATCATTATTTGCCAGTTGCGCAAAGCCGGATTCACAGAGATTATCATCACGCTTGGTTATCTGGCGCATCTGTTCGAGGCATACTTCAACGACGGACACAGACTCGGAGTCAGAATCACCTACACGCATGAGGACAAACCTCTGGGCACCGTCGGACCACTGACTTTAATTGAGGGGCTGAATGAACCGTTTCTGCTGATGAACGGGGATGTGTTGACCAACCTGGATTTTACCGATCTTTACCACTATCACATCGAACGCAATGCAATGGTGACGATAGCACTTTATCCCAAAGAAGTTAACATCGACTTCGGTGTTATTGAGATCGATGCTGAATCGCACATCCTCAGCTCACGTGAAAAACCGCACTTTACCTACCTCATCAATATGGGCATCTATGTCGTTTCACCGCAAGCGGTCAATTTGATCCCGCACAACCAATTTTACAGCTTTATGGATCTTGTAGAAGACCTGCAGGCGCGCGGTGATCCCCTCTACGGCTACCCGTTCAACGGCGATTGGATAGATGTAGGGCGCATCGACGACTTTGCAAGCGCCGCCGAGAAATACCGATATCTGGCCCACGCTGCCGAAGAGACATTCGAAATCGAACAGCAAGCGCGTGTCGAGGCCCTAGAACGAAAGCTTAGAGGAAACTACTGATACAAATGAATGTGTCAACCGTGCTTGTGACCGGTGCAACAGGCTTCATCGGGCAGCACATGCTCGCTTGGCTGATGGCACAAGGCTACACCGTAGTCGCCCACAGCATTCCCGGCGATCCGTTGGCGGCGATGTTACCCGGGACCGTGCGCTATGTCGCACTGAACGTGACCGATGCGGAAGCCGTCCGGCAGATGGTGGAAGAGATCGCGCCCAGCGCCATCTTCCACCTCGCCGGGCTGGTGCAAAGTCATGACGTACAACGGCTGTTCAGCATCAACGTGCTGGGGACTGAGGCTGTACTGCGCGCCGCCCACAGCCTGGAGTCGCCCCCTACCGTGGTGATTCCCGGTTCGGCCTCTGAATATGGCGTTCTCGACAATGGGGTGCTCATCAGCGAAGAGACCCTGCTGAAGCCCGTCTCCGCTTATGGCGTCAGCAAAGTCGCGCAGACGCTCATCGGGTTGAGCTACGCCTGGCGCGGCGAAGTACCGGTGGTCGTGGGGCGCATCTTCAACATCACCGGGCCGGGCGAACCGGACAAGATGTTAGGCGGGGCAATGGCGAGCCAAATCGCGGCTATCGAAGCCGGTGACAGGCCACCGGTACTGCGGGTCGGTAATCTCACGCCCTACCGCGACTACGTGGATATCCGCGATGCGGTGCGCGCATTAGGGATGCTCTGGCACAAAGGGCAAGCTGGGCAAGTCTACAATATCTGTAGTGGGCAACCGGTGCAAGTACAACACATCGTCGATACACTAGTGAGCCTGGCACATTGTGCCATCACAGTGGAACCCGATCCTGACCGTCAACGGCCTTCCGACATCCCGTTCTGCGCGGGCGATCCGGCGCACATCCGTGATGCTATCGGCTGGACACCCACTTACACTCTAAGACGCACGTTGGCAGACACGCTCGACGGATGGCGCACGGCCTATATCAGGCGCTAAGGTAACGTATCAAGATGCCCGACACCGACAAATGGCGTGAAACCGTAAGTCTGTGCGCGGCGCTCCGCGTACAGTCGCAGGGTTTCGTCGTCGGGTGGGGCGTAGTCGATCGTCAGAATGGGGCGCTTGCCCAACACGGCCTGCAGGCGAACAGCCGCCTGCTCCGTCCACTGCAAATCGGCTCCAGTCCAAGCGGCGTAACCTGCTTCATCGTAATAGGTACTGAAGGACTCAAAGACCACACCATCCACCGTCTCGGCGACCGCCTCCAGCACCGAGAACCCACGATTCGCTAGGAGCGCCAGATCAGGATATTCCCAGCGAATACGGCGCAGTAATTGTGCCACGCCGGGCCAGGTCTCGGCGAACCGGCCATCGACGTCCACCGTATCGAGAAACAACCCGCAGATTCCGTGCCGGACGAGGTTGGGGATGCACTCTTCGATGACAAAACGCTGCCAGGCGGCACTACGACAATCCACAAGCACCGTCTGCCAGCGCCAATTGCGGACCACGACACCGGTGGTTGCCTCGCGCAAGGCCCAAGGCGCTGTCTTTTCGGTATCGGCGACCTCACTCAACGACAGATAGCCGAACGGCAACGTGCCCCGTTCTCGCAAAGCTAACAAATCGGCGGCGGCGTAGTGCTCGGCCTGGACAATCACGAGATCATATTCGGCCAACTGCTCCAGACGATCGAGGCCGTAATAACACGCGAAACGTGAAGGGCACTGGATTTGCATAACCATTCTCCTTACTAGACCAACATGCCTGCGCCTCGCAACGCCTGTCGCAGCGCCGCCACATCAACGTCGCGTGGATTGACGCCGTCACGCACAGCCAATGCCGCCGCCGTTCCCGCCGCCTCGCCGATCGCCATGCACGTGCCCATCACGCGCGCGCCGGCCATGCCGTCGTGCGTCGCGGAGATGCAACGCCCGGAGATCAGCAGGTTGTCGATCTTCTGCGGTGTGAGGCAGCGATAGGGGATATCGTACCAGTCTTCGTCGGGCGGGTGCAGGGCATCAATGGAATGCATCGTCCGGCCGTGCTCGGCAGCCCAGTAGAGACAGGCTGCCTGGCGCGGGCACTCGATGGTACACATATGCACGGGATAGGTGTGCCCCAGCGGGCAGTGGATGTCGATGTACCACGAACCGCGCGCCACCGCGTCGGGGAATTTGCGGGCGTTGAGGACGTCGCTGCCGGTAAGCACGTAATTGCCGATCACCTGGCGGCTCTCGCGCGGCCCCACCTGCGGCGACGTGGCCTGGATGTAGCAATTCTCGAAACCAGGCTGCGCCTTGAGAAATTCCCACAGCTTCCACACCTGCTCGCGGACGCCTATTTCGGCCTGAGTCAGGACGCGGACGTTCGTGGCATCGCCGGGCCAGCGCGTCATATTCGGCGAGAAGTGGGTGAGGTGCATATCGTTGGTCCCGGTGAAGCCGTTGGTGTAGAAGCGGAAGCGGCCTTCGGCCATCGCGGCGAGTAAGTTCTCGCGCGCGGCGGCTCTCTGTTCCTCGGTGACGTTTTCGACGCCGCCGATGTGGATGAACGACCCCATCGACTCGCCCTGCCCGTCGAATTCACGCCCCTGCACGGTCGGCGCGCCCGCGCGGAAAGCCACGTCCGCGTCGCCGGTCGCGTCGATGAAGACCTTGCCCACGACGGCCTGCCGCCCGGACTTGCTCTCGACGATCACGGCCTTGATCGTGCCGCCCTCCACGACGACGTCCGTGGCGAAAGTGTGCAACAGCAGTTCGACATTGGCCTCACGCACCATCCGGTCGGCGACCACCTTGAACGCCTCGGCATCGAAGCGCACGCCCCACTCCTGGCAGGCTTCCTCCCACGTGGGCGCGCCGCCGAGCGCGTGCATCCGCTCCGTCATCTCCTTGAGCAGCCCCTCGACGATCGGCGTGTGACCGTTCGACGCGGTGTGGCCCAGGATCGGCGCGACCAGTCCCGCCGTCGCCAACCCTCCGAGGAAGCCGTACCGTTCGATGAGCAGCACGCGCATCCCACACCGCGCCGCCGCAATCGCCGCCGGCAATCCGCCCGGCCCGCCACCCACCACGACGACGTCGGCTTCAGCGACAATGGGAATTTCCCGTTGAGGTTCAACAATCGTCTTTAGCATCTCTTGTTCTCCTTCCTTGAAAAAGTCGCTTTAGCGGCCCCTACTTTTACAACTTCGAGTTACAATGACGGTATGCCGGGACAGGATTTCCAAATGCGCCAGCCTTGCTGTGCCATTGATGCTATGCGTCACGTGGCATGGTGATTTCCAGGTTGCTGAGGGGGTAAGCAGCGCACGGGTGGATGTAGCCGAATTGTCTGTCTGCCGCACGCCGGCCATCGTGATCAGGAAGACTGTAGACTTCGCCGGTGATTAGTTGCGTATGGCAGAAGCCACATTCTCCCGAGCGGCACTGCGAAGGTGGGGCCAGGTTGGCCCGTTCCAACGCGACGAGGATGGTCTCGGTGGCACTGGCTGAGATTTGGGTGGTCAGCCCGCCGATGTGCACCGTGATTTGAAACGCTTGCCCCACGGCGGCCTGGGGAAAGTCCGGCGACTGCGTGACATCCGGCACTTCGCCGAACACTTCCCAGCGGATGCGCCGGGCCGGCAGGTTGAGTGTGGCCAATTCTTGTTTTGCGAATGTGTACATGACCTGCGGCCCACAAACAAAGAAGGTGCTGTGGGGGATGTCGGCGTACTTTTTGATCGTATCGGCAGTGATGAACCCCAACTCGCAGCCTTCCAGAGAGGTCTCTTCGCAACTCAGCACATGGATGACTTTAAGCCGGCCCGCCGATTGCACCTCCAATGTCTTAAACTGCTCGAAGTACACGATGTCGTCTTCGGCGCTGCTGCCGTAGAGGAGAAGCATCTCCGCCAGCGTCAGGTCCGTCTGGTGCACCATCTCCAACGCCAGCGAGCGGAAAGGCGTGATCCCCGATCCGCCGGCCAGCGCCACCATTTTGGGGGCGTCGCGCAGCGGTTCGTAGTAGAATTGCCCGCATGGCCCGGAGCTTTCGACCTTGACGCCGGTTTTCCAGGATTCCCAGACGTGAGATGTCAGGAACCCGTTCTCCTTTTTGCGCAGGGTAATTTCGTAGAAGCCGTTGGCGCCCAGAGCTTGATACGGCGCGGAGGCGATGGAGTAGGGGCGAGTGATTCTAACGCCGTTGACTTCAACCTTCAGGCTGAGGTATTGTCCGGCCCGGAAGTAGGCCAACTCTTTGGTGGCCGAGTCGGCATCTGGAATCAATTTGAAAGTTTTGGTGGACTTCGTTTCGTCTGTGACGCCGGCGATGACCAGATGTTGGCGTCCGGGGTGGAGGCGTTGTGCGAGTTGGTTCATAGGCGCCACGCCACGCGGGGTTACCGGCGCTTGAGCAAATCGCTTCCGGCGGCCGGGAGTCAGTTGAAGATACTTCAGAAGATCGCGAATGTATCCTTTGATATTGCCTTTCATGGTTATTTCCCCTCTTTCATATCGCGCAAGATGAACTGCGCAGCCATTGGCCCTGATAGGAGCGCGCTGCTGTATCCGTGACAGCGGAAAGCAAACCCGCCACAGAATTGCAACCCACCAATGTGTTGGTCTTCCTTTGTCATGGAAAGCCTGGGGAGTATTGAGTCCCACGGTTCCGGCTCGTATCCATAGATGATGCCATCGTAAGTCCCGGTGTAACGCGCATAGGTCTGCGGCGCCGCCACTTCGATTTCTTCGATGTGGTCGCGGAGGTTTGCGCCTGTAGTTTCTTCAAACCTGCGGATTAGTGCGTTTGCCATGCGATTCTTGACTTTGACGTAATCCTGCGGGCTGACGTCCCGCCACGCCTCCGCGCGGAGAAGCGCTGTGAGCGAGACAATGCTTGTCCCCGGCGGGGAGCAATCTGGGATCGCGTTGTTCAGGCAAAGGGATGCCTGTACCTTGGGGTCTTCGAGCGTTCCGAAGGACCGGTAGATGGCTTCGTCGTCTGCGGAATCGTAGATCATATAGCTGTATTCTTTGAGCCCTAACTTTTCCAGGGTGGTATCCAATCCCATGTAAACCACCATCCCACTCAGCCCGTACACTCGGGCGTTGCATTCCTTGAGCGCAATTTCGGGAACTGCCGATTTGGGTGCAATCAGGCGGTTGTAGACCAGGGTGGGGGAGGTATTGGCGATCACGTATCTTGTCTTGATTACGTCACCTTTGGACGTTTTCACTCCGGCGACGTGTCCATCCTGTACCTGAATTTCTACGGCCTGGGTGTTGTACTGAATTTCACCGCCCAATTCCAGGAATCTTTTCGCGAGTGCCAAGGCTATTTCATGCGAGCGCTGTTTGGGAATCCAGGCGCTTTTGGTGATGTATTTGTAAATCATCGCGGCGAAAATGGTGAAGCTGCCCCTCTCTGGCGGCGGGCCGATGTAGGGCCACTGGGCCTGTAGGATTTTGCGCACCCGTTCCGGGATCTTGAGCGCTTTAGCGACCTGATCCATGGTGTAAGGTGCGGTTTTGGGTAGGGCGCCATATTCAGTCATCAAGCGTTTCTTGTCGGGATTGCCTTTCGCTGCGCGTACGTAATTGATGCCATCGAGCATTTCTTTGCATAGAGCGACATAGCGCGTGACCGACTCGCGGCTGCCCGGCACGGCTTTTTCGATATTGTCTATGAAAGTTTTTTCTCCATAAGACACGGTGGCGTCAATGGGTAGGCGTGGGTCGGCCAGGATCAGGCGAAAGGCTTCGGGGACTTCGACCCAATCCAGATACACCCCTAATTCGTCCTCGAACAGCTCGCGGACGCCGCCTTTGTCTGTGGGGGAGCCGACGTCAGCGAGCTGGTGCAGAGATGCCTCAAATTCGAATCTGCCGCGCACGAAGCTGGTGGCAAAACCGCCGGGCAGGTTATGTCGCTCCAGCAGCAACACACGCGCACCGCTTACGGCCAGGCGGGCTGCGGCGGTCAACCCGCCATTTCCCGCCCCGATAACGACGCAGTCATAACTTTTTTCGATCTGTTGTGGTGTTCCTGAGGTCATGGCTTTCTCCCGTATGTGAATGAATTGACAAGGTAAAGTCCCGATTCACCGGTAGGGAATAGTATAGCGGTTAATGCCGAAAAGTCATGCTGCAAATCGCTGCTCTTTTGGGTGGGAGGCATTTAGGCACATTGGCTACAGGTTCGGTGGTCCGGGACTTCTTGCTATCACAAGACAAAGATATGGTATGATCTCAATCAAACTCCACACCCGACTATGGCTTGCAACCAACAGCGACTTCGCCGCTCAAGGGAGGCGTATCCAGCCAGCAGTCTTCCCTGTATGTGTTACTCGTCCTGCGTGCACCGCCGCTGCCGCTGAAGCCCAGCGTTGGGTCGCTGGAACCACGGTTGTTTTAAAGACACTTTCACGTAGGCAAGGAGGCTCTATGGCACTCGACATTATGCAAGTCGAATACTACCACATCACGGTTGAGGATCAAATGACCGGCGCTGCAAAATTACTCTCTGCCATTGCCGGGGCTGGCGTTGATTTCCATGCGTTTAGAGCGATTCCTGTAGAACCGAATCAGACCCGATTCACGCTCTTTGCGAAAGACAGCGCAACGATGACTGCCGGGGCCAGAAAAGCAGGATTGACATTGGACGGCCCTTACGCTGCGTTGTTGATCAAGGGTGACGAAAAAGCGGGAGCTTTGGCCGGGATCTACGAAAAATTAGCGCAGGCCGGGATTCAGGTGGGCGAGGCTTATGGCATTGCCGACATCAATGCCGGGTATGGCGTCCTCCTCTACCTCAAGCAAGAAGACTGCGGTAAAGCACTGACTGTTTTGAAGATGTGAGGATTCAAGTTTTCAGGCCGGGCGTTGAGGGTTGCCGGCGTCACTCAAATCCACCAGTCCGTAACGCAGGGCTAGGACGGCGGCCTGCGTGCGGTCGGTGACGTCGAGCTTGGCGAGCACGGCGCTGACGTAGTTACGCACGGTGCCTTCGGAAAGAAAGAGTCTTTTGGCGATGTCGGCGTTGCTCAGGCCGCGGGCGAGCAGGCGTAGCACGTCTAACTCGCGCTCGCTGAGCGACCGGACGACGGCGGTGTCCGGCGCTGCCGGGCTGGTCTGCGCAACGTGGTCGAAGAGCTTACCCGCCACACCCGGATCGACGTGCGTCGCCCCGGCAAAAGTGCCCTTGATCGCAGCGACGAGGTCCTGGCGCGGCGTGTCCTTGAGCAGATAGCCATCCGCGCCGCTGCGGATGGCGTCGAAGACCCACTCATCGGCGTCGTAGGTGGTGAGGACGAGCACGCGCACGCTGGTATGCCGGTCTTTGATCTGCCGCGTGGCCTGGATGCCGTTGACGCCCGGCATCTTCAGGTCCATCAGCACCACGTCGGGCCGCGCCGCCGGCACGAGATCGACGGCTTCCGCGCCATCGTGCGCGATGCCCACCACCTCGATATCAGGCAACGTACCCAGGATGACGCGCAACCCTTCGGTCACAACGTCCTGGTCGTCGCAGATGAGCACACGAATCATGAAACCTCCCTGTAGCCCTCAGCGGTCAGCTTTTAGCGATCAGCCTACACTAGCTTCTGGCTGAGGGCTGACGTCTGAAGGCTGAGAGCTAATCGCTATCGTCAGCGAGACGGTGGTACCTTTGCCAATATCGCTTGCGATGGTAAGCGTCCCACCCACCATATCGGCGCGCTCCTGCATACCGCGCAGACCGAGGCGCTGTTCCAGATCGGTCGCGGCGAGATCGAAACCTTGCCCGTCATCGGAGACGGTGAGCGTGACGGCCTCAGCAGTATGCTCCAGGCGCACCGTCGCGTGTTGCGCGGCGGCGTGGCGGCTGACGTTCTCCAGCGCTTCCTGCGCCACCCGGTAAAGGCATTGTTCTTCCTCCGGGGAAAGGGTATCGAGGTGCTCCGTAGCCGCAACCTCAACCTCGACCGCGATGCCATCGCGGTCTGCTGCTGATTCCGCCAACGCTCGCAGCGCCAGAGCGATGCCCAAATCCTCCAACGGCGACGCCCGCAAATCCTGCAGGGCGCGGCGGGTTTCGGTGAGACCGGTGCGCGTCGCGGCGAGGGATTGTCCGAGCAAATGCCGTGCCTCTGGCTCGTTGGCCTCCCAGAGGGCATCGACAGCGCCCAGTTGCACTGCCAGCGCGCTCAAGGTGTGCGCCAGCGTGTCGTGCAGTTCGCGCGCCAGACGGTTGCGCTCGCGACTGGTCGCCAACTGCTCCAACGTCGTCGCGTAGTGGGTGAGCTTGACGTTGGCCTGAAGCAACGCAGTTCGCTGCTCACGCTGTGTGCGCATCAACCGCGTGACCATAAATCCCACGGCAATGAAAATAGCCATCCGATTGATCAAAACACCCATGACCCCCAAAAACACCAAAGCATACGGGCTATCGGACGACGCCAAACTGCGAATACTTTCAACGGGAATGAGCCAGCGGGTCAAAATGACGTCCACCACCGTCGTACCGACGCTGAACAGCACCACTTTAGTGAAATTGTACTGCCACGCGACGATGAAAAGTGGAATCAACAGTGCAGGTAGCAGTTGCCAGGCTTGCAGAACATCGTGCAGACCGACGGGATCGGCTGGCTGGCGCACCACGTGCTGGATGAGGATCGGTCCCGCCGAAGCCAGGAAAATACCAACCGGCAGATAAGCCCGCCCCAACCACTTCTGCAACCTCGGCCAGGAGAGGTAGATCAAGAGCACCGTGACGTCAATCAGATTCAAGACCGCCACGGAACGACCGTACTGCCGGTCGGCGAAAGGGCCGCCGCCAAACCCTTCCAGGCTTGCCAGCGCCGTCAAGGCAAGACGGATGGCGGTAAGCAACCGGAAAACCGGCAGCAGGCCCGGTTCGATGCGTGTTTTGCGGTATCTTATCAAAAAAACGGGGGAATCACGGCGCAGCCCAGGAATCCTCCAGA
>DAIUDK010000131.1:0-15751 GCA_036845725.1 Chloroflexota bacterium
AACCCGGCGACGTTGGAATCGCTGCGCGCGTTCATCCACGAAAAGCTCTTCACCGGTGAAGTGTTCGTGAACGGCGACGACTCTCTGTCGCTCGCCGTGCATCCCGAAGCGTGGGAGGCCCGGTTGCCCGAGCTGATCCCCACCCACGAGGCCGAAAAGCTCGAACGCTACCACTACCTGTGTCGCGAACTGGCCTTCGACTGGCGCGCCGCACTGCCCGACGGGTACACCGTCCGCCGTATAGATCGGGACTTGCTAGAAGCTGACGACATCATTATCCCAGAGGCCATCGGCGAGTGGAACGACGCAGAAGAGTATTGGGGCAGCGTCGAGAACTTCCTCACCAACGGGATCGGCTTTTGCGTGCTGCACGAAAACCAGATCGTTGCCCAGTGTACGGCCGACTGCTTCGCCGGCGAGCAAATCGACATCGGCATCGTCACCGCCCCGGTTTATCGCCACAAAGGGTTGGCCAGCATCGCCGCTGCCGCAACGGTGGAATATTGCCTGAATCACGGCTTCAAGGCCGTCGGCTGGCACTGCAATGCGGAGAACGTCGGCTCGTGGAAGACGGCGGAGAAGGTGGGCTTCAAACGCAACCGCGAGTATGCCTACTACTTCTACATCTACGATCTGGTGAATCATTGGGCGGAATTGGGGTGGCTGCACTTCCAGCGCGAAGCCTACCACAAGACGGTGGAGTATTACGAAAAGGTCTTCACTGCGCGCGACGACAATCCCGATTACTACTATCACCTGACTGCCCTGGCCTGGGCCAATCTCGGGGACGCACAAAAGGCGCTGACCTATCTCCGCGCCGCCGTAGATCACGGCTGGACGCACGCCGAATGGACGAAACAACAACCGGCCTTCGCCATCCTGCACACCATGCCCGAATGGGAACGAATATTGGCTGCAATGTCGCTACGTACCGCAAGCTTCTAGCTTGCGACTTGCGGCCCACAACAACGGCATACTAAAAATTGTACACGGATTTCACGGATGCTACCGATTTGTTATAAGAGAAAATCCGTGTTTTCCGTGTTCATCCGTGTACTAGGATCGTAGACGATCTTGATGAGTACACATTTGGTGTTTTCAGGAGGGGATCGTATGAATCATTTCAAAGTGATACTCGGCATACTACTCATCTCGATTTTGTTGACCGGTTGTCAAAAAGCGCTGGCCACACTACCGACAGTAACGCAACAGCCAACAGCCACGGCCACACTTATAACAGCCGTCACGCCTTCGCCCTCGCCACACGTTGAGGAGCAGACGACCGCTACCACCACCGTCGAGTCGCCGCCCGCCGCTACATCCGCGCCGGTGGAACTTCCCGCCGTCGCCGAGGGCCTGCAAGGGCTGGACATCGACACGTTCTTCGAGGAATCCTACACACGCATCGGACTGCGCTGCCCCGAGTGCATCACCACCCTGGGCCTGTCGGAGGCGCTCGGCGTGCGAAAAGACCAACTGAACGACATGTCCGGCGCCTACATCCGCGAAACCCAGTCCCTGGAGAAGGCAATCCTGGCCCTGCTCAAAACCTACGACCGCGCCGCACTCACGCCGGAACAACAGCTTTCATACGACGTGTACGTCTGGTATCTCGAAGACCAGATCCGCGGGCACGAGTTTGTGGACTACGACTACATCATCCGGCCCGGCGTCATCGGCTACCAGGATAACCTCGTGCAATTTTTCACCGACATCTACCCGTTGACAAATAAACAGGACGCCGAAGACTACATCACATGCCTTTCGTTGGTGGAAACCCAGATGAAGCAAGTCGTGGACCGCCTGGAACGCCGTGCAGAAATCGGCGTGGTGCTGCCGTGCGACATTCTCCCGTGGATGGGGAGCAATCTGCGCGCCATAGCCAACAGTGACGCGGATGAAACACCGTTCTACACAGCCTTTGAGGAAAAGTTGAACGCACTGGACACCATAAGCGCTGCCGATAAGAAAACGCTGCTCAAAGCCGCGGAAGACGCCATCGAGAAGTCCGTACTGCCCGGTTTCGACGCACTGGCCGGCCTGCTGGAAAAGCAGCAGCGCACCGCGACCGGCGACATCGGCGTGTCGAAAATCCCCAACGGCGAAGCGTACTACGCCTATCTCCTGCGCCACTACACCACCACCGACCTGACCGCCGACGAGATTCACGAACTCGGCCAGCAAGACCTGATCCGCATCCACGCCGACATGCGCGTTCTGTTCGACAAATTGGGTTATCCCGCGGGCGAAAGCCTGCCCACCTTATACAACCGTGTGGCGAGAGAGAGTGGTTTCCTGCAGGGCCAGGCCATCTTGCGCGAATACGAAGCCATCATCGAAGCTGTGAAAGCCGACATTGCCCCCGTGTTTGACCTGCAGCCAAAAGCTGATGTGATCGTCATCGGCGTGCCAAGCGGGGGGTACTACCTGCATCCAGCAGTGGATGGCTCGCGCCCCGGCGCATTTTACGCCAGCAACACCGGCTCGGAACCCAGGTTCGGGATGCCGACGCTGGCCTATCACGAGGCCATTCCCGGCCATCACCAACAAATCGCCATCGCGCAGGAACTCCCCCTACCCTTCTTCAGAAAGGACATGGGTTTTCTCGGCTACGTCGAGGGCTGGGCACTCTACGCCGAACGCCTGGCCTGGGAACTCGGCGTCTACGAGGATGACATCTATGGCGACCTGGGCCGCTTGCAAGCCGAAGCCTTCCGCGCCACACGGCTGGTGGTGGATACCGGCATTCACGTCACAGGTTGGACTTACAATCAGGCCGTGGACTATATGCTACAGAACACCGGCATGTCGCGCGACGCGGTCGAGTCGCAAATCTGGCGCTACATCACCTGGCCTGGGCAGGCGACGGCGTACAAAGTCGGGATGATCGAAATTCTAGAACAACGGCAGCGGGCGATGGACGCTCTAGGGGATGACTTCGATCTGAAAGCCTTTCACAACGTCGTCCTAGGCAACGGCAGCGTGCCGCTTGAACTTCTGGAGAGGTTAGTGGACGACTACATCGCAACGGCTCAAGATTGATACGGAATCTCAAGGATGACCACTGTGCCGTAATCAGGAGCCGTCTGTACCTCAAGTTGACCGCCAATCATAGCCGCCCGCTCGCGCATCCCGGCAAGGCCGAAATGGCCCTCGGCTACAAAGCGCGCGGGGGCGACGCCATCGGCGATACCGCGCCCGTCGTCGGTGACAGTTAAGCGCAGCCGGTCGGGATACTGCGTCAAGCGCACGGCGATTTCGGAAGCGTCGGCGTGTTGAAGCGCGTTACGCAGCGCCTCCTGGGTGATGCGAAAGATCGCCAGCGCCACGTCGTCGGGCAAGCGCAGCGCATCGGCGTTGATTTCGATGTGAATGGGAGCCTGTGAGCGCGCATCCAACGTCTCGACGAGGGACCTGAGGGCTGTTGGTAGGTCATGTTCCAACAGTGGGGGACGAAGATCGTTGCAGATGGCGCGGAGCGCTTGCACTGCCTCATTAGAACGGGTTGCCAGACTTTGGAAGGGCATGCCAGTGGGAGCTGCCTGAGCCTCCAGGGCCTTGAGATCGCGAGCGATAGCACACAGGTCTTGCAACACACCATCGTGCAGTTCCCGCGAGAGTCGCCCGCGTTCCGTTTCCCGCGCCGCGATCACCTGCCGGTACAGCGCGCGCAATTCCTCGGCTGTGCGACGCTCCTGTTCGGCGTAACGCGCAGCTTCCAACACTGCAGCCGCTTCGCGCCCCAACGTGGTGAGACAGTGCAGATCTTCCGGCGAATAATGCCCCTTGTCCTCCCGCACCCCTAGTAGCCATAGACCACGCAGGTCAACGCCGCGCATCAGGGGAACCCATACCTGCGCCCAGGTCAGCTCGGGTGGTCCTTGTGCGATCAACTCCGCCAGCCGTCCGCGATCAGTTTTTTGCGCCTCGCCGCCCGAAGCGACCCAGCGCACCGCTGCATGACTGACAGGCAATCGCAACGCCTCCTCTCCGACGGCGAGCAACTGGTGGGCTTCAGGGAGCAATAATTCCGCGCGGGACACACCGCACGCTCGCGGGATTTCTTCGGTCAATACGCGTGCCAAAGCCTGCTGATCCACCGTCGCGGTCAGCTTACGCCCGTACTCCACCAGCAGAACGCTGTGGTCAATCGAACGAGTCCTACGTCGGAAAATCGATTTGAGGTTCATCAATAAGGTTGAAAGTTGAAAGTCGGCTGACAATGATTACGTTTTACGGGTCACGTTTTAGATCAAATGCCGCTCCACTGCAATCTGAATCGCCTCGTAGCGGCTGCGCGCGTCCAGTTTGCGGTAAATGGCGCTGAGGTGATTCCGCACCGTGCCCGCCGAAATGTGCAACGCCTGGGCGATTTGCGGATTCGGCAGGCCGCTTTGCGCCAGGCGCAGAATCTCCACTTCCCGCTCCGACAACGGCTGCTCAACAGTCTCCGTGCGCGTGGCCTGCGCCAATGCCTCGTAAGCCTGCGGGCTGAGGTACAGCCGGCCATCGTAGAGGTCGCGGATAATCGCGCCGATGCGGGAAACGTAATCGTCGTCTTTGAGGATGTAGCCGCAGACGCCAGCCTGCAACAACGTACGCACGCGAGCCGGTTCGAGGTAGGCGCTGAGGATGCAGATACGCAGGTCGGGAAAATCGGCATGCAAGTCCCGCGCCACCGCCAGCGCGTCGAAGGTTGGCTCGATGAACAGGTCAAGGAAGAGCACGTCGGGGCGTGTCTTCCGCACGAGGACTGCTGCCTCGCTCCCCCGCCGCGACTCGGCAACCAGGCGGATGTCAGGTGTCGCCTCGGTCAACGCACGCAATGCAATCGCAACATGCGGGTGATCATCCACAACAGCAATGCGAATCATCGTTCCTCCCTTTCTGAAACCGGCGCTTACTCCAAGTATACAACCGGTCGTACACATCACAAGAGAAGTTTGCCTCAGCCTACTCTTCTGACCAGTACTCTCCCTGTGATACTGTCATGCGTACCTATGATCACCGCACGCAAGTGATATGACGGGCGCCTATAGAAAATGCCGGGGGAAAAAGTTATGATAATGGACAAGAAACAAGGTGCAGGACGCAAGAACTATGGAGGGAAGTACACCATGTTACGTGGAGAAAACTTGACATTGACGTACAAAGACGGCGAATCCACGCTGGACGCCGTCCACGAGGTTTCGGTAGCCATTGAGGATCACCAGTTTGTCGGCATCCTGGGACCGTCGGGATCGGGCAAAAGCTCACTGCTGTACATGCTGAGCGGTTTACGCAAACCCACGATGGGCGAGGTCTACCTGGACGGCCGCGCCTACGGCAAGATCGCGGAACGCGAGCGCGTGGCCTTGCGGCGCACCGAGTTCGGTTTCGTCTTCCAGCAGCACTTTCTCATCAACTACCTCACTTCATTGGAGAACGTGATGGTCGCCGCGCCGCTGCAGGACAAGGCGCACATAGAGCAGGCGAAGGCGCTGCTGGCCGATTTAGGCTTGGGCGACAAGCTCCACCGCTTCCCCTACGAGCTGTCGGGCGGTGAGCGGCAGCGGGTGGCGATTGCCCGCGCCATGATCCACCGCCCACGCGTCATCTTCGCCGACGAGCCGACGGGTCTACTCGACCGGCGCACCGGCCTGCAGGTGATGGCACTCCTGCGCGGCTACCGTGAGCAGGGCAGCCTGATCGCAGTGACCCATAACCCCGAAATCCTCGCCGAGGCCGATCTGGTCATCAGAATGCGCGATGGGCAGGTCGTCGAGGTTCAGGATCGGTTGACGCGCGCCAATCGCACCAACGACGTGACCGAGTAAGCAGGCTATGAATCCACTATCACCCCTAACCTACCACCGTCGTCACAGGCAACATGCTGCCTTGCTCGCAGGCTTGGTCGGTCTGATGACTCTTGCTGTCTACTTGCTGTACACTCTATCCAGCGCCAATTTTGTCGAATCCATGCGCATGGCAGGCATGTACCTGGAGAAATTTAGTGTAGTCTATCCCAACTCAGGCGACGAGCTAGATCCCACCATCGTCACTCAAATTCGAACTCACCCAGATGTCGCGCACGCGTTCCCGGTCAAGACAGAGGTAGGGATCAAGTACACCTATCCACTGGGCGGCAATTGGGACCTGGCCAATATGATGGGACTGAGAGAGGCGGACATGCCAGTGGTGATGGAACTGTGTAACGCTACCCTGGTCGAAGGAGAGATGGTGCAACCTCGTACCGATGGGCTGATTCTGACCCGGGAACTCGCAGCCAGCGCCGGTCTCCAGGTCGGCGACGTCCTCGATTACAGGCTAGACAGCGAGCGCTTCGAGTTCGTCCCTGTCCCATTGCAGGTCGTCGGTATTATGGACAGCGATGTTAAACTGGGCATCGTCTCCTTTGAATACTTGGACAGCCACCAGGCGACGATGGGCGGCAGTAACATGATAGTCATTCCCAGGGCGGGGCGCGAACAGGCTGTTCTCAACTTTTTACACGACGAGCTTGCTGAAAATCTCGTCTATGTCGCATCGTCGCGCGTGGTCAAGGCCGAAGTAGCGGATATGCGGCAGTTGGTCAATCTGGTTGCTGTACCGATCTCGGTCATCGCCTCACTGGCCAGTGCGCTGGTCATCAGTGTCATCAACTGGATTGCATTGATGCGCAGGCTGCGGGACTTGGGCATTCTCCACGCTATGGGGTTCAACAAAAAGTGGCTGTTAGGCCGCATGATGGGAGAGACCGGCGTGCTGGCTGGCGTGGGATTTGTCGCCGGCCTGGGCCTATCGTGGTTGGCCCTGCTGGCGATAGAAACCTTTATCTTTGTACCAAAGGGCTACGCGCTCCCCATCATCACGTTACCCTCGATTGTGGTCACGCTGCCCATTCCGATCGCGATCCTGCCCTGCGTCTACTTTAGTCTGCGACACGTCCTCTCGCGACTGGACACAGTAAGCATTGTTGAGCGTGGAGCGTTAAGCACCGAATCAACACCGCGCCTGGCGTCCGCCGCCGCAGTTCGCTTTTCCAACCCACACGCCTCGGGCACGTTCTATAGGCGCCACCGAGGCCGTGCCCTGTTGCTGATCGGCAGCATGGCTCTGATGATCATGGCCACCGTCATCGCCCTCTTTTACCTGACGAACGACATCGAGGACCCCGAGACTACCGTCCTGCGTTACGCCAGCCGAGTCCTCGCGTTGCATGGGGGCGACCTCGCTCCAGTCGCCGTCGCACAGATCAGGACACATCCCACCGTCGAGCGGGTTGTGCCGACGATCGGCATATCCATGTTCAGTGCACGTATTCCCGTCCAGGGTACGACCGACTTGGTCACATTTGCAGTGTCCGAAGACGATGCCCGCTACCTGGCCCAGGTCTACGGTCTGGAATTGATCGCCGGCCACTTGCCGCGTTCGCGTACCAATGACGTCGTTATCTCGCAGGCGCTTGTCAAAAATCGCGATCTGCACGTTGGCGATGTGATCGGCAATCCCGATGTCCCAGCCTACCCCGGCGTCCGATCATTAGAGACCGAGTTTGTCGTTTCGGGCATTTTTGCGTCCCCAGAAGATGGACCTGTCAACTGGCTATCTCTTGCCTCCATCGAGTTCGTCGAAAGCCACAGCGCTTTTACTGGCAGACCCGTGACGTTCCTCGCCGTACCACACGCCGGACAGAAGGAGGCAATGGACAATTGGTTGGAGCAGGATTTGGCCAGTCAGGCTGTCGAGGTCTGGACGTATCGGAGGGATATCGCCTACGCTCAAGAGGCGAGGCACTCCCTCATCATCACTCTGGCTCTACTGGAAAGCGTGTTAGCCACGGTAGCGGCCATTACCCTGGTGGTGCTGAACACGATCTTTGTCTCACAGCGCCAGTCTGAACTGGGTATTCTTAATGCGCTGGGGTTTAGTCGTCTACGACTGATCTGGCGCACGGTACGAGAGACGGTGTTGACCACGGGCACTGCCTGGATCGTTAGCATCTTGCTGTGTGCGATTGGCCTGATCTACCAGACTATGACGTTCACCGCCATGGGCTTGAGCTATAACTGGGCTAATCCTACACCCTGGCTATTCACCCTGCCCATTCCCATTGCCGTATTGCTGGCTACCTCCGGCACCGTCGCCTGGACGCTCTCGCGGCTCGATCCGGTGGCGATCATCGAGAGAAGATAAACAAATGAACCCACTATCACCCTGCACCTACTACCGCCGCCACAAGCGCCAAGCCACATTGTTGGCCGGTCTGATGACACTGACGACATTGGGGATCTGGATCATGGTCAGTCTGCTCAACTCCATCCCGGAAAACATCCTTACCATCAATAACTGGTTGGACTGGTCCGGCGCGGTCATGACAAACGACCCAGCCATCGTCTCACAGCTTCGAGTGCAGCCGGATGTAGCCCACGTCATTCCGGCCAGGGAGATGTACATTGCAGTGCCGATGGGCGCGAATATAGACTTCCCCATACTGGGAGTGTCCGAGACCGATACACCTATCCTGGTAGACGCTTTTCACGTGCGTTTGAAGGAGGGACGGCTGCCCAGTCCGCGCACGAATGAGATCGCGCTCTCAGAAGAAATCGCCGCGCCACTCGGACTCCACCTCGGCGATTCGATCGGACGTCCTGTGGATGCATATCGCTATTCCAGCATACCTACAGAATTGACGCTCGTGGGTATTCTTGAGGGTGTTCCTGCAGCAAAGCCTTCGCCATATAAAACACGCGCCAGCACCCGCCTGGGTCTGGCTTCTCTGGAATATCTCGAAAGCCACGAAGCGTACGCGGAAGGCGTTACCACCCTGATCATCATTGCTCAAGAGGGACGCAAGGCCGCCGTGGATCGCTGGCTTGAGACTGAAGTCCGCTCCGATTCTGCCCTCGTAAGAACTGCCGGCACACTATCTTCAGAATTGCGGGGCACACGCCTGACCATCTACCTGATTTGCGGCGTCGTCGAGGGGCTGGTAGGGGTTGTGATCGCGTTGATCGTCATTGCCATCAACCAGATTGCCCTGGCGCAGCGTCTCTCAGACCAAGGAGTACTTCATGCCCTGGGGCATCACAAGAACCTGCTTGCCCGTCGCCTGGCGTTGGAAGTAACTATTCTCGCGGGCACAGGGTGGTTGATCGGTTTGACACTGGCCTCGCTGAGCCTGGCCTGGATTCGGCGTGGCTTTTACGAACCTCGGGGGATGGTGTTGAGCCTGAGTAATCTTCTGCCGCTGGGGTTTACTCTCGTCATCCCATTACTCGTGATCGCCCTCACCGCCTTGAGCAGCAGATACATCCTCACCCGCCTGGACAGCGTCGCCATCATCGAGCGCGGCCAGCTCAGTACGGAAGCTGTTCCTGTGCAGCGGGTCAGGGAATCCTCGACCCGGCCACTTTTATCGCGGACGTTCTACTCGCGCCATCGCCGCCGGGGGATTCTGATAACAGCGGCCACAGCCCTGATGATCGTGGGTATTGTCACACCGACGTTCTTGCTTTCTGCGGGGCTGGAGGCAACACGACCTTCCTTCGGGTACCTGCGCTACGCCGCCGAGGTCTGGGCGCCGGGCGGTGCCATTGACCCGGCTGTGGCCGCACAGATTCGGACGCATCCGGCAGTCGCGCGCGTCATCCTCACCAAGTCATTGTGGCTGAACCTCGATATCCCATTCAGTATCAATCCTCGCACTCGGTTGCTTGCGGTTTCTGAAGATGATCTGCTATTCTTGATGAGCCTATACGGAGCGCAAGTCAAGGAAGGCCACTTGCCTCGCCCACGTTCCAACGAGATTGTGATCTCGGAGGCGTTGGCGAAAAATCAGGGATTGCGCCTGGGCGATGCGATTGGCTATCCAATCTCAAAATCCCTATCTGACCTGCCGACCGAGATGGAGATCGTTGGCATTCTGGCTTCCGACGATGCGTGGTTGGCGTTCGCTTCCTACGAGTACATGGAGAGCCATGAAGCCTATTCGTTTGAACCCGGCAAGCTGCTGGTCGTTCCTGTCGAAGAGCGCAAAGCCGAACTGGACACCTGGCTACGGCATAGCATGGATTCCTGGCCAACGGGCGAGATAGTATCTGTCTACACCAAAGCCGAAGAAGAACTGCTCATGACAACGCTTATCATCTCCTCGGTATTTGTCGCGGTTGAAAGCATCATCGCCGTCGTCGCAGCCATCGCCGTGGTGATCTTGAACATCATCTTCTTTGCCCAACGCCGGGAAGAGTTCGGCATCCTGCATGCGCTAGGGCACGGTCGTTCCTGGCTCACCCGGCGTGCAGCGCGGGAAACTCTGAGCACTGCGGGGCTGGCATGGTTAATCGGAGCTACGGTGTGCGTCATCGGGCTGCTCCTGGCTCAGGCCGGTATTTATGCGCCGAGAGGATTGAACTTGAACTTTGCCAACCCGGTCCCCTGGTTACTCACGCTGCCTATTCCTCTGACCGTCGTCGCCGCCAGTGTGGGAACGATCGGTTGGATGTTGCGCAAACTCGATCCGGTGGCCGTGATCGAAAGAAGGTAGACATGAAGCCGTTATCACTTTTCACATACTATCGCCGTCACAAAGGCCATACCGCGCTGCTGGCGGGCATCATCAGCCTGGTGACGGTGGGTCTCTACCTGGCGGTTGCCCTCTCGTGGGCCATTTTCATCGAGCCGGCGCGCACGAACAGTATGCTCTTGAAATTCAATGTCGTTGCGCCGCAGGGTGATGAATGGGCATCCACGGTGATGGCCCAGGTGCGCGCGCACCCCGCAGTCGAACACGTCATCCCGTATATTGGCGGCCAGGGGATTTCCTTGCCCGAAGTCATCGGCGGTGACTCGGACTGGCTGAGTTTGCTCGGCGTGTGGGAACAGGATATGGCGCTCGTCCTGGAACAATACGGCGCAACCGTCAAAGAAGGACACCTCGTGCAGCCACGGACGAATGGGGTGACGCTCTCGGAGGATGTGGCGGCGAATCTGGGCTTGCACGTTGGAGACGTGATTCACAATACCGTCAACCCCGAGTTTTACAGCAACATCGCCGATCCTCTGGAGGTCGTCGCTATTCTGGAAAGCGATCCTTCGGCAAGCTCAGGACCAGGCATGCGCCTGGGTATCCTTTCCGCCGAATATATGAGCAATCACGAAATCTACCGAAATTTTCCGGCCAATTTTCTGGTGACAGCCCATGCAGGACACGAGGCAGAGGTGGATGCTTTTCTCAGCAACGAAATTCAGTCCCCCCACACCTTTGTCCGCACCCGGCAAACGTTGAACGAGGAAATGGCGAGTGCATACCGCCAAACCTACGTGCTCATCGTCCCTATCGTCGTCATCATCGCGGCCGCCGTGGCCCTGGTGATTGGCGCGATCAACCGTATTGCCTTTGCCCGCCGCCTTCCTGAATTCGGCGTCCTGCATGCGGCGGGATACAGCCGGCGCTGGCTCACCCGCCACCTAACGACCGAAATCGCCCTGTTGGCGGCGTTGGGGTGGACGCTGGGCGTCTTGGCGTCGTGGGGGGCGCTCTATGGTCTCAAACTGGCCGTGTTCGCCCCGCGCGGGCACGCCCTCGCCGTGATCACCGCCGCACCGGCGTTGTTGGTTCTGGCAACGCCGATCGCCGTGACCGGTTTTGCGCGCGCCGGCTTTGGCCGCTTGCTGGCGCGGATGGATGCCGTGACGATCATCGAACGCGGCGAACTGGGGCCGGAAGCGACATCTCACCCGGCAGCCGTCGCCGCGAGTGCGCCCAAACCGCTGGCCGCGGCGACCTTTTACCGCCGCCACAAGGGACGCGCCGCGCTGCTCACCGGCGCTATGTCGCTGATGATCATCGCCGTCGCCCTGGTGATTTTCGTCTTCTCGGCGACCGGCGACGCTCGACACGCGCGCCTGAGCAACTTGAAACAGATGAGCAGCCTGCGCGTGCGCCTTGGCTCGTCCCTGGATATGGGCGTCGTCACCCAGGTGCGGATGCATCCCAGCGTCGAGCGGGTGATTCCCTGCCTCGAAATGACGATGCTGCACATCACCATTCCTCCCTTAACGCAGGCGAACATCAATCCCTACGGTGTCTATGCCGAGGATATGGCCTACCTGGTCGCGCTCTACGATCTAAAGTTGAAAGAAGGGCATCTGCCGCGCCCCAACACCAACGAATTGGTCATCCCGGAGGTCGTCGCCCAAAACCGCGACCTGCACATTGGCGACGTCATCGGCAACCGCGAGCATCCCGCCTATCCCGGCGCGATGGCGCTGCCCACCGATTTCGTCATCTCCGGTATCTTCGCCACACCCGAAGCGCCGGAGGATGAGAACTGGCTGGCGTTTGTCTCGCTTGAGTTTCTCCAAAGCCACGAGGCATATCGCCTTGGAGAGTCCATTAACCAATTTCTGGTGACGCCCAAAGCCGGACAAAAAGCGGTGATGGACGAGTGGCTGGAGTCCGAGTTTGCGCCAATGCCTGAGATAGGGGTAGCCACCTACCGCAAATCACTCGTCGCTGCGCGTCAGAGCACGCGCACGACCCTGTTGACAATGGCCCTGATTGAGAGCGTCGTGGCCGTCGTCGCCGCGCTGGCGCTGGCTGTGCTTAACGTCATCTCCGTGGCCCAACGCCAGATCGAGCTCGGAGTGCTGCATGCCCTGGGGCGCGCGCGGCGGTGGCTGGTGTGGCGCACCGTACAGGAAACGGCATTTACAACAGGAGCCGCATGGGTCATCAGCACATGGGTGTGTCTGTCAGGGTTGGCGATCCTTCAGTTTCGCGTTTTCGCCCCCTTGGGCTTGCACTTCAACCTCTTCAGCCCGCTGCCGTGGCTGTTTACTCTGCCGATCCCGGTTGCAGTCCTGGCTGCTACAATTGGAACCATGAGCTGGACGCTCTCGCGCCTTGATCCGGTCGCCATCATTGAAAGGAGAGCCTGATGAATCACAATACATCGCCATTCCGGCATCTACGCATATTTTCCGGCCTGCTAGGACTCTTGCTGATTCTAGCCCTCACAGCGTGTAACGAAGACACGACGCCATCTACCGCGCCAGCGCCGACGCCGGACAGCAGCACAACCGCTTACCAAACACTACCCGGTAGCCTCAGCGCCAACGGTATCCTGCATCCTATCCGCAGCCTCACCCTGAGCTTTGATATCGGCGGCGACATCGAAGCGCTGGATGTTGAAGTCGGGATGTCAGTGCAGGCCGGGCAGACGTTGGCCGTTCTCGATGACACCGATCTGCAACGTACGGTGACGCAGGCCGCGTTGGATGTAGAGAACGCCAAGCTGCAACTGGCGCAACTTCAGGCGCAGGCCATCCCCACGCCGGAGCGAGTGATCGCGGCCACAGCCGCCATCAGTAACGCGCAGAGCGCCCTACTCCAGGCGCAGGCTCAGTACGACGCGCGCGACAACCAGGCCATCCTCGACCGCGCCGCCTTGACCCAGGCAGAGCGGGCGCTGAGCGACGCACAGAACGCCTACGACAACCTGCTCAAAGACCCCGCCACCAAGGATTGGGCGCCCTACTCGCCTGCGGCCAAAGCGCTGGAAGATATGCAAGACCACTATCGCCTGACGCTAGCGCAATACCGTCTGCACAGCGCCGACCGGGGTTACGAGGCCGCCATCGCTAATGCGGAGGCGCAACTGGCGCAGGCGCAGCTCGCTCTGTACGAAGCGCAGCATCCCATCGCCCAGGAGACGTTGGCGCTCGCCGAACTGACCATAACACGCGCAGAGCAAGCTCTCGCCATTGCCCAGGAAAACCTGACGCGCACGACCTTGACTGCGCCCTTCAACGGCGTCGTAGCAGCAGTCAACTTCAGCGTCGGCGAATGGGCCGCCCCCGGCGCGCCGGTCGTCGAACTGCTGGACGTCTCGCACTGGCGCGTCGAGACGAAAAACGTCGGGGAGCTGGAAATCGCCCGCGTGCAGGTGGGGCAAGATGTGGACGTGCGCATCAACGCCTTCCGAGGCGAGACGTTGCATGGGCGTGTCGTCACGATATCGCCGGTCGCCGTTGTGCAACAGGGAGACACGACATACACACTTATGATCGAGCTAGATCCGACCGATTTGGCGCTGCGCCCTGGAATGACCGCACAGGCGAAAATCCAAACGGGACAGTGAAAAATAAGAAATTGTCGGCTTCAATCACAGGTTGTATAATCTGAGGTAATGAACACATCAGTCGCAATCTCGCCCGATAGCACACGGATTGCCTACGACCGTAGCGGCGCAGGGCCTGCCGTCATGCTACTGCACGGCGGAGGCGGTAATCGCCAGGAATGGCGCGAAGCCGATTACGTCAGTCGTCTTCAACAACACTTCACTGTCATCGCGATGGACTTGCGCGGGCACGGGGAGAGCGATCTGCCCGAAGACACGGCCGATTATGCCATTGACAAGCTATGTCAGGATATTTTGGCCGTCGCCGATGTCTGTGGCGTTGAGCGTTTCAGCCTCTGGGGGATGTCTTATGGCGGCAAAGTTGGGCGCTATCTGGCTGTCCAGTCGGAGCGCGTCGCCAGTTGCATTCTCATCGGAACGCCGTTGGGCCCAGGCGTAGCGGGACAACCTCGCCAGGATGCGTTGGACTTCTTCGCGCATTGGTCGCCAATCGTACGGGCTTTTCGCGCGGGCACGTTGGATCTTGCATCGCTCTCCGCGAATGACCAGGCACTCTTTCAACGCCTCAACGTTCCGGCGATGTTGGGCTGGGTACGAGCGATGCTTGATTGGCCTGCTGTCATCCCTGCCGATTTTCGTTGTCCCACGTTGTGGGTCATCGGCTCGGAGGATCGGCACGCAATGGATAGCCTCAAGGCATACGAAGAATCTCTACGAGCGTCAAGAATGCGAGTACACATTGTCGAAGGGCTGGACCACGAGCAAACTTTTGATGAGATCGACCGTGTTTTTCCTGTCATGTTGGCTTTCATCCAGGCACAGAGAGCATAAATGATGAAGCCATATCACGAACTGACCTATCTAGGCCGAATGCGCCGGATGCGACGTCTGGCGGAGAAAGCTCTGGCGGCTTTTGGAATCACCGATGCGCGCTTCAACCTCCTCCGCCAGGCCGGGAATACGCTGTTCCGCGTTTATACTCCCGTGAATGATGACGAGGTTTCGGGAGAGTTGTTCGAGCCGGGCCAATATCTCTTGCGCGTGCACGAACCCGGCTACCAGGAACCGGAAGCCATCGAACTGGAATTGGCCTGGCTATCCGCGATGCGCCTGGACGCCGACCTGCCGGTGCCAGAACCCATTCCGGCATTGGACGGGCGCTTGTTGCTCCCGGTTTCCGTGCCTGGAATCCCTCAAACCCGCCACTGCTCCCTCCTGCGTTGGGTCAAAGGGCAGTCGGTGCACCATCGCTGTCAGCCCTATCACCTCCAGGTCCAGGGACGGCTACTGGCGCGGTTACACAACTTTGCCGCCCGTTGGCAGCCTCCGGAAGGCGGCATCAAGCGGCAGTTCGATTGGGACGGGTTGTTTCAAAACGATGTAGGCAGTGGCATGCCGAATGCCGAAGCCTGGGCGCTGCTCTCTCCTGTCCACCGGGAAGCTTTCGACTTTGTGGCGCAGCGCATCCGGGAAGTCATGGATGTCTGGGGCAAAAGCCCAGACGTGTATGGACTGATCCATGGAGACCTCGGCATTGACGCGAATCTGCTCTTCTGGCGGGGCGAGCCACGCGCCATCGACTTCGACGATTCCGGTTTTGGCTACTGGATATTCGATCTGGCCGTGGG
>DAIUDK010000132.1:0-15481 GCA_036845725.1 Chloroflexota bacterium
TCGGTGACGGCGACCACCGTCATCTGAACGACGATCCGCCAAAAGACGGATTCAATGAGGTCGCCGATGGGACGCGTTTGCCACGCAAATCCGATGACGTTGATCCACCCCATGACCAATTCCACCAGGAAGATGCCGGTCATCAGCGCCGCGCCCACAAGCAGTCCCAGCCCGATGTCGATCAAGCCCTGACGATCCAGCCGCAGGCCAAAACTGGGCCAGTCCCGCTTGTCCACAAAACGGCGGCACACCCACGTTCCCACCAGCACCGCGATCAGTTGCAGCAGTTGCATATAACCGTAGTGCAGCGGAATTTGAAAGATCATCACCGGCAAATTGATAATCAGATAGGTAAGGGTTAGCACCAAAAGGTAGACCGGCACGCGCCAACCTGAGCGCAATCGCCCGTCACGGATGAAAATCGATTTGTCGAGCATATTCCCCCCTCTTTTACCACAGAGTTCGCAGAGAGCGCAGAGAATTCCTTGCGAATCTCTGCGCTCTCTGCGCTCTCTGCGGTGAATCACTTCCCCAGCCGGAACACGCGATACGAGCGCGGATTGAGCGTCGCGGCGAAGCTGTGCTTGCCGGTGCTTTGCCCGCGCCAGTCAAGGACGGGGTCGGCGTCCGTCAGCGTCTCGCCGGTCAGCACGTCGCGGATGGCGGTCACGCTAGTATCGGTGACGATGCGCACCTCGGCGGCTTCCGGCAGGATGGACTCGACGATGAACGTGTCGTTGTCGTACACGAACAGCATCACCTGCGCCGGGCCGTCCACGCGGATGGTGAGGTCGCGCAGGAGCAGTTCGCGGATGCGCGCCAGCACTTCCACCGGCAGTTTGTACAGATCATCGAAGTTGTCGGGGATGGTGAGGACATAGAGCACGCTGTTGCCGTAGGCCGCGTAGTGCAGCAGTGGATGGCCCGTCGTGCGCGATTTGCCGGAGATCTCTTCCCAGGAATCATTGGTGAGGTAATCGATGTGCGGCAGCAGCACGGATTCGTCCGCGTGAACCATGCGGAACCGTCCAGTCAGGTAATCTTGCACGCTGGCCTTGCGGTCGGTGACGGTTAGCTCGACGATATCGCGGATGCCGCGCTCCTGCAACGCCTTGAACAGCCCAGACGTGACGACGACGGTTTTGCCGTCCATAAGCTGTTGCTCGATCTTCGCCACGATGTCCGGGTCGAATTTGGCCGCTTCGGTCAGCAGGATCAGCGGCTCATCGGCGGGGAATTCCGGGCGCAAGTCGATGGGGATGCCAAGCATACCCAGGTAGCTGTGCAGGAAGTCCTCGCCGGTAGAGTGGAGGGGCTTGTAGCTCTTGACGCCGACCGGATTGCCGAGTTCGGCGATGACGGGATCGATTTGCTCGAAGGTGTAGCCAGCGGCCATGGCCAGCGACGTCTCCCCAGGCCAACTGCCGTCGGGCTGGAGCCACGGGGCCAGCATCGCGTCGAAGTCGAAACTGGAACCGCTGCCCTGCCAGGGCGCGCGCTGTTGAGGATCGAGGGGACGCTCGAACTGCCCGAAGTGGAAGAGCGTAATCTCCGGCGCTTTGGCGAACAGCGTCAGCCAGAGCTGCTCCGCGTAGCGATCCAGGAAAAACGAAGCGAACGGGTCCACCCAGCCGCCCTGGTTGCCGCCGGGCTTGATGTTCTCGAAATAGCGCACAATCGAGTAGCCGTGATACGCCTGGAAGTGCTGGTTGCCGAACACAGGATCGCGGGTTTCTGTACCGGTGTAGATGGCGTCGAACAGCACCGGTCCGGTCTCCAGGTTGAATCCGAGACCCTGGAAATGCTCGAACCAGTTGGGGTACTTGATCGTGACCTTGACCTTGGGGTTGACGGCCTTCGCTGGCCCGATGACCAGGGTTTGCGCGGCTTCTGTCATCTGCGCCAGGCGAAACTCGGTCCAGCTCCGGTCGCCTTTGGCGGCGATGCACTGCGGGCACTTGCAGTTGGTGAAGAAGAAATCGTCGAGGATGAAGGCGTCGAACAGGCTGGCGGTATATTCGGCGATCTCTTTGACCTTCTGCCGGTCTTCCGGATCGGTATAACAATAGGTCTGGAAGCGGTTGCGCTCGTTGACGGTGTAGGTGATCCCGCCGGACGTCTTTACGCCGCGTTCGGCGAAAAATTGCTTCGCCTGTTTCATCATCGCCTCCGGCGCGATGACGGCGTCGCGGTGCGTCTCCAGGTACACCTTGTTCACCTTGACGTAGCGGCTGATCACATCGAAGCGCTGCTCCAGCCAGGCCGGGTCGGCCATTTTCTGCACATCGTAGACAGTGCAGTAGATGGCGACATCGAAGTTCCTATAATGGTCTTGCGAATGGTGTGACATGCTTGATAAGCCTCCTAAAAATAGTCAGATGGTCGGGTAGCCCCGTAGTCAATTGGCAAAGACTACAAAAGTCTCAGCCCGTACTGCGCCTTGTAAAACTTTCGTTTACCACAGATATTTGCTCAACCAGGTGCCTTGTGAGACTTTTGTAGTCTGGCTCTTGGTTAGAGTTCGATCTACTGAATTTAAACGTTTAGACACACGAGGGGTATTCTAATCCAGGCAGGAGAAACATGCAAATGGAAAAATGAAGGCTATGGTTCGTTGTACAAAGCGACAAGGTCCCGCCAGTGGCTAGCAATCCACCCCAGGCTGATGGCCACACTTACCGAGACAAAAATAACGGGATACATATAGTAGCGATCCCAATCCAGCGGGGTCAACAACGGGGGCAATGCGGTGACAGCACCAACAACCAGAATCGCTACACCGATTCCCGCGTAAGTCGCCTTTCCCACGAATATGCCCTCCTTGCCCCGCAACCAGCGCCACGCACCGCGAATCAGCAGGTACAGACCAAGCAGGGTCAGCGGCATGTTGAAGAACTCGATGTGCACGGCGGGGTAATCCGAGAAAATGCGCAGCGGAACAATGAATAGCCGGTTGGCCAAATTCGGGATTCGCCACTGGGGATTTTCGGCCTGATCGGCCATTTCCCAACGGCGAAACTCCACCATGGCGATGGTACGAAGCCAGGGCTGCGGGTAGAGGAACGGGTTGACGAGGATGAAAGCGCCCGCCGTAACCGACATTACCAGAAGCGCCGCCAGGAACGCGACGCGCCAGCGCTTTACACCTGGCCCGCGATGCCGGAAGGCGACCACGAAACACAACACTGCCGCCGCGAAACCGAGCGCCAGGCCGTTGAGCTTCGCCGCGCCCGCCAGACCGGCGCAAACGCTCATCAAAAGCAGCCAGGCTACCGCGCGCCCCAGACGCCGAGGCGCCACCGTCAACGCGCGCGCGGCGCACAGCAACACCAGCGTGGTAAAAAACAGCAGCGGCGCTTCGCTCATCGCGCGGCGCAGATGGGTCAGCAGATACGCCGATCCCACGTACATCCCAAAGAAGCTATACCCGGCAATCGCGCCGGCGCAATGACGGACCAACAGGAACAAAATCACACCGCTGATGATCGATAGGAGCGCCATCGCCGCCCGCGACGACCGGAGCAGATCCGGCGGCGGATACGCGCCCGTCAAAACATTCTGCGCGTCGGTGGTATGGAAATCCCATGGAACGTTCAAATCGTCCACGCCATACCCGCCTGCGACACGCCCCAACGCGATCACATAGCGTGAAACCATCGGCTGCGTCAGCGTCCAGTAATGCGCGCTCCAGACGTGCGTGGAGGACGCCTCGGGAGCCAGCGTCGCAGCCAGCCACGCCGGAATGGGGTAGTCATCAGGGACCACGCTTGTGCGCAACCAGTCTGGTTCGCTAAAACGGGGCATTACCCCGGCTTCGAAATAGCAACTGGTCGCAATCCAGTGGCTTTCGTCGCCGTGAAAATCCACCGATTCAAGATCGCTGAAAAAGACATTGCCCAGGACGGCAACGACAACGACGACCTCCAGCAAACACTGACCCTTCAAAAAGCACGTCTTCATCGTCCCTCACAGCAGCACACAATGGGTTACAAACAGCCTCATCTTAACTGTGAACCCTGCGGTTGTCAATTTCCACGCAATCTGCTAAATCTTCGAAATTGCCTATTGACAAAATGTGAAATTTGTTATAAAATGTAATCGATTTCAGAAATCGGTTTCTGAAATCGATTTCTGCAAAAACTCGCAAGCAAACCCGTCGCACAGAAGGTCGCAAAACATGTCGCGTACTACTATCGCAGATGTTGCGCGCGTTGCCGATGTTTCCAAAGCCACGGTCAGCCGCGTGCTTGCTGGGCAAAGCAAGTATATCCGTGAGGAGACCCGCCAACGTGTCCAAAAGGCTGTCGAAGAGCTTGGCTATCGCCCCAGCGATATGGCACGCAGTCTCAAATCCAAACGGAGTTGCACTTTAGGCATTGTGGGTTATGGTCTGGAGTTTTTCGGACCCTCCTGTACGATCTCCGGCATCGAACAAGAAGCCAGCGAACTGGGTTACACCCTGCTTCTCCATCTTATTCGCCAGCCTGAGACCAATAACGTTGAAGAACTCCTGGAGCGGATGCAATCACGTTATGTGGACGGCATCATTTGGGCGGTGCCGGAGATCGGTGAGAATCACGCCTGGTTGGAAAACAAAACGCTCTGGCCTTCTGTGCCCATCATCTTCCTCAGTACGGAGCCGCGCCCAGACAGATTTGTGGCAGCGGTAGATAACCACAATGGCGGACTGATGGCCACCCGGCATCTGATCGCACAGGGTTGTCAAAACATCGGCCTGATCACCGGGCCGTTGGGCTGGTGGGAAGCGCGCCAACGCAAGCTCGGCTGGAAAGATGCCCTGGAAGGCGTCGGCCTACCGCGCAAGGAAGGGTTCGTGGTCGAAGGAAATTGGTCGGCCACAAGTGGCGAGCATGGCCTCACACAACTACTCACCCGCTATCCCGAAATCGACGGCATCGTCGCCTGCAATGATCGCATGGCCGTGGGCGCGCTGAAAAGGGCGCGGCAGATGGGTCGCTGTGTTCCCGAAGACCTCGCCATCATCGGCTACGATGATGTACAAGATGCCGAATATTTCTACCCCGCGCTCTCAACCATGCGCCAGGATATGATCGAGTTGGGCCGCCTCGCGGTCAGGAAATTGGGTCAGGTCATCGAGGCAGAACATAACAACGTTCTCTGCCCGCCGGAAGCCGTCATCCTGCAACCCGAATTGATCGTGCGCACAAGCTCGCTCCTGCGGAAATAGTCTTTGGCCGCATAGTCGTTAATCGCAGCGCTGGTAACCGTTCTCAAAGAGGTATCACGAATGGGCGTTGACAAGTACACAATCGGCGTGGATTATGGGACTGAATCGGGACGCGCGGTGCTGGTGAACGTGGCAACCGGGGAAGAAGCGGCCAGCGCCGTCCATCCTTATGGCGATGGCGTGATCGACACCCATCTACCCGGCAGCGACAGCCCCCTCCCCCCCGACTTCGCACTACAAAACCCACAGGATTACATCGCCGTGCTCGAGGAAACCATTCCCGCCGTGTTGCGCGCCAGCGGCGTCGCAGCGGAAGACGTCATCGGTATTGGGACGGACTTCACGGCCTGCACGATGCTACCCATCGACGCCAGAGGCGACCCACTCTGCTCACTGCCACAATGGCGGAACAATCCCTACGCCTGGGTGAAGATTTGGAAACACCACGCCGCGCAGCCAGAGGCCAACGAGCTAAACAAGATCGCGCGCCAACGCGGCGAGACCTGGCTCGACCTCTACGGCGGCAAGATTTCGTCCGAGTGGCTTATCCCCAAAATTTGGGAGACACTGAACAAAGCGCCGGAAGTTTTCGCCGCAGCGGAGCGCTACATCGAAGCCGCCGACTGGATCGTGTTACAACTCACTGGCGAAGAGAAGCGCAACGCCTGCACCGCTGGATACAAGGCGCTCTGGCACAAACGCTGCGGCTATCCCAGTGACGATTTCTTCGCCGCGCTCAATCCCTCGCTGCGCCACGTTGTCGATGAGAAGTTGTCGCGCGAGATTCACCCCCTGGGACAACGCGCTGGCACACTCACCATCGCCATGGCCGAGAAGACCGGATTGCAGCCCGGTATCGCTGTGCCGGTCGGCAACGTGGACGCGCATGTCGCCGTCCCGGCGTCCACCGTTGTCGGCCCAGGACAGATGGTGGCGATTATGGGCACATCGACGTGCTTGATGGCGCTCGGCAAGCAAGAGCGCATCATCGAGGGGATGTGCGGTGTGGTGGAAGACGGCATCATCCCCGGGTTATACGGCTTCGAGGCCGGGCAATCGTGCGTGGGCGATCACTTCGCCTGGTTCGTCGAGAACGGCGTACCCCCTGCCTATTACGAGGAGGCGGCGCGGCGCGGGCTGACCATCCACCAGTGGCTCGAAACGCTGGCGGCGCGGCAGAAGCCCGGCGAACATGGACTATTGGCGCTGGACTGGTGGAACGGCAACCGCTCAATCCTGGTGGATGCCGACTTGACGGGGCTGCTCCTGGGCGCAACACTGGCAACCCGTCCCGAAGACATCTACCGCGCGTTGATCGAAGCCACTGCCTATGGCGCGCGCATCATCATCGACGCGTTCCACGCGGGTGGCGTTGCCGTGAACGAGATTGTTGCCTGTGGCGGCCTGCCGGGACGCAATCGCCTGCTGATGCAAATCTACGCCGACGTGACAGGGCGCGAGATCAAGGTTGCCGGCACAGACCAGGCAGGCGCGCTCGGTTCGGCGATGTTCGCCGCGGTGGCGGCCGGCAAGGCGGCCGGTGGTCACCACAGTATTTTCGAGGCGGCGCAGGCTATGGCCCATTTGCAGGAGCGCGTCTACAAGCCCATCCCGGCGCACAAGGCTATCTACGATCAACTCTACGCCGAGTACGTCCGGTTGCACGATCACTTTGGACGTGGGGCCAACGACGTGATGAAACGCCTCAAGTCGCTGCGCCAGCAGGTGATGGCAAACGGTTAAATCTAGAGGCAAAAGGAGGTGAATAACAAAACAGTTTTCGAGATCGGAGGAAGAAGTGCCTGCTCAGTCAATACCCTTGCCAAGCAGACACTTCCGACCAGGCGATATCGCCCGTAATTGGGCCACATCGCATATCAATTGTATCACAAACATCTCCGCGAGGAGAACCAACACATTTAAGGAGAGAGGATCATGTTTCGCTTCAAAAAACACATCTTGCTGATCGTTGTGACTGCTATGCTTCTGGCAGCCTGTGGTGGCAAAGCCCCTGCAGAGGAAAAGACCGGTTGTGCGCCGAACTGCCAGTATACCGATATGACGTTCTGCTATCCGCAGCTTGGTGCAGAAAGCGACTGGCGCACAGCGAACACCGCTTCTTTCAAAGAGACCGCCGGCGAACGGGGCGTGCGCTTGATTTTCTCCGACGCGCAGCAGAAACAGGAAAACCAGATTTCTGCTTTGCGCTCCTGCATCCAGCAGGAAGTCGATGTGATCGGCTTGCCTCCGGTGGTTGAAGATGGGTGGGATGCGGTTTTGACGGAAGCCAAGAACGCCGGGATCCCCGTCATCATCGTGGATCGCAGCGTCAGCGCCAGTTCAGACCTGTATGCCTCACACATCGGCTCGGATATGAAATTGGAAGGCGAACGCGCCGCTGAGGAATTCAACAAGCAGTTCCCGAATGGTGCCAAGGTCCTGGAACTCTCTGGGACGACCGGCTCCGGCGCCGCCGTTGGGCGCGCCGAGGGATTCCGCGCCAAGCTCAATGCCAATATCGAAATCATCGACTCGCAGACCGGCAACTTCACCCGCGCCGAGGCCCTCCCCGTGATGCAGGCTTTCCTGCAGAAATACAAACCCGGCGAGGATTTCCAGGGCATCTTCATCCACAATGACGATATGGGTATCGGCGCCATCGAGGCGTTGAAGGCAGCCGGCGTCAAGCCTGGCGATCTCTTCATCGTCTCTGTGGATGGCACGCGCGGCGGCTTCCAGGCCATGGTGGATGGCTGGTTCCAGGCTGATGTCGAGTGTAACCCCCTGCTTGGGCCACAGGTCTACGAAATGGCGCTGAAGCTCATGAACGGCCAGGCAATTGACCGGGAAGTGCTCACTGATGAAACGGTCTATTATCCGGCTAACGCCGCTGAGTTGCTGCCGACTCGCAAGTACTAAACCATAACAATAGCGCGGTATAAGTCGCGCAAGCAAACCTGGTTGATAGAGAAGCGGCGTGTTCTCCACGGCGCTTCTCTATCCCAAATATAAATCATTTCGGGCAGGTTATTTCCATGAAAGATCCAAACGATGTCGTAGAAATGTTGGAAATCACCAAATCCTTTCCAGGCGTGATCGCACTCGAGGACGTCGATTTTGTCTTGAGAAAAGGCGAGATCCACGCGCTGGTAGGAGAAAATGGGGCTGGGAAATCCACGTTGATCAAAATCCTTACGGGCGTGGAGCAGCCAGATAAAGGCACCATCGAGCTTGATGGGAAGCTTGTGCACGTGAGATCTCCCCAACATTCCCAGGAACTTGGCATTAGCACGGTCTATCAAGAGGTCAATCTCTGCACCAATATCTCCGTCGCCGAGAACATTATGCTGGGACGTGAGCCGCGCCGCTTTGGCAGCATTCACTGGCAAAAGATGAATGAAATGGCGCAACATGCGATCGACCGCTTGAACATCGACGTCGACGTAACTAAACCACTGGGGGATTACTCCATTGCCATCCAGCAGATGGTAGCCATTACGCGCGCGTTGGAGGTTTTGTCGGCCAAGGTGCTGATTCTGGACGAACCGACCTCCAGCCTGGATATCCAGGAAACAAACTTGCTCTTCGACGTCATGCGCAAATTAAAGAACGAGGGCATTGGCATCATCTTCATTACCCACTTTTTGGATCAGGTCTATCAAATCGCAGACCGGATTACAGTCCTGAGAAACGGCAAGCTGGTAGGCACATACGAGGCTTCCACACTGCCCCGCTTTGAACTGGTCGCCAAAATGCTAGGGCGCAGCTTGATCGAGTTGGATGCGATGGTCAAAGAGAAATCCCAGGAAGAAGAGGCCAGGGACAAGCAACTTTTAGTCGAAGCCAAAGAACTGGGATTGACGGGGACGCTGGAGCCGGTGGATTTGCAATTAAACGCGAACGAAGTTCTGGGCATTGCTGGATTGTTAGGTTCGGGGCGCACAGAGATGGCCAGTTTAATCTTTGGGGTCGCTGCGCCAGATAATGGTTCGCTCATCGTTGACGGCGAGAAGGTGAGTAAATTCTCCCCCCTTGAGTCGCTAAAACGCGGGGTCGCCCTGTGTCCTGAAGATCGCAAGGCAGAGGGCGTGGTGGGAAACTTGACCATTCGTGAAAACATCATCCTGGCATTGCAAGCGCGGTACGGATGGTTCAAATTTATCCCCCCACAAAGACAAAACGAAATCGCCAACAAGTATATTGAGCTGTTAGGCATTGTCACCCCTTCACCTGAGCAGTTGGTCAAGAATTTGAGCGGTGGCAATCAGCAAAAAGTGATCCTTGCCCGGTGGCTCGCTACAAATCCCAAGGTTCTTATTTTGGATGAGCCAACCCGAGGCATCGATGTGGGGGCCAAAACAGAAATTCAAAAATTGGTGATGCAATTGGCAGAGGAAGGCAAATCCTGCGTGTTTATCTCCTCTGAATTGGAAGAGGTCATACGTGTCAGCGACCGCGTGGCTGTACTGCGCGATCGTAGCAAAGTTGCGGAATACGCCGGTGACGTGGATGAGAAGATCCTTATTCAAGCCATGGCAGGAGAAGTATGAAACAGACAGCATTTCTTAAAAAAATCCGTGAAAGCCAGTTGTTCTGGCCGCTGGTAGCCTGGGCGCTGATTCTGATTTTCAACGCCATTGTTGCGCCTGGTTTCTTCAAACTTGGTATTATCGAAGACCCGGTATACGGAAAACGCTTGTACGGCAACCTGGTTGACATCTTCAACAATGGCGCACCCCTGATGTTGGTAGCCATCGGGATGACCCTGGTGATTGCTACGGGAGGCGTCGACCTTTCCGTGGGCGCGGTTATTGCCATTTCAGCGGCGATGGGGGCGGTGCTCATCAATCCGGCGCTGGGAAATCAACTGATCACAAATGAAATCTTGACCAGAAACGCAACCAATACCCCCCTCCCCCTCATCATCCTGGCTAATCTTGCCGCCGGTACACTGTGCGGGGTGTGGAACGGGTTGTTGGTTGCCAGGGTCAAAATCCAGCCGATGGTGGCCACGCTGATCCTGATGGTTGCCGGGCGCGGCATTGCGCAATTGATTACCAATGGGCAGATTATGACGATCTATTACACGCCCTATTTCTGGTTCGGGAATGGCTATATCCTGGGCTTGCCGGTCTCGATTTACATTGTGGCGCTGGTATTGCTGCTGGCCTGGCTATTGGTACGCAAAACCGCGATCGGTTTGTTTATCGAGTCCGTCGGGATCAATGCCAAGTCGACGTACTATAGCGGCATCAACGAAAAAAACGTCAAAATGCTGGCCTACACCTTCTGCGGGTTTTGCGGCGCGATCGCCGGTCTCATTCTCAGCTCCTACGTTCACAGCGCCGATGGCAACAACAACGGGCTGAACTATGAATTGGATGCGATCCTGGCAGTTGTGATGGGCGGGACTTTGATGACCGGGGGGCGGTTCTCCATGCTGGCCAGTGTGATCGGCGCGGTCGTGATCTGGACCTTCACGGTCACGGTCTACAGCCTGGGGGTGCCGGCCAATGCCCTGTTAGCCGCCAAGGCTGTACTGGTCTTGCTGGTCATCCTGCTCTACTCCGATTACTCCCGCCGTTTGACGAATCGGCTATTCGAGCGAAGAGGTTCTCAACATGATCGAGCGAATTAAAACCTTTGTTGTCCGCCATGGCGCGTTGCTGTTAACCCTGGTGATTTTTCTCTCGGTTTACTTTGTCGGTGGCCGGCTATATCCAGCCATGCAAAAGCCACAGGTGTTCTTCAACCTGTTCATCAATGACAGCAGCCTGCTCCTGGTTTCGATTGGAATGACGATGGTAATCCTGAGTGGCGGGGGCGGGATCGACCTCTCGGTGGGTGGGGTGATCGCGCTGGTCAGCACCGCTTCCGCTGCGCTCCTACGCGGTGGGGCAAGCCCATTCATCGTGCTTCCACTGATGATCGTCCTGGGCGTGGCCTTGGGAGGGCTGATGGGCTGGATGATTCAATCTCTCAAAGTCCAGCCGTTTATCGCGACCTTGATGGGCCTTTTCTTCACGCGCGGTATGGCTTACATCATCAGTCTGACTTCAGTGACCATTACAAACGACGTCTATAGAACCTTCGCACTGACGCCGATCCATATTCCATTCATATCGAGAGCCTACATCTACCCCACAACCCTGGTTGGGCCCATTATGTTGATCGTGGCCATCTACCTGAGCTTTTTTACCCGCTTTGGACGCACGATCTATGCGATGGGCAACAACGAACAATCCGCGCTCCTGATGGGTCTCCCGGTCGCGCGGACGAAAATCTTGGTGTATGCGTTCAGCGGTTTGTGCTCGGCCCTGGCAGGCATCGTCTTCAGCATGTCGTTGCTGGCCGGGTATGGACAGTTTGCAACCGGTATGGAACTTGACGCTATCGCCTCGGTGGTGATAGGCGGGACTTCGCTCAGTGGCGGCGTCGGTAACGTCATCGGCACCCTTTTTGGCGTCCTGATCCACGGCACGATTGTGTCCATCCTGCAATTCAACGGCACGCTAAGTTCATGGTGGACCAGAATCGGCGTCGGCGTGCTGACGTTGATCGCGATTGGGATTCAGAGCATATTCTCGCTCAAGACAAAGCGCTCATAAGAAAAGTAGCATCAGGCAAGCAGCGGCTTTACGCGAACTGCGCGATAAAAATCCAATAACAGCTCAGGTGACAACATCGACATCGCGCATACGCGCGCGATGCACGTAGCGGGTGAAGCCGTTTGGCTTGACGAGACGAAAAACTTCGACATCTCCATACCCCGTGGCAGTCAGCCACGGGGTAATGTTTTCTCCAGCGACATAGACGGCGATTGGCGCCAGACGCGCCCCCTGCGCCAGAATGTTGGGCAAATCGGCCTCGGCGGATTCCAACTGGCGCCCATACGGCACATCGGTGACAAGCGCGTCGGCGGTCTGCGTCCACATGCGGGCGTCGGCGCAGACGACGCGGGGTAGATAACCGAAGTGAAGCAGGTTCCGCCGCGCCATGTGCGCCATTTTGGGATTGCGATCCGCGCCATACGCCATCAAGCCGAGCGCCGCCGCTTCCAGCAAGATCGAGCCGGTTCCGCAGCATGGATCGATGAGCGTTCCGGCGGCCTGCCCCGAGCCTGAGCGAGTCGGCGGCGCGACGAGGTTGACCAGCGCGCGGGCGATGCGCGCTTCAAGCGAGCTAGAGACGTGACAGGGCTTTTTCAGATGCGGCATGTAACTCTGCGTCGCCTCCGCCAGGATTTCGCCGATCCAGAACGTTCCACGTTGGGCCACGAGCAGCAGACGGTGACGCGGCGCGGCGACGTTGGCGCGGTAAGGAAGCGCGTCCGCTGCCGCGACGCTGGCCTCTTGACGCGACAGTGGGAAGCGGCCAGAGAGATACAACGTGTCCACGCGAAAATCGTCCAGGTCAAGCGACACCTGCCGGAGCGCGCCGAGCAAATCCGTAAACGTCGGCGCTTGCGCGATGCGGCGCAGTCCCGTCCGCACGTAGGCTGCGCGGGGAATGTGCTCCACTGTCTCGCATACCGCCACACCCTCCGCGTCCGGGCGCCCGCCCGTCAATTGCTCACACTCCGCCGCGATCAACTCGTTGATCTCGTTGCTGCGTGTGCGCACGCAGACAGCTATCAGATTCGAAGCTGGATACTGGATACTCGATGCTGGAAGCTGGACGCTGGACGCTGGTTGCCGAGGCGGTGATTCAATCATTCGCTGATTCTTGACTCGCTGATTCTTCTTCTTGCTCAATCGTCACCCCCGCCCGCTCCAAGAATTCAGGCCACCAGGAGGCGGTGAAGTTGGCGCGCCACTCGGCGTCGGTCTGCTGGATCGCAGGGGAGTTTTCGACACCGCTGAGTTCATCGAGGAACTGCACCACATCCGTCAGCTTACCTTCGATGAGGTTGACACCCGCCGGGCGTGTGGGCAAGTCAGGCTGTACGCGCAGGGAATAGTGGAAGGCGTGGATCACGCGGTCTATCGCCAGCATCTTGGCTTGCGACGTACGCGCCGCGTCAAAATCATGCACAAAGACGGCGAACGCCTCGACCGCGCCACCGGGATTGAGCTGTTCACGCTTGAACGTCTCGTGGTACTCATACCAGGTGAGATGCCAACCACAAGTCGGGCACAGCAGCACCTCTTCGCGTGCCTGGGTTTGGCGGAGGATGAGTGTGGTGTGCCGCGCCTGCGCACAACGTGGACATTTCACTGTCCCGTTGAGAGCATCGCGAATAGTGAGGATGTCGCGGCAACGCAAGTAGAGCGTCCAACCGACGTCGTCCAGCAACTCGTCGTCGTAGATACCCCGCGCTTCCAGTTGGTAGAGCCGTCGCACCTTCCATTTAGGGACGCGCGGCGACCAGCACACATCCGCGCGTCCCTCAAAGTCAACAGACATTGCTACCTCACAAATTACCGGTCACCGACCCTTAATCACAACCCCATCATAAACTGGAAGATAAGGTCATTGCTACCCGGCAGCCCCTCGTGACCAAAATCAGGATAGATGACCATTTCTTTTTCCGCGGTGATCTTGTTGTAGGCGGCGAATTGCGTGGAAGGCGGACAGATCGTGTCGCGCAGGCCGGTGTACCATTGCACGTTGGTACGGATGCGCGGGGCGAGATATTGGATGTCCACGTAGCCGAGTTTTTCGAAGACCGTATCTTCCTGCTCGTGACGCGGGTCGAAACGCCGGAAATATTCGCGCAGTTCGGAATAGGCGTTCGTGTCCTGATCCATCTCCCAGACGCGCTTGTAATCGCTGAGGAAGGGGTAGACGGGCGCGGCGCGCTGAATGCGTGGTTCGAGCGCAATGCAAACCACAGTGAGCGCCCCACCCTGGCTACCGCCGGCCGCTCCGACGCGGTCGGGGTCCACATCCGGCATCTCCATCACGATTTTGGCCAGTTGCGCCGTGTCGAGAAACATCTGGCGATAGTACAGCTTCTCCGGCTCACCTTTGAGCGCCTCATCCAGCCCTCGGATGATGTGCCCGTGCAACGTGTTGCCGGTGACGCCGCCCTTGTCCTCCGAGCGCCCACCCTGCCCCCGGCAGTCAAGTGCGGCGACTGTATAGCCCGCCGCGACGTAGCCCAGCTTGTCGGCCCAGTCGCCGGAATCGCCGGAATAGCCGTGGAACATCAGGACAGCGGGATGCGGCGCGCTCGCTTTCTTCGGCTTGAGCAATTTGGCGTAGATGCGCGCCCCTCCGACGCCGGTGAACGTCATGTCGAAACAATCGGCATAGGATGCCTGAAACGCCGCGGGCGTCAGCGTCACCTGTGGATCAAGCGCGCGCATTTCGGCCAACGCCGCATCCCAGTAAGCGTCGAAATCCGCCGGGCGGGGATTGATCCCCATATACGTTTGAAGCTTCTCTAGTGGAAAATCGAAAGTCAATGGCATGGGTTATGTCCTCCTGCAAAAAATTAAGTGTGAAGAGTGAAGAGTTAAGAACAGAGCACTTCCTGACTCCTAACTCGCAATTCGCAACTCCTAAATCCGGCCCTTCATCCACGGATTGCTGTTGTGGAAGTCGGCGATGGCGTTGCCGGGATGCACGAGCGCATCGAAAAGCGGCGCGTCGGCGGGATCGAGCGCCATCTCCAGCACGGGGAGCGCGTCTTCGAGGTGCGCCATCGTGCGCGGGCCGATAATGGGCAACGTCTCGTCTTGCGGCACAACCAGATCAGGGCGGCGTAGTTGGTACAGGTCGATATGATCGGCCTGCAAGCGCCGTAGCGAATCCTCGCACGCCTTGATGATGTGATAACGCGAGTTACCCTGGTCGTTGACGCCCAGTCCCATCCCGCCATGAACCTTTGTTGCCAGCACAATCGCGTCGCGCTTGCCGTTTTCGGCCAGCGTCTTGCCGACGATGCGCTCACTCTCGCCGGCGTTGTAGACATTGGCCATCACAAACATTACGCAATTACACACTATCAATTGACCTTGACCTTTCGCGTTATTCTACTGCCAATCACGTGCAAGGCAAGCAGACGCTTCCACCCAGGCACTGAATCAGAAGACTCCCCCGGTTATGGATACCTGTTATCTTACCGCTTACTCACTCCAGAAACAGTGGCTTGGCTGACCGCGATTCCCTGTGGTGCTACCAGTCGGAGCACGACAACGTTCAACCGGAGATGATGGGCATCACAGTTGTATATAAGGGCGGATCACAACTGCTGTGTGTAGTTGTCCACTTCGCAAACTGTTGCACTTCTTTGATTTGCAATTTCTTCCTTATTTCTTATACTAT
>DAIUDK010000133.1:0-15436 GCA_036845725.1 Chloroflexota bacterium
GGGATAGAGGGTGCGATGGTTACCGGGGATGCATAAGCCGTTGCAGTCAAGGCCGGCCACAGGGAGAGCCATAGGCTCAGCCACAACGAAACCAAAGCTACTACGTTATGTGAACGCTGGCGCGTGTACATCCTAGCACCTCCTCAACTGTTACAACAGAAACAAACGTAGGGACGGCCAGAGTCACTCCCTACATCAGACCACCTCCAACGATGATGTCGCGGCGTCAATCCGTGAAGACCGGGGGCGTCACCGTGGCTTCGGCCAACTCCGCTGCCGCGTCAGCCAATGCGCTGATCAAATGGCGCACTTCGGAGAGACGCAGGGGAATCCAACAATCGTCGCGCCGTAGCTTTAAGGCCGGTTCGCCGTCAGTTTCCCAGGTCTCCCATAGTTCGAGGCTCAGGCCGTGGGTACCAACAGGAATAGACTTCATTGAGATGCCTCCATTGGTTATGCTGGTTACCTTGCATTTTGACGTCAATATCTGGTCAATGCGCAACGTTTTCTACGCTTGTGTCTTTTTCCTTGCAAGCTGGCGGAGGGGCATATTCGCGGGCGAATGTGCCCCTCCCAAGAAACACTATGCTGTCAGGCTTGAGTCGGTGAGGCCACAATGCTGATTTTCGCTCGGTCTTTCACGTCTTGAGGCGACAGGGAAAGAGATGCACTTCCAGATCACTGCCGTCCTTTTCGATGGCCAACAAGGCCACCCGGTCTTTGATCCAGACATAGGAGGAGCCGCAACCAATTTCGCCACATCGACAGATGCCGGCCAGACCGTAAAACGTACCGGAGTGTTTGATCGCTGCTCGGACTTCCCTAGTGGGCACAGTGCCCATAAACGACCAGTGATCCCAAGACTCATACCAGCGTTTCTTCGTCAGCGGAAGTCTTGGAAGGTGCATTGTGGCTTCGGGTAAGGCGCGGAGCAGTACCTCACGTAATGGCGCGGGGTCGGCAAGGGCTAATGCCGGCACTGGATCAAGCAAATGCGTCACGATCCGGGTATGATTGAGGAATGTGTCCAGGCTTGCTTCGGGTTCGTCTTCGAAGTCAAGGTCGTTCACGCTGGCATCATAAGCAAGTGCTATAGTCGAAGCGCCCATTCCCGGCATCGATATCCATTCTAATCGGCCCTCGGTGAGCAGACGTTCAAAATCCGCTGTGTTCAGAGCTATCAGCGTCTCATCATCAGCCCAAAAACGTGTCTGGAACAGGTTCAGGGTCATCGCTTCTCCTGGCCAACTCGTTATCTTGCATTGCGTACGGTGATTATGCTACTTTCACAGTTGAGAAAGTATAGCACTTTCACGGTAAACTCCGCCCCTGGAATTCCGAGTGCTTATCCTGAAATTTCAGCAACTCGCCTTTCAACGCCAGCCATTACACCCACACAGCCCCGGTTGTATTGCCGCTCACTGCATTGAACACTGTAGGTCACGCCCTCTAACAGCGACGGTCCTTCGGAAACTTTGCTGGACGCCGGGCCGGTGACGATGCGAAACGAGACGATGCCGTTTTTGATTTGTAAGTCTTCGGGATGATCGGTCAGGGTGATCTTGGCGCTCATTGGTGGATGACCTCGCTGGATATGTTGTTGTGCGAAGTGTAGCACAGATTGGAGACGCGGCTAGTCCGGCCCCAACTCCCGTGCTTCCCACACATCGGGCAGCACCGTGGAGAACCACAGTTCCACATATTTCAAACGCAGCGGCGTGACTTCGTCGTGACCGGTGAGGGTGGCATAGCTGTAATGGAGCAGACGCAGGTTCACATCGGGCTGTACAGCGCGTGTCTGTGCATATAGCCGTTGCACGTCGCCCATTGTCGTCGTATTGGGGCAGATACAGATCAGTGTCCCCTGATAGTTCAAGTCGCCCCACAGCAAGCGCGCAAAGTCGGCATACGCGGGAACAACTTCGTGGAAAGCTAACAGGTTGTGCCCATCGCAGTCCTGGGAAAGCGGCGGCCCGAAGAAAAGCACGTCACAGGCAAGGAACTGGCGCAAGGTTGCCGGGTCCAATACGTCACCACAGGTACACGCAATGCCCTGCGCCCGGTTAGCGGCGACAATATGCAGGGCAATGTCCAGACCCCGATAGCTGACATCGGGGAACGCCTGGCGATACGCCGTCCATTGCCGCGCGCAATCCCCGCAACACAGTTCACCAATGGCGCGTACATCGGGCAGCAGTTCACGCAGCAAGGCTGCTCGCTGTGCAATGGTCTGCACGTTGGTGCGGGCAAAGGTGGAGTGCGCTTCAGTAGGAAGCTGATAACCTTGCCGAGTATGTCCGGGCAGGTTTGTGTTCACCGCCTTGTTATCTCATTCGTCAAAGTAGAGTAGCTCATAGGCCCGCACTGCGTGGTGCGCCGCTTCAGCATCTTGCCCTTGTTCCCTGAGCAGCAACGCCTGCTCTAGCTCGTGTTGTGCTTGCGGCACTGCATCTCTCGTTGAAATAGCAAAGAGCTGCTGCGCCAGCAGTACAAACTCGTCCAACGGGCCTTGTGTGAGATACGGCAACGTGGCATAGTGGGAGAGCACCGCGCCCCAACGTCCGTCTAGCGGTGCGCCAGGAAAAGGCTCAGGATGTTGCGCCATTGACACTAACCGCGCGCCGGTTTCCCGTAGTGTCGCTAACGCTGCATCAAAGTTGAAACGCGAGACCGGCGTGGGATCAATCGCGCGGAACTGCCGGTGGTAGAGAAAATGGTAGATGCTCTGTACACCGGAAAGGAGGCCCTTACCCGATCCGCCGGCAATGGCTGCGCCAGCGGCGGGTTTGCCGTTGGCGCGTGCCAACTGGACGGAGTCCATAAAGTCTTTGGTCAAACCGTTGATGTCGCCCCAATAGACCGGCGCGCCGATCACCAGGGCATCAGCCTGATCGCACAGTGCGGACAGATCTTTGGGGCAATACGGCGCACCGCCCTGCGCGCCGTAAGGTCGAATATCGTAATCGACCAGATAGACGACGCGCGTTTCCGCGCCTAGGGCGGCTGCCCCTTCCGATGCCGCATTGACGAGGGTGTGACTGCGCCCATCTTTACGCGGACTACCGACAATACCTAAGACGAACATTACTGCCTCCTTGGAGATGCATAGACTGTGTTACGTGCTTCCAATATACAACAGCGCATCTTCCCAACCTGTTGGAGAACGGAACGTCATCACCGGCTGTCCGGTGATTGCAATCATGTTCACTTTTTACTCCTTCTTCAGCCGCTGCCGGTAATGACGCAAGTTCTCGCGCGTGATCACCGTCAGTTCATCTTCCGGCACGGCCTCCGGTGAAAACCAGCCGATCTCCGTGCATTTCCCCGGTTCGCGAATAGTGGGAACACCGGATGTGATGCGACAGATAAACGTGGGCGACACCCAATGCTGGCCTTCTGCGGGCAAGATGTGATCCACTATGTCCAGCCGCTCTCCCACAGCGATCTCCACGCCGTATTCCTCGCGCATCTCACACTTGAGGGTATCGGCCAAGCGTTCACCGAACTCCACCGAGCCGCCAGGGAATTCCCACAGGCCGCGTTCATTCTTGGCCTGCGGACCGCGCCGGGCCAGGAACAGGCGGCCCTGGTCGTCCACGATGATTGCGCCGACTCCGACGCCGATGTAGTCTACACCACGTTGCATATCGACAATGGTTATCGCATCAGGGTTCAGTTTCGCAAGACTAACGGCAAATAAACGCGATGCCCACCTGCCGACACCGTGATGTACCTCGGCTTGTTGACAGTGTAACTGCCGTGCGTGTTACTGATCGTGAGGCTGACATCGAACACACCGGGTATCTGGTACGTGTGCTGCACTATTGGCCCGGTGAAGGCTACTGTGCTGTCACCGAAAGTCCAATGCCAGCCTTCGACCGTGCCACTGGTGACGGCGGTGAAGGTAACAGCGAGTGGTACGGTGCCGCTGACGACATCCGCACTGAACATTGCTGTCGGCGCGCCCGGCGGTGGGTTGACAGTGATGTATCCCGGTTTGATAGCTTGCGCCGTCCCGCCTGGGCCGGTAACGACTAGGCTCACACTGAAGCTGCCGGCGCTCGTGTAGCTGTGCGTCGGATTTGCAGTAGAAGCTATCCCGCCATCACCGAAGGCCCAAGCGTAGCTCGTGACTTCGCCAGTGACCACACTGGTGAAGTGTACATCGAGCGGTGCATCGCCACCGCGTGGTGTCCCGGTGAAGTCCACCTCCGGTGCGGGGATCGGCGGTTTGGTCACGGTAATGTAAGCCGGCTTGGCCACCTGCGCCATCCCACCCGGACCGGTAACCACTAAACTCACACCGAAACTGCTTGCACTGGTATAGGTATATGTGGGATTGGATGTGTTGGCGGTACCGCCGTCTCCAAAGGCCCAGGCATAATCGGTGACAGTTCCAGTTACCGTGCTGGTGAATTGTACCGTGAGCGGCACGGTCCCGCTGCGTGGCATCCCAACGAAATCTACCTCCGGCGCAGGGATTGGTAGTTCACTGACCGTGATGTAGTCCGGTTCGCTGGTGATGTAGCTGCCGCTGGTGTTGCTGACGGTGAGACTTACATCGAAGCTACCAAGCATGGTGTATGTGTGCTGTACTACTGGCCCGGTTGTGGCTGTTCCGCCGTCGCCGAAAGCCCAGAGCCAACCTTCGACCGTGTCACTGGTTACGGCAGTGAAGGTGACAGTGAGGGGCACAGTGCCGCTGACCACGTCTGCACTAAAGGTGGCCGTGGGGACGCTAAGCGGCGGATTGACCGTAATGTATCCTGGTCGTGTTTTCTGCGCTGTCCCACCTGGCCCAGTGACGATCAATGTTACGCCGAAGCTGCCCGCATTGGTATAGGTGTGTGTAGGATTCGCAGTGGTCGCTATGCCGCCGTCGCCGAAGTTCCAGGCGTAGCTAGTGACGGTGTTCGTCACGGTACTGGTAAATTGCACCGTCAGGGGCATATCCCCACTACGCGGTGTTCCGATGAAGTCTACTTGTGGTGTAGGTTCACTGACAGCGATGTAGTCCGGTTCGCTGGTGACGTAACTGCCGCTGGTGTTGCTGACAGTGAGGCTAACATCGAACACACCGGGTGTCTGGTATGTATGCTGCACTACCGGCCCGGTCGTGGCTGTTTCACCATCACCAAAAGTCCATAACCACCCCTCAACCAGGCCACTCGTCGTCGCGGTGAAGGTGACGGTCAACGGCGCGAGGCCGCTGACAACATCCGCGCTGAACGTAGCGGTAGGCACACTCGGTGGCGGATTGACCGTAATGTACCCCGGTCGTGTTTTCTGCGCCGTCCCACCTGGCCCAGTAACGATCAGCATTACGCCGAAGCTACCCGCATTGGTATAGGTGTGCGTGGGATTCGCAGTCGTCGCTACACCACCATCCCCGAAGGCCCAAGCGTAGCTAGTGACGGTGTTGGTCACCGTGCTAGTGAATTGCACCGTCAGGGGCGCGTCCCCGCTGCGTGGCGTTCCGGTGAAGTCTACTTGTGGTGTAGGTTCACTCACAGTGATGTAGTCCGATTTAATTGCCTGCACTGTCCCACCCGGCCCGGTGACAATCAACGTCACGCCGAAGCTACCCGCGCTCGAATAGGTATGCGTGGGATTCGCAGTGGATGCTACACTGCCGTCCCCGAAGTTCCAGGCATAGCTTGTCACAGCATGAGTCACAGTGCTGGTGAATTGCACCGTCAAAGGGACAGTTCCGCTGCGTGGCGTCGCGTTGAAATCTACCTCCGGTGCGGGTTCAGTGCTCACACAGGTATCTGACCCAGCTACAACGCCAGCGCCGCCGACCTCGCTCCAAAGACCGGCCTCGTTGCGTGCTTTGACGCTGAAATAATAGGTCTGCCCAGCGACGAGGGTGAGGCTTACGCGTGTGGTCTCTGTAAGGGGCGTGAACGTCCAATTGACGACCTCTATACCACCAGGAGTGACACCGATGGCGTATTGATACCGGTCAATGGCGCTGTCAGGATCGTAGGCTGACCAGGTTGCTGAGAGGGCATCTGGCGTAGCAGGGGCACAAGTAGTGACTGTCGGCACAGGTGGTGCAGTAGTATCATTGATGTAGCCGGCATAATCTACGGTGAAGGTATAAGCGGAATTGGGCGCGATCTCCATTCCGCCGCCAGGAACAGGAAGAATGCCAGTGCCGGAGCCGGTGTATTCTGGTGTTTGTGTGCCGCTTACAGTGAGAGTGTAAGCGCCGCGCGGGATAAACGTGGAGAAATCGTAAGAGGTGCGGTATAGGTTGGGCGTGAGCCAGGAACCACCATAAAAGTCGGTGTAGACCGCCCAAGGAGTCAGTTCTTCCACCGTCGCCAGAGTGCTGCCATCCCATCCCCCGATGGCATATATCTTGCCGTTGAGCGAAACCGCTGCGGCTAACGCCCGGCGCGCGGTGGGCATAGGGGCGCTCGCTGTCCAGGTGTCCGTCGTCGGGTCGTATCCCTCCACTGTCGTCAAAGGAAGGCTGCTTTCGTAGGTGTGTCCGCCGATGGCATAGAGTCTGCCGTTAGGTGCGGTTGCCGCGGCCAAGTAATCACGCGCTGTAGGCATGGGAGCGCGAGTGATCCAACTATCGGTCACTGGGTCATATTCTTCTACTGTGGCCAATATCTGCAATCCAGCATCTCCCCCAAGGGCATAAAGCTTACCCTGAGATGCCATTACCACCGCCAATCTGTAACGAGGGGTGGACATAGATGTCCGAGTAGTCCAACTATCTGTCGCTGGGTCATATTCCTCCACCGTCGTTAAGTCACCTCCCACTCCCCCAATAGCATAGATTTTTCCGTTGGGCGCAGCGGCCACACCTAAATCATAACGTGCAGTGGGCATAGGGGTCCGAGTAGCCCAGGTATCCGCCACCGGATCATATTCCTCCACTGTCGCTAGAATACCACTGTCGTTGTATCCCCCAATAGCATAGAGTTTGCCGTTAGATGCGGTTACTACGGCCAACCCAATACGTGCGGTGGGTATAGGCGCGCGCGCGGTCCACGTATCCGTTGCCGGGTCATATTCCTCCACCATTGCCTCGCCACCATATCCCCCGATGGCATAGAGTTTACCATTGGGGGCGGCGGCTGCGGATAGCCTTTCGCGTGCGGTGGGCATAGAAGCACGGGTGGCCCAAGCCAACGGAGAGACAAATGCTACCTGGGGGGGTATCTCCACATCCATCTCCCGGCTAAACAGTACATCAAATGTCACTGTCTGAATCCCCACCGGGCTTTCCGGCGTAAGCGTGATGGCACGAACGTAGGCCGGAGCGGTGGTATCTGGTGCGGTCAAGGTAGGGATGTAAAGCACCGTGCCCAGGTTGTAATCGTCGTTGAAGTCCCAGATGCGCTGCCGGATGGCCGTCCCGTTCGTTGTCCCCCACCAGTTATTACGCGCGTCTACCGTCATTAATGTGGTTTTGGGCACCAGGTCTTCGACATCGTAAGTTCCTATGTTAAACTCAAAGTTATTCCTCGTGAGGGTCACTGCTGTTCCTGCCGCGATCTCGACCGCGCTGCCGCCGATACCAGTGAAGGTATTGTGCTCGACCATCGCCGAACCAATCTCTAGCCCAGTGCCTGCAATGTTGGCAATCAGGTTGCCCTTAACTATGCCACCACTGGTCTGGATGCCATTGGCGCAGCCAACGACACGGTTGTACTCCACGGTAGCGTTGCCGGAAGCCTGGATACCCCAACCAGGCGCATTTTCGATACTATTATTACGCACTATAACGCCATTCCCGGCGTTGATGCCACCGCCCGTGACGGTATTGCTCGACGCTGACCCACTGCCCACGCTGATGCCCCCACCTGTGACAGCGCTGTTCGCTGCCACACCGCTGCTCAGGTTGATGTCGCTGGCAGTGGTATTTTGGACAAGGCTGTTATTGCCGGCACTGATGCTCTCGCGGACGGTGCTGGTGAGCACTTGTGAAGATGCTGGCAGGCCCAACCCACCGTGCAGTATGCTGCGTAGAATATGATAGCCATAGTCCTCGGTGGGCGGGTCGTACTCCTCCAGTGTCGCCAGGTAGTCGTAATTGTTGTCTAGGCCCCCCATGGCATAGAGCTTGCCGTTGGAGGCGGCTGCCGCGGCCAGATATCTACGCGCGGTGGGCATAGGGGCGCGGGTGGTCCAGCTATCGGTCGCTGGATCATATTCCTCTACTGTAGTCAGAGGGCCGTCCCCTCCCCCGATGGCATAGAGTTTGCCGTTGGGTGCCATCACCACCGCCAACCCGTAGCGTGGGGTGGGCATGGGGGTCCGAGTAGTCCAACTATCCGCTGCCGGGTCGTATTCCTCAACTGTCGCCAGAGTGCCGTAGTTATTGCCTTGGCCCCCCATAGCATAGAGCTTGCCATTGGGTGCGGACGCCACGGCCAGCCACCCGCGCGCGGTGGGCATGGGGGCGCGGGTAGCCCAGCTATCCGTCGCTGGATCATATTCCTCTACCGTAGTCAGAGGGCCGGCTCCCCCGATGGCATAGAGCTTGCCGTTGGGTGCCATCACCACCGCCAACCCGTAGCGGGGGGTGGGCATAGGGGTTCGAGTAGTCCAGCTATCCGTCGCCGGATCGTATTCCTCCACCGTTGCTACACCACCCTCCCCACCGATTGCATAGAGCTTGCCATTGAGGGCGGCCGCTGCGGCCAGCATATATCGCGCGGTGGGCATGGGGGTATATGCGGTCCAACTATCCGTCGCCGGGTCGTATGCCTCCACCGTCGCCAGAATGCCGTTGATATCGTTGTATCCCCCGATGGCATAAAGCTTGCCGTTGGGTGCAGCCGCCACGGCCAACAACTCACGCGCGGTAGGCATGAGAGTACGCACCGCCCACGTTCCCATTACACTATCCACTCCGTTGCCCTCGCCTACTTGCACATCCCCGCCCAAATCGCTATCTTGTACCCACAGGGCCGTATCACCCGCAGCGCAATTCATCCCCCCGCCAGTCAGTATGACATGCTCCAGAAACGGCGTCGCGTTCGTGCAGCCAATGCCTTGCGTCGCGCCCTCAATGCGCACGTGGCGCAACAGGTTACCGCTCTGGTATACGCCATCACTTGTGGCCTGGACGTCCGCGCTTGGATCGTCGAAGAAGATACGCTGCCACGTCCCTCCAGTATGCCCGGTGAAGAGGATCGGCTGCGCTGCTGTCCCGTCCGCCACCAATGTTCCGCCCACATTAAGCGCGTAGTTCCCGGCAAAGCGTATCGCCGTGCCCGGCTGGATCGTCAGCGTGTAGCCCGGCGCGATGCCGACGTTGCACTCGATGATGTAGCGTTTGTCGCTCGTCCATAGCAAGTCTTCGGCCATTGTGCCACAGAACGGCTCGTCGCCACTGCGCGTGGTGATGGTGAAAGGTAGTGTCACCGTGTATGTCCCATCGTTAGCACTCACAGAGAGAATGAAGGATATCGGATGATTGTATCCCGCGCCCGCTGCTACAGTGAAACTATAAACTGGGCTACTCATCCCTGTTGCGCCAGAGGCCAGGTCGCCGTAACTTGCCGTTGCCTGTCCCAGTGTCACATAGGGATCGGCGATGGTTAGGGTTCCAGTTACACCGGTCGCATCCCACCAGTCGTTGCGCAACGTCACCGCTAACGTCGCCGTTTCGTCCGGCGCGGGACGGCTTGTTGGATCGCCATTCACACTTGTCCTAGCCAGCACCAGGATAGGGTGCGGATCTAGTGTCGCCCGCGCCGCGTTGACCCGCCCGACGCCCAATTGCCCGGCATAAGTTGGATTAAGCGCGTCAATGTTATCCGCCGTCTGGAGAACCTGGTTACGCACCAGCGCCGCACTCCAATCCGGCCGCTGGCTGCGAATCAGAGCTGCCACCCCAGCCACGAACGGCGTGGCCAGGCTTGTGCCATTGGCCGATCCCCAGTCACCGCCCAGGTATGTCGTGGCGATTTCCACCGCCGGAGCGCTGATGTCGACCCACGTCCCGTAGTCGCTAAAGGTAGCCTTAGTATCCATATTGGTTGTCCCGGCCACCGCCAGGACATTCTCGTAGGCAGCAGGATAGAAGGGCGTGCTGATGTTATCATTACCCGCGCCTCCCACCACGACGGCATTTTTCTCATTCACAGCATAGTCGATGGCATCGCGCAGCGCATTGGAGTACGAGTATCCACCCAAGCTCAAGTTGATGACCTTAGCGCCCTTGTCGGCAGCGTACTCGACACCCAACGCAATGTCGGAGTAGTTGGAGACACCTGAATCGGCCATCACTCGCACCGGCATAATCTTGCAGTTCCAGCATACGCCGGCAATATTCAGCGTATTGTTGGTAACAGCGGCCGCCACGCCTGCCACCTGTGTGCCGTGACCATTGCCGTCGTAGACGTTGTTCGTGCCGTTGACGAAGTTCCAACCACGCACGTCATCCACGTAACCGTTGTTGTCGTCGTCTATGCTGTTGCCGGCGATTTCGCCAGGATTGGTCCACAGGTTAGCTTGGAGATCTGGGTGGGTCAGGTCAATACCCGAGTCCACCACGGCAATGACGACAGTCTGCGTTCCTGTGACAATGTCCCACGCATCGGGAGCGTTAATCTTTGATAGACCCCATTGTTCTGCGTAGAGGGGATCATCGGGAATAGTGACCGCTTGGGCGATGTAGTCCGGTTCGGCCCATTCGATGTTTGGATTGGCGCTTAGTGCAGCGACAGCCTTGTTCACATCAGCATTCGCCGCCAATTCCAAGCGGTAGATGCGTTCCAAACCAATCGCGCTGGGCGTTCCCGCTGCCGCACGGAACAAGGTCTGTGCCGTCGTCACGCCTTGTGTGGTGAGAGCGCGGACCAGCGGTATCGGCGCGGCATACGCCAACCGTCCGGTCGGTACATCTAGTCCTGGACGCACCTTGATCAAAATGTGCTGGACGTTGCGTTCTGGTTCAATATCTGGTTCATCGGGTTCAATTGACTCGCGTGTTGCCGTTGTCGCCATTGGCGCTCCTGCACTCAACAACACTATCATAATGACTACCCAACGCATCAGTTTGGCTACCGAGAGCTTCATCATTGCCTCCTATGCTGGCATAACTTGGATCGAATTTCACTCTTTGTGTATCGGATTCCCCTGTCTCATTTTATACACCAAACACGCGATCCTTGTGCCGCCCCTGCACATAAGTCTTGTCGAAATTGTACGCGGCCTTGAATTCCGCTGCTGGCAGCAAGTTGACGGTCTCCATCGTGAATTCTGCCGCCGTCACCCTGAACACCTTGAACTCGAACGGCGTCTCGGTCAGCGCACCCACTGTGATCAAATGCGCGTTACCCTGGACGCTATGGGTGTTGATATGATTGTGCGCCGACAGCACCCCGACAAGCTGGGGATACGTCCGCGTGAGATCGAGAATCATCCGCGTGAACGCGGGAAGCGGCGCGTGGATCGGTTCCGCCAGACCGGTCTGTTCCGGCGGGACACCCAGCACTTCACTGTGCGTACAGAGCAGATGTCGCCGTTCACGATAACATTCCAAAGCTGTCGCCAGGTAGGCGCGCTGTTCTTCCAGGAAGTGCGGCGTCTGTTCCTGTTCCCAGAAGAACGGTGTGGCGCACCATTGCGTAGGAACAACGTGGATGACGCAGTCCGACAAGGTGAGGGAATAGGTCAGGCGTTGATCAGGGAAGAACTCCGGCGCTTCGCTCAGCCACAGAGTCACCGCATCTGGCACGGTCAAGTCGTGGTTGCCCAGGCATAGGTACACTGGAACAGACAGCCGGAACAACTCCCGCGCAGTGCGTAAGGTTGCCGGCATCGCCTGATCTATCATATCGCCGCCATGCAGCACAAAGGCAATGTCGCCCTGCGCCTGAATCCAGGCATCCAGAGCGGTGAGTAGCACTGGGAGTCGCTCTGCATACCGGGGCTGTTGGTGATAGCCATCCTCAGTTGCACCCAAGTGGGTGTCGGCAATGTAGACGAAACGGGTCATAGGGCAACTCCGTTCTTCAGTTTATAGCCCATAGTCTAGTGCAAAACGCCCAAACGCCAAATCCAACCCGCCTGGCTCCTGCGCCACTCTCCTGGCATCTCCTCGTCGTATCTACACCCAAAATATGTGCCCCTTGCCCCAAAATGTGAAAACACTTGACCGTCACCTGCTGGCTCGTTATAATGAAATGGAACTTATGTTCTATATCGTTGGAATCGAGTCACGCAATGAAGATCATCTGCCTGTTCGCTGCCCATCTGCCGGTCCAGGTCGAACAGCAGGCCGGAGCACCGGACACCACGCCGCTGATCGTTGGAGGCCGTCCCTGGGACCCCGGCGCGGTGCTGGACTGCTCGCCCGCTGCGGCCTCTGCCGGGGTGCGCCTGGGAATGCGCTTGGCGCGCGCGGCACAGATATGCCCCGGCGCGACCTTTGTCCCGGCGCGGGAAGCCGTCTACCGCGAAGCCCACGCCGCCCTGGAATCCGTGCTGCGCCAGTACACCGACCGCGTCGAGACGGCGGGGTTGGGTTACCTGTTCGCCGATGTGTCTGATCTGCGCATTCCCACAGGGCGTGACCCCGCGCAGCTTGACGTCGAACTAGCCCGGTCGCTGGCGCGGGAGGTACAGCAGGTCAGCACCCTGGATGCCCGCATCGGCCTGGCTCCCCAGCGTTTCACCGCCGAACAGGCCGGGCACGCGGCCCGGCCCCACGGCTGGTGTCCGGTGCAGCCGGGGCAGGAACGCACCTTTCTGTCTCCCCTGCCCATCGAGACCCTGCCCCTCGATCCCGAAATGCACCGTCGCCTGCACTTACTCGGTATTACCACGCTGGGCACACTGGCAGCCTTGCCTCGCGCGGCCATCGTGCGGCAGTTTGGCGCAGACGCGGGGCTGTTCCACGACCTGGCTGCCGGGCGCGATCCACGCGGCGTTTACCCCGATGCTCCACCCCTGGTCGTGGAACGCAGTCACCAGTGCGAACCCCCGCTGCGCGATGCCGGCCCCTTGATCGCGCGTGTGGCGCGGCTGGGAGAAAGCGCGGCGACCGACCTGGCGCGGCGCAAGCATCAGGCGCAGGGGATGACGCTGACACTCGAAGACGAAACCGGCAAGACGCACATCGTTAGTACAGCCATCGAACCGCCCACGGCGGACATTGACCAACTCAAACGCCAGGCCGTAGGGCTGGCAATGCGTGTCACCCTCACACGCGCCGTGACTCGCATCACTCTGACGCTGTACCCCCTGCGTCCGGCCTATCTGGCGGCGACACAACTGGCCCTGCCGGTTTTGTCGGCAGCGTTTACCGCGCCTACCGACGCGCGCGGGCGCGCCCTGCAGGAGACCTTGCGTCGATTGCGCCAACGCTTCGGCGAACTAATCGTCATTGTGGCGTCGCTGCTGGCTCCACCCGGCCCGCGCGCGATCCAGACCACGCTTGACGCCGTCGGTCAACCGCTGGCCCTGGTGTGGGATCAACGCTTTCACCCTATCGCCCGCGTCTACGAACACTGGCGCGAGCGCCGGCGCTGGTGGACACAGCCGGTACTGCGCGACTACTACCGCGTCGAACTGCGCGATCATCAAGTCAAGATCGTGTTCCTCGACCTGGCGAACGACTGTTGGTTCCTAGAACGGCGGTGGCGCTGATGAATGTCTACATCGAACTGCACGCCCATTCCAGCCATAGCCTGCTGGACGGCGTGGTGTCACCGCAAACCTTGGTCGAACACGCGGCGTCCCTGGGGATGCCCGCATTGGCTTTGACCGATCACGACGGGCTGTACGGGGCCGTGTCCTTCATCCGCGCAGCGGAAACGGCGGGGATCAAGCCCTTGCTGGGCGCGGAAATTACATTGACGGACGGCGATGGTACGGCGCACCTGACGCTGCTGACCGAGACCCCACGCGGCTATGCTAACCTCTGCCAGATCATCACATTGGCGCACCGTGGACAGCCCAAGGGCACAGCGCGGCTGGCATTGACTGACCTGGCCGAACACACAGCGGGCCTCATCGCGCTGTCAGGGTGTCGGCAGGGCGCTATCGTCAAACGGATCAGCGCCGGAGCCTATGACGCAGCATTGGAGATCGCGCAAGGCTACGCGCGCATCTTCGGGCCAGAGAACATCTTCATCGAAATCCAGCGCCACTACCACCCCGGCGAGATGCGCTTGCTCGGTCATCTGGTGGGCCTGGCCGACCGCTTGCATTTGCCCGTGGTCGCCACGGGAGACGTCCACTACCTGTACCCGGAACAACGCGAAGTTCACGACGTGCTCACCTGCATCCGCCATCACGTCACCTTGGAGGACGCAGGCGACCTGCTGCGGCCCAACGACGAGTACCGCTTTCGCACGCCTGACGAAATGGCGGCCTTGTTTGCCAACGTGCCGGCAGCGATCACGAACACGCGCGTCATCGCTGAACGGTGTGTGTCCGCCGCGACCTTCTTGCCGAACGGCGCGCAAGTGTTGCCGGCGTTCCCCACACCGGACGGCAGCGCCGCCAGCGTCTATTTGCGCCGGTTGTGCGTGGCTGCACTCCGTGGCCGCTACGTGGACACCGCGCGTGCCTTGTCCCAACTGGAACACGAGTTGTCCGTCATCGGCGCACTGCATCTGGACGACTACTTCCTCACCGTGTGGGACATCGTGCGCTTCGCCCGCGAACACGGCATCCGCTGCCAGGGCCGGGGCAGCGCAGCTAACTCCCTGGTAGCCTACCTGCTGGACATCACGCCGATTGATCCCCTGGCCGCCGACTTGGTCTTCGAACGCTTCCTGTCGCCGGAACGCCGCAGCCCGCCCGACATCGACCTGGACATCGCCGCCGACCGCCGCGAGGAAGTGATCCAATATGTGATGCAGCGTTACGACCCCGACCACGCAGCGACGGCTTGTACGTTTGTGACCTTCCGTGCCCGTTCCGCCGTACGCGACGTGGGTCGGGCGTTGGGCTTGCCTCCCGCACTGCTGGAACGCCTGGTCGGCGCGTTGGATGTCAACAATCCGCAGAGCGTGACCGAATCGCCGACATTGCAAGCCGCAATGGGCGCAGACCTGGATAGTCCGTTATTCCAACATCTGCTGCGCCTCGTCCCCCAACTCGACGGCCTGCCGCGTCACTTGGGCATCCACAACGGCGGGATGGTCCTCTCCGGGCCAACCCTGAACACGCTGATTCCCCTGGAACCGGCGACACTGCCTGGCCGCATCGTGACGCAGTGGGATAAGGAAGGGTTGGAAGACGCGGGCTACGTCAAGGTAGACCTGCTGGGGCTGCGGATGCTGTCGGCCATCGAGGACGCGGTGTGCATCGTGGCGGCAATGACCGGTGAGCGCCCCGAACTGGAACGGCTGACCTTCGACGATCCCCAGGTCTACGATATGCTGTGCCGGGGGGAGACCATCGGCGTGTTCCAGTTGGAGAGCCGCGCGCAGGCGGAGTTGGTGCGCAA
>DAIUDK010000134.1:0-8035 GCA_036845725.1 Chloroflexota bacterium
GATCTGCAGGTTAGAATTTTCATTCAAGTGAGAATGATCTTATACCAATTTTTGCAAAACGCCAAAAAGAATAGACCATTGACGCACGCACATTTTTCTGCTACAATGAATAGTGCATACATCATACTTCAAGCGACAGAAGAAATGACTTCGCCCACCTGACATCCATTGCAAAGAGATAGCTATATGCATTGGCGTGCACCGCTGTAACTCAACAAAGCCGCATTTCGCTGTTCCTGTAAGGCGGAGTTGGTTTCGCCCATCTCCTGGCAGAAACGGCCAGGGAGAGGATTGTGATGGAAAAGACGACAGCACTGCCATACGACGTTTTCATCAGCTACAGTCCTACCGACCGCGATTGGGTTGAGCAATGGCTGATTCCTCCCCTGGAACATGCCAAGCTGCGCGTCAGTGTGGATTATCGAGATTTCATAGCCGGTATGCCCCGCCTGGAAAACATCGAGCGCGCCATCACCAATAGCCGCCGCACACTGGTCGTCCTCACCCCGGAATGGCTGGACAGCGAATGGAACGCCTTCGAAGGGCTGTTGGTGCGCTCGCTGGACCCGGCCGCCCGGCAGCGCAAGCTGTTACCCCTGTTGCTAAGGCCCTGCGAACTTCCCGTTGCCCTGGCAGCCCTGGAGCGCCTGGATCTCAGCGCCGAGCGGCACTGGGAAGGGGAAATCCTCCGGTTGATCCGTGACGTGGAAGACAGTATCCCGGTCACACCGCCCTGGCGCGAAGGGCACAGCCGCGATTTGGTACAGTGGCGGCGATGGGTGCGCCGCTACCGGCGCACCCTCGGACGCATTCTGATGGGGTTGGCAATCCTGTGGTTATGCCTTACCTTACTGTTCCAATGGCCACCCTTCCAGCCCCGCGCCGGATGGGTTTCTCTGGGCCTGAAAGCCCCAAATGCAACCCGGCTCTTTCGCCACGGCGATTTGCTGATTGTCGGCAGCAAGAATACACAGCCGGGCTGCAACCAGCCTCAGGTTGGGCTATGGTATAGCTCTGATCTTGGCGTCACCTGGAACGCGGCGCACGCTCCACTAGAGTTCACCCGTCCGCCCGCCGGCTGTTTGGTGGCCGATATCCAAGACCTGACCGGTACGCCCGAACGCCTCTATGCGGCCACCAGCGATGTGGGCGTGTTGACCAGCATCGAGCAAGGCCGCGTCTGGCAAAACGCCGGAGCACTGCCTGGAATCGCCGCGCCCGATCTCGTCGCGGTAGCCGCTGCCCCCGATGCCGTAGCGCGCGTGTACACCCTCAATGCCTCCGGCGGACTTTTTCGCTCCCTCGATGGGGGAGACTACTGGGAGCGCCTGGACACACAGCGCCCCCACATTGCTTGCGCGCAAGGCCGGCCCTTCACCAGCACCCTGGTCGCCAGCGCGCTTCTGGTGACGTCGCAGTACGTCATCGTGGGTACCGGGGATTACAGAAGTATTCGTGTCGGCGATATCCCTGCCGGGCTTTACATGAGCACCGATGACGGCGATTGCTGGCAACGCCTTAGCCCCATCCCTGAAGATTTGTACTACTTGCAGATCGCCATGACGAGGCAGGAAGATCAACTGGTGACGCTCGTTCACAATCCCCACAAGGAAGCCGCCGAACGTCCACACGAGATTTGGCTCTGGGAATTGTCCACGCCCGGTTCCCGGTTTATGCTGGAGCACTTTCGCGTTTCGATCAGCACGTTGGTGGTTCAAGGCGACTTCTGGTATGGCGTCACGCCACCCGGCGGGGTGGTCGAGGGTCCGCTGAAAATGGCCGGGGGCGCCCGTTGGTTATCGAAATTTATGGCGCCGTGCTGGTTAACCTGTGACGTAGCGCTCACCGCCATGGAAGCGGATACAGCGCCTATGTTGCTACTGGGGCGCAGCGATGCCAACAGCATCGTCGCGCGTTACCAGGAAAGCGCCCATTGGCGACATCGATTCTGGCCTTAGCACGGCTAACAGGAGTGGTCTTATGGAACTGAAAGTGTGTCAAACTGGTTTGGTGAGTGAAAGGTTCTATCCTCTCCAGCCTTCACCTGCGTTTCCCATCACAACGCCGCCGCCGGAAATCCATACACCGCCCTTCGATCCGCGAGATAAGCCGGTGCAGATCCATATCGCGCGTCCGGAACGATTCAACATCCCGGTGCCGGGACTGCGCCGCGCGGAACTCATCCAAACCTCGCGCTGCGCGCTCCAGAGGTACCCGTACCTCGACCGGTTCAGGCAATTGAACGTGCCCCATTCCTGGCAAACCGGATTGCCGAGATTGCTGCCCGGTATACTCAACACCACAACAGTAACCGAAGATGACCGGCGGGAGTGGGTCACCACGCAAAACGAAATCCTGTTCGGCCGCCAACTGGCGATAAGGGAGCTTCGCCGGTTGCCGGACATCTCACACACGGCAGGGCCTGAAGTCCCCACCCATCTACGCCCTATGCAACATACCCGGTACCAGCAATGGTATAGCCAAGAGGAGCATGCCTGGCCGGTTTGGGGCGGCGGGATCGTCTTGCACACCTCGGTCGCCCATAATCAAACGCGCATTACGGCCTCGAACGCATTCTATCCCACACCGGCAGAACCGCTTCAGATTCCCGACCAATGGATCAGCAAGGAAGAAGCCAAACGCGTCGCCCTCCAGGCCGTGACCGCGTACCAAATCAAGCCTTCAGCGCGCCTGGGTTTGTGCCGGCTCTGGTTCCAACAGACCCGCCGCCTGCGCGATGTGCCAAACCGGCGCATGACGCGTCTTTATACCGGGTTGCTCGCCGAGCGAACGCCAGCGCAATACACCGGGATTATGACCGGCAGGGATATCGACCTCGCCGCGTTGGAAAAGGTTACCACGGAGGCGCCGCCTGACGAGGCCTGGGATATTTACCTGGCGCCGTGCCCGGCGGACGAAGTGAGCTGGCACTGGCTGGTCCCCTTTGCCGGAGACTATCGGATCGCGTACCGGGTGATGTGCATTGCCCCTGACCAAACCGCCGCGTGGCAGGTCTTCGTCGATGCCCAAACAGCCGCCATTCTGGGTCGCCCGGTCAATCTGGCTTTGCACGCCAATATTCAATATTACAAAACCTCAGCCGAGGCATCCAGACTGACACTCATCACCCTGAACCAGGACGAGAGCGATCTCTACACCGCCGTTCAACCTTTTCTCGAGTTCTTTGGCGCTGGCGGAGTCGCCAAAGCCAACGTGGCCTTTCACGCCGCGCAACTGTTGGCGTACATTATGCAAGCGCCACCCGTCGACCCCACACAAGTGGCGGGTATACAAGGCCAGTTTGTGAATACGTACAATGCCCATGCGGCGCTCCTGCCCATTCACGCGACCCTCACGGAAGTCGCGGCCGGCTCGCCGCTGGATTTGGCTTTCGTCCCCCGGCCAGGACAGCAGCCGCACATCCACTTCCCGGTGGTGAATCCTGCCGGCGACACACTGAAATCCATACAAGGCAAAGCTGTTCGTGATCCGGCCCTTGATCCCGAGGTCATTTATCACGAATTTGCCCATGCCCTGACGTATGCGATCAATCCCGCCCCCTTCGAACAATTGGAGGCCGAAACCGCGCCGTTCAATCGCGCTCTATTGGAAGGCTATGCAACCTACCTGGCGCGCTCGCTGGGGAGCAGTTTAGAGGAGGCAGCGTTGGATTCGCCGGAGCCGTGGGCCGCGTACGCCTATGCAAACTGGGGGAATAGCTGGCATCTACACCGTCCCGATCAAATTGCGGGGGAGGACCTTCTCCCCGCTCCCAATCTATTCCCCTGTAACCCGCAGGCCATCAGCGAGATAACCGTCTACGAAGTCGGCATGATTTGGGCGCGAGCGCTGTGGGATATCCGGCAGATTCCGGAGATCGTTCCTGAGAAGTTGGATCAATGGGCCTTGCAAGCGTTCGCTTACGTTCACGGGTTCTCGTCCAGCTTCGAGCATGTCGCCGAGGCGCTGCTCGATTGTATGGAGCAGCAGGGTTGCGCGTCCGACATCATCGACCAGGCTATTGCGTGTTTTGCCCGGCGAGGAATCCTGGCCGGGCGCGGTATCCAGGCGTTGGCAAAAACCACGAATGTGCAAGGGGAGGTCCGGCTCTGGGCCGGAAGCGACGCGGGGTTGAAGCTTTACACGCACACCGGGGCAAACTGGCAACAGCAAGCGCTCCCGGCGTTTACAGCGCCAGGAGTAACTGCGCTTGCCGCTGCGGCGACGCTCTTTGTGGCGACAGAAAAGGATGGCCTTTGGCGCGAAACGGCTCAGGGATGGGAAGACCTCGGCTGGCCGTCCACCGAGATTCCACTCTGTTTGAGCGTCTATCAGGATACATTGTACGTAGGCACGGCGGGAAGAATATGGCACTGGACAGAAAACGACGCATGGCAAGAATGGGGACGCAGTGACACCAAGAAAGGCGAGATCGCCATTACCCGCGCCGGCTTGACCCTCCAACTTACCATTCATGACCCCGTACTCCAAAACGGCGCCCATAATCCCGCGCTATGCCTCGTCAACATGGCAAGCCCGCTTATGCGGCCCTTGGATTTTCCAAATGCCGATTTTGAGGCGCGCCCCATTCTACCCACTATGCCAGACGCCAGCAGCACCGCGCTGTTGGTCTGGAAAGGAAAACTATGCGTTGGCACGTTAGCCCATGGCATCTGGCAGTTCGACGACAACAACAATGACTGGCAGCGTATTGACGGCCAAATGCTGGACGATCGAGCCGTTTTGCGATTGGCGGGCAATTCCAAGACACTCTACGCCGGAACGACGGACGGGGTGTGGCGGGTGGCAAACACAACCGCAACACACATATTCCCTACCTCCGCCGTAACCGCATTGACAATCACAGACAACCAGTTGATCGTTGGTACCGCCGACGGCGCGCTGCATACCGGTCATTCAACCCAGAACGGTTGGCAATGGACCTCGATACCATAAAAGGCAAGAGAAAATCCCGGCTACGTGCCATGTAACAACCCGCTAACAAAGGAGGTTTATCATGACCCTAAAACGAGTTCTTTTCCAGGTGGGGATCCTGCTGTTGAGTTTATGCGCCTGGCTGCTCTTGCGCCCGCCGGTTGCGCAGACACAAGCCTTATGCCCGGTCAGCTACGTGGTACAACCGGGGGACACACTGTACAGCATCGCGCGCCGCAACCAGACCACAGTCGAACACCTCTTGGCGCTCAATGCCGGGCGCATCGCCAATCCCCATCGCATCTACATCGGCCAGCGCATTTGCTTGCCTGGCCCGGCCATCCCGTCACTCCCCACCGGCGCGGTAACGATCGAGAGCTTTTTCGCCTACGACGCGACGTCGGACGAAAAACGCTGGTCATTGGTCGATGACGCGCCCTTGCAACTTGGGCGTAAAGTCACCTACCCTCTCTCCGCCGTGGATGCCATCCGCGCGTTCAGCACGACGCAGGAGTTACTCGCAGCCGTGTTGAATACCTCGCCGGCGCCGATCCTTCTGGGAGTCCCCTCCACGCCATCCACTTACCGGCTGGTGGAAATCGGGGGACAGGCAAGCGTTTTGACGAACTTGACGTTCACCGATAGTTTGCCCATGGATACGCTCTTCCCACAATCCTATTGCACAAGCACTCCCCTCGACGTTTTGGATCCCACGGCTCTCGAAACCACCGTCACCCTGTGGATCGAGACCGGCGCCGGGCAACGTTATCCCCTTGCTATCGACGATCTTTATTTCATAAGCGCTCCAAGCCGTATCCGGAATTGTTACACCACAGGACTTACATTCGCGCTTATGCCGGCCGATGCGGGACATTACTCCCTCTGGATTGTCCTCACGAAAGATGGGATAGGGCCGGTGGGTAGTGATCGCACCGCCGACTGCCGTGCATGGGCCAGAGCAAACACGCCCTACTATCGCTGGCTGCGCGTGCTTTTCAGTTGCCCGATCCGCTAAGCGCGGCTGAAAGTGGGTTTTATCTGCCATGTTGAACGCTCACGCTTTGTTGATTGGCGTTGCGAAGTACCGGCACATATCCGCCCTCCCGCCGGTTGTCTGCAACGACGTCGATGCGCTCGCCGCCCTGCTCCAAGATACAAACCGCTGTGGCTACCCATGCGAAAACGTCCGCGTATTACTCGACGAAGACGCCACCCGCGCCCGTCTGCTGGCAGAATTGGCTGCGCTGGCACAGCGAACCACGCCGGAGAGTTGCGTGTTCCTCTACTTCTCCGGACATGGAGGGCGGATTGAAGCTGGTCCCGCTGCCGGCGAATATCTGCTCCCCGTAGACACCCGCGCCGGTCCGGAAGCACAGTTGGCCGCCACCGCGCTCTCCGGAGCAGAGTTCACCGCCGCGCTACGCGCTCTCCCGGCACAGAAGGTGCTGGTGGCGCTGGATTGCTGCCATGCCGGCGGCATCGGCGCGCCGAAGACCGCCGGCCCCACGTTCAAAACCGGGCTGCCGCACGCCTACTACGACGCACTCGTGGCCGGGCGCGGCCGGGTGATCCTGGCCTCCTCGCGCAGCGACGAGATTTCGTGGGCGCTGTCCGGCGCAAAAAACAGCCTTTTTACGCAAGAACTTTTGGCCGGATTGTCGGGCGGCGTATCCAGCGACGATGGCTTCATCCGCCTGTTCGACCTGTTCGAATACCTGCAACCGCGCGTCACCGCCGCGTGCCCGCAACAACATCCCGTCTTCAAAGCCGAGGTGGAAGAAAATTTTCCGCTCGCGCTCTACCTGGGCGGACAAAAAGGCTACGTAGCCCGCGACGAGACGGGCTTCCGCTACGATGCCTACATCAGTTACGCCGATCGGGACCCCGACGCCGCCTGGGTGTGGGAGACGCTTCAGCCCCGGCTGCTGGCGGCAGGATTGCGCGTGGCGGTTTCCGGAGACGTGGAACAACCCGGCGTAGCACGAGTCGTGAATGTAGAACGCGGTATTCGGGCTGCCAAACGCACGGTGGTAGTGCTGTCGGAGAATTACCTGGCCGACGCCATCTCTGAATTTGAAGCCACACTGGCGCAAACATTGGGGCTGCTGGAACGGAGCTACCGCCTGCTGCCGGTACAGTTCGGCCCGCTGGAGACAAACCGCCTGCCAACACACCTGAGTATGTTGACCACCCTCGATCTGGCGCACCCGCAACGGGCAGAGCGCGAGTTTACCCGCCTTATCGCCGCCCTCCAAGGCCCACTTCCTTATCGCTAAACGGGAACATTCCACGCCCCCTGCCCAAAATTCCCTCTTGACAAAAACACCGATATCCCGTATAATGATAATGCAACCGGTTGCAAGGAACATAGTCACGAGGAACCAGATGAACGCAAAAACCGTCCAAACGATCGCCGATATCGCCCGGCTGGCAGGGGTGTCCAAGTCGACGGTGTCGCGCGCGTTGAACGATAGCCCGCTGATCAGCGCGGAAACGAAAGCGCGGATTCTCGCCGTGGCCAAGGAGCACAACTTCCAGATCAACGTCTCGGCCAGCCGTCTCAGCCGCCAGCGAAGCCGCACGATTGCGTTTGTGGTGCACGCGCACCAATACGACGAGTGCTTCTCGGTCAACGATCTCTTTCTGTTGGAGATTCTCGGCGCGATTACGAACACGTTATCGAACTTTCATTACGATATGCTCGTGGCCAACATCAATCCGCACGATCCCAACTGGCCCCACCAATATCTCGATACCGGCCGGGTGGATGGCTTCATTCTGTTGACTTCCACGCGGAAGAAACACCACATCGACTCGCTGGTCAAGATGCAGGCGCCGTTTATCGTGTGGGGGACGCCGTTGCCCAATCAAAGCTATTGTTCCGTCAACGGCGACAATTTCGGCGGCGGAAGGCTGGCAGCCGGGCACTTTCTGCAGACAGGCAGACGTCACATCGCCTTTCTGGGCGGCCCGGACTTCGAAGCCGAGGTGCAAAGACGGTATGACGGCTACGCCGCCGCGCTGCAAGAAGGCGGGCAGAAAGTCGAACCGGACCTGGTCAGCTATGGCGACTGGACAAGCGAGTCTGCTGCCAAGCGGG
>DAIUDK010000134.1:8135-15419 GCA_036845725.1 Chloroflexota bacterium
GTGACGAACGTGACCATCCCGGCAAAGCTGGTCGTCCGGGAATCGGCATAGTGGCCTTTTACCCTAATGATCTTTTTACCCTTGTGAGGGTTTCCGAACCCTCACAAGGGCACTGAGCCAGTCTACTGGCGTTTTTTTTGACCCGTAATGCAACCGGTTGCAAGAATAGCGACCACCAAGGAAGGAAAGGTGAAAAAATGACAACAACGAGAATGATCCATAGCTTGCAGAGCAACGTCGGCTTGCAGAGCAACGTCGGCTCGCAGAACAACGTCATCTGCCCCGCCCTAAGAACGGCGGCCATAGCGTGCAAACAGACAACGCTGCCCGATACGGCGCAGTGTACATACCTGGGTTTGCGCTACATCGCGCTGCATGAGATCGCCGAGGCTAAAGAGGAAAGCCGCCTCAGTCTCCGGGATATCCTGTACAACGTCTGGGACATTCTGTTCCCCGGCTCAGAGAGAGAGGTCTATCGCAGGCTCGAAGGCGACGATATGACGCCCGTCACGGCTTACAAATCCGGGAATCGCTACATCGTGGCCGACGGGGGCAATCGTCTGGCGGCGGCCCGTTATCTCAGTCATGCGTTTGTTCTGGCAGAAGTGTGGGAACCTCTTTGACGCATCCACAACAGACTCTTAGGGTCTCCCAGACCCTAAGAGTCTGTAAATAAACAACATATGGAAAAATCCGTGCTTTCCGTGTTAATCCGTGTCCCCAAAAAGCGGTGATAACGACCGAGGAGGCATTTCACAGCGCCCATCCCATAACCTTCGCCAGCGCTTCGCCGACGGCGTCGGGTAGACCGTGCGCGATACCGCAGCCGAGCAGGCTGCCTGTCTTCTCGCGGATCAGGCCGAAGAAGAGACCACCGAAGACGGTGAAGAGCGCCCACCCCCACGCGAGCGTGTATTCACCGGCAGCCGGATTGTAGGTGTTGAACGCATGGAGCAACCCAAACAGCAACGACGCGATCAGCAATCCCGGCCCACACTGCACGCCGAAAACCGTCCACGAGCGGCCAAACGCCTGGTTTAGCCGGCCCTGCACGTAACCGCGCATGAAAATCTCCTCGCCGAAGCCAGAAAAGACGAACTGCCAGACCACCGTGGAAACGACAATTAAAGTCAGACGGCGCATCGCCAGTCCGACCAGAATGGGAAGGGGTAACAGCACAACCAGCGCAATCACATTGCTACGTACCGACGCCAGCGCCTTCTCCTCCGATTGGCGGCGCAGCACCCACAGCATCACGGCAATCCCCAGCATCTCCGCTAGAGCCACCAGCAACCCGCCGGGCAGCATACGATAGTCGAGCTTCAGCAACATCGCGCCGCCGATTCCGAGCACATAAGGGATGATCCGCACAAGGTACGCCTTGATGCCAACATCCAGGTTGTTCTGCCAGCCCGCCAGTGTCACGCCGTAGTCGGCCCAGCGCCGCCGGGTGAGCCAGATCACCAGCAGCGGCACGCCCATTTGGATCAGCCCACCGGTGTATGACCAGCCGAGCAAATGGACCTGGGCATCCATCAAACCGGTTGAGCGGACCGCCTGCCCCAACAGCCGCATAACAATGTATACACCCAGGATTTCCACACACGCCCAGACCTTGTTTTTCATGGTTTGCCTCCTCCAACGCGGCCCTACCCTGCGGTGGCGCGGTCGGAGACCGGCCACAGCTTTCGGGAAGTTATACTTTTACGAACGCTAAGGGTTTGTGTGTGACATACCCCAGTCAATAATGGCGCATCACAAGCGGCAAGAAGACCTTGCGCCACTCCCCCAGCGCCAACCACGCGGTGTTGTTAGCCAGGTTCGCCTCTGTGACAGGCGTGTATACGGTCGCTCTGAGTGCGATGGGCTGATCCAGCAACAGGCTACTTGCATACGCCGTAGTCATCGTTATCGTTCCCACGGCGTCCGGCGGCAAATCGGGGACGTCCCAGACGAAAGACGAGCCAAGCCGGGCTACCGCGCTCGCCAACGCCCCACCGGCATCCCACATAGGGTCGACGAGCAACACCGGAACCGTGTGGGTGAGGACGACGGCCGTAGCGGTGTACGTGCCCTGATTGGCAAGCGTGAGGGTGTACGTCAAGGGCATGTTGGAGATCACCGTCCCAGGGCCGTCCAGCGCCATCGTCAAGACAAGATCGGGCACATCGGCGGAGGCAATCAACACTTGCGAGGTGAACGGCGAGAGGTACAAACTGCCAACCACGACGTTCTGCCGGAGATCAAAATAGCTGGTGTAGCCCAAGTCGATGGTTTGCCCAACAGCCGTATCGTTGTAGAAGATGCGCGAGCGCGGCGGTTCACCGGCAGCCTGGGTGTACCACGTCTCGTGTGAATGCGCATCCAGCCCGCTGTAACTCCGCCATTCCGCCAGCGTCTTACTTCCATTCACCGAGATATGTTTGGCGACGTAAGGATGGAAAAAGTCGTTGTAGTCGGATGCAGTGAGGTTCGCACGCGCGCCAGACAAGGTCCGCGCGGTCGATTTTAGTGCAAAGAGGACATTCCCTTGAAGATTGACGCGTGTATCGCTCTCGGCCAAAGCGACTTGTGAGGCCCCCAGTGTACCGGCGCTGTTATTATAGAGAACATTGTTCCGCGCCGTGCCGGTGGAATGTTGGTACAAAATACCGGCTGCCGTCGAATCGATCACTGTATTCCCTTCGAGAAGCACGTCCCGCGAATAGTTGTCGATGTATAGACCAAACCCAAAAAGCGCCTTGTAGTCGTCGTGGCAGCCGTCGGTGTTACCGGGCGTGTCTACAACGATGTTGGAGCGGAACGCCAACTGATACACCGGGGTAGCGCCGAAATTGAGCCGGCCATACGTCCGCACGCCGCCGCAATCGCCCTTGGCGTAACACGCTTCGTGGATGACGTTTTGCTCGAAAACGTTCGCATAACCGAACACGTCGATGCCGTTGTGAGCAATGCGCTCCAGCCGGTTGCGCGCGATGGTGTTGTTATTGGCGGAGTCGGCAGCCTCGTCCACCTTGATGCGGATGCCGTCGCCGTCTTCGGTGCACTGCCCGCCGCCGTCATCGAAGTCGCAGCCCATCCCCGCCGCGCCCAGGTTGGCGATCAGCCCCACATTGCGGATGACGTTGTCGCTGATGGTTGAGTTCCGGCTGCACAGGTTGATCCCCATACGATTGGCCGTATCGATGATGTTCCCATCAACAGTCATCGTGTAACCGCCGCGCCACCCATCCGGCCGGCCATCCTCTGCATCCCACACCCACGACATCAGATTGATCCCCATACCGTCCACATCCGAGATCGTGTTGTTTTGCAGCGTGACATGGTGGTTTTCGTAATGGGCGTGGTTGGTCGGCGTGGCAATGCCGTGACGAAACCAGCGCCGGACGTCGAGGTTCTCAACGACGACGTAAGCGATACCCGGCTCTTCCAAATCCTTTCCCAACGTGATGCCGCCCCACGAGCGATCGTCGTCCTCAAGCACAACGGAGCCTTCGACCTCACCGTCGGCTGGCGCACCACCTGTAGTGTAGAGATAGACCTGCCGCGCCGCTGCATCGTAGTACCACTCGCCTTCGCGATCCAGTGTGGCGCGGTGATTGTTGAGGAAATAGCCCCAGCCGGTACAATTTCCACCCCAACAATCGAGATTTGCGCCCAGCGTGAGCGTGGTCCCGGAGACACCGGTCACTGCGCGGTTGAGGATATACCAACGCATCCCGCGAATGTGGGCGACCGCGCCGCGCCAATCCACGGCGGGCAGCGCGCCGTCGCGGAACTGCGCCGCGCCCGGCTGTGCATCGATCGTCGCATATCCGGCGTCACCCGCGTCGAGGTTGGGCCAGCGGCCCATCGGCAAGCGCGCGTCGCCGCGGAAAAGCTGGTTGACGCCGTGCGCGAACTTCCCGGCGTTGGCGCCCGTCGCCAGATTCGCCACGTAGACGGCGCCGCCCGACAGTGTCCAGCCCGTAATCGGTTGCGCGCCGGAAAGCACGGGCTTGTCCGCGCACCCCGCCGGATACGTCCCAAACGTGATCGGAGACCCTGCCACGCCAGACCGCCTGATGATGAGCGGGTCGGCGCGCCACACGTCGCCGCACTTGAACAAGACGCTGTCGCCGGGCTGCAAATTCAAGCCGTTGACCTTGCTCACGGTGGCGAAGGGCGCGCCCTCGGAAAGGCCATTGTTGCCGTCATTGCCGGTGGAACTGGAAACGTAATAGGTCTGCCCGGCCCGAGGCGCAGCCTGCACACTCCCCACGCCTGACAACAACGCGATCAACAGCAACACAAATGCGAATTTACGGCTCACGACACACCTCCTATTAAAGTAAACCACGGCACAGGCCGACCACGAATCTTCAACGAATAAACGAATAGATGCCTGGTTAACGCGCGTTTTTAGTTGATCCAAGGCCCGAATTCGTTTATTCGTTCCCTAATTCGCGGTCGGCAAGCCTTACACTGACAGACTTTTCCCCACCGGCATAATCGTCGCATCATCGGTCTCGACGATCTCCGCCGCCACCCGTCCGGCGGAAAGTTCCTGCAGCGCCGCCTGGAACGCCGGGAAACGCTCCACGGCAAAGCGCACGGTCAACGTCACATCCCCGGCGAAGTCCTCGTCCAGGATTTCGCCACGATGCTCGGCCACGAGCAAGCGCGCCGGTTCGAACAGGTTGTACGGGACGGCGACCATAGCCGTGTGCGTGGGGACACGCTCCGCCAGCGGCAGCGCGCGCAGCACCTCGCGGACAGCCTCGCTGTACGCCCGCACCAGGCCGCCCGTGCCGAGTTTCGTCCCGCCGAAGTAGCGCGTCACGACCACCGCCGCGTCGCCCAGATCGCTGCCCTGCAACACCGCCAGCGCCGGGCGACCCGCCGTCCCGGAAGGTTCGCCGTCGTCGCCACAATGCGCAATCACCGAGCTGCCGTGCCCCACCACAAACGCCGGGACGTTGTGAGAGGCGTCGGCAAACTCGGCCCGGATGCGCGCCACAAACGCCTTCGCCTCGTCCACGCTGAAGACCGGCGCCGCCGTCGCAATAAAGCGCGAGTTGACGACCACGATCTCAACGCGCGTTTCGCGTGCTGGAATAAAGTATCGACTCATTGTGAATCAGCCAAGTCCTGTGTCATCGCATCGACATTGTACTTGTAAGGAGGTAGGATGCAAGATGCAGGGAGTAAGAAGTAGGAAGTAGGGAGTAAGAAGTAGGAAGTAGGAAGTAGGGGGTAAAAGGCAAGATGCACGATACGAGCAATGACTTTATACCCCATTCGCTGATTCTTTATTCGCCCATTTGCTGATTCGCCCATTCGCTTATTTTCAACTTCGTGGTATACTCTCTTTTGTAAAGGCAGGTAAAACTATGATTCGCTTTTCGATTGGACAGTCAGCTTTGATGCTAAGAGGCGTCGTCTGTTTCAGTGCAGCGCACCGTTTTTAGGTGCGCCTGCGAACAACACTTGCATTTCATCCGTTTGTTAGTTCAGAGCCGTGGGCGCGCTCGCGTCTGCGGCTTTTTGTTTTCTCCTGACCACCTTCCTGTACCGCGCACGCGAGACTCCCACCGCGAATAAGATTCTACCACGAATCTAATGGTATATTTACAGGAGGAAGCACAATGAGTCAGATCATCGTCAATGTCGATAAAGTCACCTATCACCACGGGCCGCTGTTGGTGCTGGACAATCTCTCGTGGGAGATTCAAGCCGGGCAGAAGATCGGCCTGGTCGGCCCGAACGGCGCGGGAAAGTCCACGCTGCTGCGGCTGATCGCGGGTGAGTTGCAGCCCGACAGCGGCTACCTCGTCCGTCACAAAACGCGCATCGGCTACCTGGCCCAGGAACCGCGCTTCGTCCCCGTCGAAAAAGGTGGTCCGGCGACGGTGTGGGAAGCCGCTCTGAGCGCCAACGCCGACATCCACCGCCTCGAAGCCGAGATGCGCCGCCTGGAAACGCGCATGAGCGATCCCGCCGTCTACGAGGACGAGCGCGAGTTCGCGCGCGTGATGGCGGCGCATACCCGCGCGCAGGAAGCCTACGAGCAGTTGGACGGCTACCGCTACGAGAGCAGCGTCAAGCAGGCGTTGCAGACCGTCGGATTTGCCGAGACCGACTTCGACAAGGCCGTGGCGGTGCTTTCCGGCGGGCAGAAGAAGATGCTCGGCCTGGCGCAATTGCTCGCCATCCAGTGCGATCTGCTGCTGCTCGACGAACCCGACAATCACCTCGATCTGGCGGGCAAGGTCTACCTGGAACGCTTTATCCACGGCTTCGCCGGAACGGTCATCATCGTCTCGCACGACCGCTATCTGCTGGACGAGGTGGCGGAGCACATCGCCGAACTCGAAGACCGCAAACTCACGCTGTACCAGGGCAACTACTCGGCCTATTCCACCGAGAAGCAATTGCGCCTGCTGCGCCAGCAACAGCTTTACGCCGCGCAGCAGAAGGAAATCACCCGCATCGAGGCGGCGATTGCGCGCTTCGAGTACTGGGCCAGCATCGTCATCGATGAGCGCCACATCCGCCAGGCCCGTTCGCGGCAAAAGATGCTGGATAAAATGGACAAGATCGAAAAACCCATCTTCGAGCGCGAGAAAATGGGGCTGGAACTGAACGGCTGGCGCGGTTCGAACAAAGTGCTGGATATCGCCAACCTCGACAAGATTTTCGCCCCGCGTGGCACGGAAACCGAGGACAAAATCGTACTGCTCGGCCTGAGCCTGCTGATCTGGCGCGGGGAGCGCGTGGGCCTCATCGGCGCAAACGGGAGCGGCAAGAGCGTGCTGTTTCGCTGCATCCTGGGGCAAGAGGAGCCGACGGGCGGCGTAATCAAGGTCGGACCCAGCGTGCGAGTCGGCTACTACGCACAGCAGCATGAAACGCTCGATCTGCAGCGCACGCTGATCGAGGAAATCTGGGACGCGAAGTCGATGTCGGAGCACGCGGCGGTGAACTTCCTGCGGCGCTTTCTGTTCCCCTACGAGCGGACGCGAGACACGGTCTCTACGCTCTCCGGCGGGGAGCGCAGCCGCTTGCAGCTCGCCAAGCTGATGCTTTCGGACGCCAACTTCCTGCTGCTCGACGAGCCGACGAACAACCTCGATCTGCCGTCGTGCGAGGTGCTGGAACAGGCGCTCGAGGAGTTCGAAGGGACGGTGCTCGTTATCTCGCACGACCGCTACTTCCTCAACCGCATCGCCGACCGCATCGTCGAGCTAGAGGACGCCAACCTAACTGAATACGCGGGCGACTATACGTACTACGCGCAGAAGA